>NZ_CP127247.1:3585649-3899168 GCF_030285785.1 Parasedimentitalea psychrophila | reverse complement strand
GGCCGAGCCCACAACAACTGCATTTGCCCCCGCGGCCAGCGCCGCTGCGGCCAGCGCCGGGGTATTGTAGCGGCCCTCTGCAATGACAAACCTCCCTAAAGCAGCCAGCTTGACAACCAGTTCCAAATCAGGTTCGGGCGCCGTGTGGGGTGTTGTGTAACCGGCCATTGTGGTCGCCAGAATGTCCGCCCCAAATCGAAGGGCGCCCTCCCCGTCTGCCAGACAGGAACAATCCGCCATCGACAGCACCCCGCAAAATTTGATCGCCTGAAAGAGATCCTCAAGCCGCTCCGGGCGTGGCCTGTCGGTCACGTCCAATGCGATGATATCTGATCCTGCGGCGGTCAAATCACGGATATTCTGGGTGAAGGGTGTGATACGAACCGGGCTGTCTGCCAGGTCAACTTTGACGATGCCAATGATTGGAGCGTCACAGGCGGCACGGACCGCCTCAACGTTGCGGATGCCCTCAACGCGAACAGCTGTGGCGCCCCCCTCAACGGCGGCGCAGGCCAGTGCCGCGACAATGGAAGGCCGGTCCATCGGTCCGCCAGTACACGGCTGACATGACACTATCAGCTGATTTTCAAGAAATTTCAGCATATCCCCCCTTAGACACTTATGGAGGATAGTTACCAGTTCATGACCAGCTGTCAACTGGTTATAAACTGGTCTTACCGCTGAAGCTCATTCACAAAGTCAAAAATTTCGGCGTTATACTGAGTTATCGTATATTCGATGGGCTTACCGTCGACTGTCTTACAGCATCTTTCTACAACCAGAATGGGAGTGCCGGGTCTGGTTTCGAGCAATTCAGCGTCAACCGCATTCAATGTTTCTGCCGAGATCCTCTGGATACCATTGTCGGGAAGCACCCCCATTGCATCCAGTGACGCATAGAGCGAGGGGCCCAATGCGTCCGGCGATTTAACAACAGAAAGAGGCAGCACCGCGACCTCAATGGCTATTGGCCGATCGTTGGCAAGTCTGATGCGGTGCATCCTGACAACCTCTTCGCCATCGTTCAGTTGCAGCTTTTCCCGTTCCAGATCGGTCGGCTTTGCGGTCTCTGCCCGCAGCACTCTCATGCCCGGACGCATGCCTCGCGATCGAATGTCCTCAGAGAAGCCAATCAGGTTGGAGATGTTTTTTCTGACTTTGTTGGCAACCGATGTCTTGGCCCCCTGGCGGCGAACAAGTGTTCCTGCAGAGGCCAGCGCGTTGATGGAATTGCGAACCGTTATTCTGGAGACACCCAGAAAATCTGCCATTTTGCGCTCACTGGGCAGATTTGATTCCGGCGGTAGAATTTTTTCTTCGACCGCCAGTTTTATCGCATTGGACAGCGCAACATACTTTGAGGCCGACGAAACCTGGGCATTCAAAGTGACCTTTAGATAGTCTAGGATCTGGCTCTCTGTTGCGCTCACGACGTCACCTTTATGGTCTCAGGGGGGCTGTTTGCGTTGGTAGTGATGATTACATGGGTTGTAAATAAACGTCAGCGCTGCGCCGGTCCCCGCGGACCTGGCGGATCGCCGGTGATGGCCGCATTGAACTGCCAGTGCCCATATTCTGATTAGCCGGAGCAACCCGATATATTGTAACTCCGGGCATCGGCCGTTTGTGACAGTCCAAAATCAGTCGGCCATTCCAGTCAAAGTGTTTTCGATGTTATCTTTGAAATGCTGTATCAGCCGCTTAAGCGGTACGCTGTCAGCGAACGACCATCTGGCCTCAAATGATATCCGTGCGGGTTCACCTGACTTGCAGATCTGTTGTTTGGGAATATGTGCAGGGATTTTGCTTCTGGGCAATACAGCCGAGCCCAACCCACTAGATGCCCACTCCGCCAAAACCTGATAACTCAGTGCTTTGCCTTGGTATTCTTTGATCTCTTTTCGCGTGGTGCGCAGCAGCGACCGGGTGATTTCAGAAAGCCCGCAAGAGTCTGGCACCATTACGAAAATCTGATCGCGGACCGCTTCAACGGGAATTATCGCCTGGTTGGAACTTGGTTGGTCGTTGATCAGAAACAGGTCGTCCTCGTACAGCGAGGCACTGTTCTTGTCGGCCACTTTTTTGATTGCGGGCACCAGGATCAGGTCGAGCTCCCGGCTTTTCAATTTCTCATTCAGGACAGTCAGGTTCTCCTCGATCAACAAAATGTCGTGCTTGGCGTTTTTTGCCTTGAACGAATTGATCAGCGGCGTGATCAATCTGGTGCTGACCAAAGGTGACATTCCGATTTTCAGAACCACGGTTTGCGGGTTGGTGAATTCACTGGCGCTTTGCTGAATTTCCGCCTCAAGCCGCAGCAGCGACGCCATCATCGGCATCAGCATTTCACCAAATGCGGTCACGCTTACGGCTCTGGTTGTTCTGGTAAATAGTTTTCCACCAAGTGCTTCCTCCAGTTTGGACACGCCGTTGGAAAGGGTTGGTTGCGTCACATGGCAAACCTCGGCCGCTCTGCTGAAGGATTTCAGCTCCGCCGTCATCACCACAAATTTAATGTGCGAAAGATTCACGTCGCCCCCTTCCCCGGTTTCTATTTTGGTCGGCTGCATGCCGTCAGTATCTTACTGTCAGCCTGTGATCTAACGCCCAATGAACATTTGCCAAAAGCTGGCTGGCACCAACATCGCGGCCAAATGGCAGACAGACTAATTCACAAACTCTATCAATAACATTTTTTAAATCAATTTGAGAATGAACCGTGCAGCCCATATCTCTGTGACATCAAGCAATCTGGTGGACAGAGGAAACTGACATGACGCGCATTTTACAAGTCAAATCCACAGCCGCTGCGGCGATTGGGGTCGCCAACCGGGCTGGCAATATTGGTGGTCAAATTTGCTGTGGCCCGACGTCAACAACAACAGAACGGGACAAATCCGATGTATAATATGGATTTTGCAGACCGAGTGGTCATCGACACAAAAAACCATCCTTGGCAGGAAAGCCCAAGCAAGGGTGTGTGGCGCAAACCCTTGGCCCGGGAAGGTGCTGAGCACGGCCACGCCACCAGCATAGTCCGCTATGAACCGGGCACCAGCTTTACCTCCCACAGCCATCCTCATGGTGAGGAAATCATGGTGCTGGAGGGGGTGTTTTCAGATGAAAATGGTGATTACCCGGCTGGCACCTATATCCGAAACCCAAAAGGCAGCAGCCATGCGCCTTACAGCGCACAGGGCTGCACCTTGCTGGTCAAGCTAAACCAGTTCCAGCCGGGCGATTCTCAACAGATCGCTTTCAATACCGGCGATGCAGAATGGATGCAGGGGCATGGCGATTTGCGTGTCATGCCGCTGCATGAGTATAGGGGCGCGTCTACCGCATTGGTGCATTGGCCGGCTGGCACCCATTTTCTGCCCCACAGCCATGTCGGCGGCGAAGAGATATTTGTCATCAGCGGTGAGTTTATCGACGAACATGGCCGTTATCCGGCGGGCAGCTGGATCAGAAGCCCGCATATGAGCAAACACGACCCCCATGTCGAATTAGAGACCACTATTCTGGTCAAGGTCGGGCATCTGCGCCCTTAGCTGCCAACTTAGTCAGGACAGGTCGTATTAGTGCAGGCCACGATATTTGATCCGGAAATTCGCGGATGATCGCTGTTCATTATCTCGGGCGTGCCATGCCATGCAGTGGCCTCTTTCAGGGCCTCAACGGCTCTGTTGCACAAATCTGGTGGGGGATTCATGTTGTGAATCCAGAGTGGTAGCTGACGGGCCTGAGCAAACCGACATCGCCCACCTACAAGACCACGAACCGGACTGCCTATAATGAGGCGCTGAGGCGTCGCGGGTCGCTTACGATCTGGTTCGATCCGAACATGACCTGGGATGCCAAACCTTGCGGCAAGAGGGGCCGATCGCGGATATTCAGCGACGCCGCCATCCAGACCTGTTTGACCGCTGCCCGGCAGGGTATTGTGGAGCAATATCCCGAGAGGGGATGAAAGTGCTGTTCGGGATGGCGCTTCGCCAGACCACAGGCTTTGTCGAAAGCCTCTTGCTGCTGACGGGACTTGATTGGGTAGTGCCTGACTTCAGTACCTTGTCCCGACGTCGAAAGACACTTGCGGTGAACATCCCGTATCGCGGCTCAAAGGGGCCGCTGCATCTCCTGATCCCCTCTCGGGACATCGCGTTGCGATGCCCTGCCGGGCAGTGGACAGTACGGGCATCAAGGTCGAGGGTGAAGGCGAGTGGAATGCGCGCCAGCCCCTCTCACGCATGCAGGCATGTGCTGCCGGGCAGCGAGTGGCCCCAAACGGCGCGTTTCGCGCATACGACACGCGCAGATGTCACAACGCCATTGCTGACCGCGGTGCGGCCGCAGTCATTCCGCCACGCAAGACTGCCCAGCCGTGGAAGCCATGCACCGCTGGCGCCATCGCCAGGAACGACGCGCTCCGCGCATCGAAGTATCTGGGCCGGGCGATCTGGCGGGACTGCAGCGGCTATCATCGCCGGAGCCGCGTCGAGACAAGCCCTCTCGGGATCATGCTGCGCATAACCCTGCCGGGCAATGGATGCATTGCATGGAACTACTGGGCCAGCGCCTCCCTCTCATGGTTTGCTTGCAAACCATTGCCGGACAATGCATGGCCCGCGACTTCGACCGACAGGTCGCGGAGGTTCAGGTGCGCATCGCGGTCCTGAATGGCTACACCGCGATTGGCAGAGGTGGTCGCGGGATTATCTGGAGCTTGATCGACGGGTCAAACAGGCTGCCAGTCAGGATGAGGTTTGCCTGTGACTGATGACCGTTCCCGGAGTTGGCCCCATCGCAGCACTGACGTTTAAGGCAGCCGTCGATGATCCCACACGGTTCAAAAGATCCCCCACGGTTGGCACGCATTTTGGACTTACTCCCCGGCGATACCAGTCAGGAGGGCACGACAACCCTGTCCGCATATCAAAGGCTGGAGACAGTGATGTCCGCGCTGCACTTTATGCGGCGGGCAATGCGCTGCTCATGCGAAGTATAGCGCAATCGCAAATTAAGTCTTGGGGAATGCGTTTGATGCGTACCAAGGGTCGACGCCGTGCTGTCGTTGCGGTGGCTCGAAAGTTGGCCGTTTTACTGCATCGCATGTGGGTCGACGGCGCGGAATTCCGTCAGGAACAGCTGGGGAGCGCGGCATGACATAAATCGCCAAATACCCAGCCCTGACAGGATCAGTCCTCACCGGACGAGGAGTCCACCAGACCAAGATCTGTGTCAAACCGGCTACCAGGGCCGAAAATTCCATCTGGCTGGTGCAACGAATACCGAAGCCGCAGCAAGATGGGGCAAGAAGGCTTGAACGCAGGGTAAGGCAAGGGCAATAAACGACAAATTTAGTTCCACTTGGGCAAGATTAGTTAAGAGTTTCGGAAGAAGAAGCTCCTAAATAGATCTAGCACCCAACACTACAAATAATGGAATATGTACTTGTCATATCATGATCGTCGCCAAGAATTCCGCCCCGCAACTGGCGAAGCTCCTTTCGGCTTGGATGAGGTGTTTTTCTCTCGCACCGACAGCCGAGGAATTATTCAGGCTTATAACCATGTGTTCCAACGTGTCGCGAATTACGAAGCCGAGGATCTTTTAGGCAAGCCGCATAAAATCATCCGCCACCCCGACATGCCACGCGGTGTGTTTTATCTGTTTTGGGACGCGCTGAAGTCCGGGCAGACCATAGGGGCCTATGTCAAAAACAAAGCCGCGGATGGGCTATATTATTGGGTATTTGCAGTGGTTGTCCCCTGCGAGGACGGTTTTCTGTCCGCCCGTATCAAACCGAGCAGCCCGCTGTTCGATACAATCATTGCTGAATACACAACGCTTCTCGAAGCTGAGCAACACGAAGGGCTATGCCCCGAAGACAGCGCCGTGCAGCTGCTGGGGCGCCTCCAGGATCTCGGGTTCGAGGACTACGTTAGTTTTGCCACCCATGCGCTTGCAGAAGAATTGAATGCACGGGACTCCGGACTGGGCGCGGCTGCAGATCCAAAGATCAAAGAATTCCGCAATATGCTAAAGAATGCCCGAGATTTGGTCCAGGAAACTGAGGCGTTGGTGCAGGAATTTGACGCCATGCGCACGATCCCTCACAATATGCGCGTCATCGCCTCACGGATCGAACCGGCTGGTGGGCCAGTGACAGTGCTCTCACAAAACTACGGCGCCATGTCGCGCGATATGTCGGAGTGGTTTGCAGACCATGTCCTCGGCGAAGAATCCAATTTTTCCGCTATCAAGGACACCGTAAACAACGGTTTGTTTATTGAATGCATGGCGCGGATCTTGACCGAATGTGACGTCCAACTGCAAAAAGAACCGAGCGACATTCAAGGAATCAATATGCAAGAAGAGCTTAAGGCACTGGGGAAACTGGTTACAGGCCAACGTGACCTCGCACGCCGCGGTCTAACGGAAGTCAAGTTGGAAACAGATCGCATCCTAACAGCCTGCAAAGTGATGCATCGCCACTTCCTTGGGCTCAGCCTGACGCGGGTATTGTGTAAAATTGAAAGCGCCCGCATGTCAACTGAAGGCCAGGCACTGACTGCCATCATCACCCAGCTCGGCGTGTTCCAAGGACGGATTTCGTCGCAACTGAATCGTATTATCGCTCTGGCCACGGCAATCCAGAAGGTAAAACTCTAATTACACGTTGATGTCCTTAAAAGGGCCGATCTAACCCGGATTCCACAAATACCGCACAGATTTTCGCGCTCTGACCTCTGCTAACGTGTTATTTTTCAGCATGTCAATTTGGTTTGAGGCGACGGATCATGGATCACCTGGGCTGAAGACACGCTCTTATTCTAAGCTCACCATCCAGCGCTAGTACCCAAAGAGGCATGAGTTCAGGCTTTATCTGACACCGCTCCCCTTTCCGCGAACTGAACTGGGAGCGGCCGTTAGTGGATCTGCAGCGAAAGCTCTGTTTGCCCTGCGGTTTCAACTGGTGGACGCAACACAGGCCTCAAATTTCTCTGCTGGTGTCTGATATTGCAAAGTCCTTCTAGGCCGCTCGTTGAGTTGGCGTGCGACAGCGCTGAGTTTGGCTTGGCTGAAGCCAGATATATTAGTACCTTTGGGGAATGTCTTGTTTTTCGGCCCATGTCATTAGTTTGGCACTGACATATTCCGGCCCGTCGCCAATGGTTGCTCGAACCAGTGGCGCAACACATTGGCAACTCCACACGAATAATCTTCGGTTTGCCGCGCCATTCAATGATCTGGTTCAAGTTGCGCACAACCCGTTCCGCAGGCAGCGAAAAGTCGACCTCGATACCTAAACCCTCACGATTGAAGTCATCCAGAACGTTCAACGTCCTGATCGACCGCCCATCTATAACCAGACAGGCGAATGGACCATTCTCCGAGAGGCCACCAGTTGATCGGCGATGTGTGATTTGGCACGTCAGGCACGGCCAAAGCCTCCGGTTTATCCCGCTTCAGGCGCTTCCTGGCCTTGATTGTCAACCGACAGAGCATTGCAACGCAATGTCCCGATAGGGGCGCAGGTTCAGTTCCAGCTCGCAGTAAATCCGCTTCTCGGCGATTGCTTCGCATTCACCTGTCAGCCAGTGGGATAAACACGTTTGTGGTTCCAGCCGAAGCCTTTGACGTTGCGCAGATACAAAAAGCACAGGCCCCCCCCAAGGTGCGCCGGTTGCCCCCTCTCGTGCATGTCGGCATGCATTGCCGGGCAATGCATGATCTGTGCGTCGCTATATCGTGCTGTCTTCATCAAAAATCTCCTCAAATATCTTGCCGAGAAATTCCCACTTATGAACACCACTAATCTTAGCGGGATTACCATGGCAGACGCATCCCGCGAGCACGAGTTGCAGCAGTGGGAAAGTACAGCAAGAAAACGGGCGCGCCTGTGCTGATTCCCGACAGGTTTGAGGGCTACGGCAGGGGCAATTTCTTCCTGCCCTTTGATGTGACCAAGGAGGAGTGGAAAGCGTCTCAGTCGCGCCGGATCTATCATCTGGACCGGATTGCCCAGCCCCCCCGTGATCGACCCATTATTTGGGTTGAGAGCGAGAAGTGCGCCGATGCGGTCACCGCATTGGGATATCTGGCCGGATCACGATGAGCCAGGGCGCGACCATGCCGGCAAACTTGCCGAAGACCTCGTTTCCATACTAAACGCAACGCCGCTGATCCTGCCGATCTCAGACACCCTCGTTAAGGGGAAAACACCGGCCCTACATCGCCGCGAATGCTCAAGCGCTCGACCTGCCAGGGTCGGGCGCATATCGTCTGCGCCGTCCACATTGGCTGCCAGTGCTGACGGTAAAATTTGGGACACTGCTATGTTTCAAACATAGCTGACCTTCCTTTGGATCGCAGCGATTGGCCGGAACGGAGCCCGATGTCCACTGTGCGCAGAAATTCGGCATTGTGGGCGGATTCCAGCCATTCGCTGCACGTCGCACGAATGTCTACCGTGCGATCAAAGCGCTTCAGACCGTTTTTCTGAACTGCTCAACTCGACACTTCAGATGATTAAGCGCGAATGGCCCAATGCGGGCCTTCATGCTATTTGCAGCAAATGGCGGGTTTAAGGATTTTGATATCTTGGGCTGTCCATACGCAAAAAGCCTGCTGATCCTCCCCCCCCACTGCCACAAGACAACGGAGGTTTCTTTTTCAGCATCGAGGAATGCACGGCCTCATCCTTCGCGCTCCAATTTCTTGCGTGCCAGCTTACCGGCACGGCGGATCTCTTCAGCTTTCTGGCGTGCTAATTTTCTCGGACGGCTTCTCGAAATGTTGCTTGAGCTTCATTTCACGGAAAACGCCTTCACGCTGGAGCTATTTCTTCCGAACCCTGAGGGCCTGGTCGACATTGTTGTCGCGAACATTAACTTGCATGTGGATTCTGTACTACCTTAAGCGCCCTTTCAGGCGTGACGCGAATTGGCGCAAGCTCTGTTTTCCGACTGCGAGCATCAATTGGGACAATGCTTTGAACAGCGCCAAAGAATTGGCCTCGGCGTGGCGCGGCTCTTGAAAGTCGATTTGATATCCACTTTCGATGCCTACCAAATCGTTGACCTTTTTCATCGCATGCCGATTGTTCGCGACCATGACCTCTTGAGCTCCGTGAGAACCGATTAGTAGGGTGCTCTTCAGTTTGGGCCGTTGGACTAGAGATAGTTTAGCCAGATTGGATCCCCACGAAGGAGATCTGCGATTTGCCCGTAGTGCGACAATCACCTCTTCGTCGGTCATGCCACGATTGACCAATTCGTCCTGTCGCTTGAGGTCAAATTCTATTTCTCTGTCGGGAGAAAGCCAGTTGAGGGTAAGTTCGAGAAGTTTGGATTTTTCGCGGGAATAGCTGTGCACTGTGACATCTATATTGGATGCTTTTTTAAGGGTATTCAGTACATTCCAAACGATTAGCGGTCTGTTGTACCTCGCAACATAGGCATCCAGATCACCATAGTGCCCTTCAGCGCGTACCATCTGCAAGTAGGTTGAACTGGCGTGAGAAACAGGATCCCTAACAAAGAGCAACACTTTGATCTTGTCAAAACAGAGGGTATCGCACCATCTTTGCCAGCGTTCGATTTCCTCATTGGGGTGTTCCGCGAGACGATTAAAAAAGCCTTCATAGCTGAGCAACACATCATTTGTCTCTATAGTGTCAGCCAAGCGTTGCTCCAGCGTATTGTCGTTTTGTGTTCCTGAGGTTGCCATTCCTCTGACCGCGGCCCGCCGTGACGCTTCCCCAACCGGGTAAGTAAAGCCGTGTTTGGCAAGAGTTTTCTGATTTCTGGCAAAATGGCTTTGCAGGTAGGAAGACCCCGTCTTGTCATGTCCAATATGAATAAAGAGAACTCGCATGGGAAAATTCCATAACCGACATTCCCCAAGTGGAATGCCTTCTCGTGCATGTTGATGTGAATTCCAGCCATAATAAAACTCCCGTCCAAGCTGTCAAGTGACTGGATGCTTCTCGCGAAAATTGAGTGCCTTAGACTTGGTGGTGAGTTCGACCCGGCTTTTGGTCTGATGTCCACTGGTTTGGACAGACCAATCGAGCCGGTTGTATTCAGTTTTTTCCATTGACGCCGTCATGTTGGAGCCGGAAGTGCAAGTAGCCGCTGGATGGCCGCAAGGGTGCGGTTGAACAGATTGCCACTGACAGAAACCTCAGCGAGTTGGAAGGTAATGGCGCGGGCATGTCGAACGGATCTCGCACCAATCTTTATAAGTCGGGTTTGCAGGCTGGTCGGTGTTCTTCGCAGCGAACGGCTCCTTACCGCCCATATTGACGAAATATGCATGGTGCAGCATTTGAGGGCATAATCAAGGTTCGGTAGGGCCGTTGGCTCCTTACCCGCCTGTCTTCACCTGTTGCGCCTTTGCCACGTCGTGAATTGTCCCTATCGCTTTGAGCGACCTCCCGAAATTCGGACACCGGCGTAGGCTGCAATTTGTAGTCTGCTGATCCTCAATACGAAGGAGATCAGATATGTCGAAGCGGAAGCAACTTCACCCAGAGTTTAAGGCCAAGGTCGCGCTGTAAGCGCCGAAAGCGCTGAAGGGCGAGGGGACGGTCAGCGAGCTGGCCAGCCGGTTCGGTGTTCAGCCAACGATGATCCATCAGTGAAAACGGGATTTGCTGGAAGGCGCTTCAGGCCTGTTTGAGCGCGGTGGCCGAAAAACCCCGGAAGTTGATGAAGAGCAGGTAAAAGCTGAGACTGAGATGAACCTCGATCTGATGCGGGTGATCGACAAGCCGTTGTTGGAGACCCCGTTTTATGGCGTTCGCCAGCCTGTCGGGACATTGCTGCGCGGGTGCCCTGTCGGCCGGCGGATGACAGGGCACCTGCGGAATGAAGAAAACCTGGTCAATGAGAAACGGATCAGACGTTTGATGCGGCTGATGGGCCTCATGCCGATCTACCAAAAGCCGAACGCCCGTTGCCCGGCAACACATGCTTGCATGTGCGAGAGGCGGCAAACCCGCAAAGAGCCATAAGATTTATCCCTACTTGCTGCGTGGCCTGCGGGTGGGCCCAATCAAGTTTGGTGTGCCAACATCACCTATCTACCCCCTCTCATGCATATAAACATGCACTGCCGGGCAGTGGATGGACGGCAAAGGCGGGTTCCTCGGCAACATCTTCATGGAACGGCTCTGGCGGTCTCCTGAATACGAATGCGTCTATCTGCATGCCTGGGAGAGCGGATCCGAAGCGAAGGCGGGCGTCAGAAAATGGATCGAGTTCTACACTCACAAGCGCCCACACTCAGCCCTTGGCGGCCAACCACCGTGGTTTACTGGCAGAGAATTAAAACAACCAACCCCGACCAGCAGGTGCAGAGAGTAGCCTAATTTTGCGCCAAAATCTGTCCAACTATTGGCGAGTAGCTTACTTCCACACCGAACTTACAAACGCAAAACCACCCGAAAGTGCCGTTTTAGGTATTGTAATACAGTTAGATTAATTTGGTTGCGGGAGTATGAATAGCCCCTAGATTTGTAGACGCCTTGCTTGGTAATTTTGGAAGCAAGGAGACTGTGATGTCAGGGATTAGATTTACCGATGAGTTTAAGCGTGACGCGGTCGCACAGGTTGTGGATCGGGGATACTCAGTTGCGGACGTTTCGGAGCGATTAGGGATCAGCACCAAGTCACTTTACACGTGGAAGGCCCAGTTTTCGCAGCCGCGCAAACAGATCATCGAGACCACGGAGCAAGCCGCAGAGATCAGGCGTTTGAAGAAAGAACTTGCCCGCGTTTCTGAGGAGCGCGATATTCTAAAAAAGGCCACCGCGTACTTCGCCAGGGATGCAAAGTGAGGTACGCGTTTATGCGCTGCCCGGCAGGGTATTGCGCAGCAATGCACGAAAGGGGCAGAGCATCGGCCGATTTTTTCGGTTCGCGCCATGTGCCGTTGCTTGCGTCTGCATCCGAGCGGTTTCTATGCATGGGTTAAAAACCCGTTAAGTCATCGTGCGCAAGAAGATGAACGCCAGACAAAGCTGCTCAAAGAAGCTTGGGAAGAAAGCGGCAACATTTACGGTTATCGCAAGCTGCATGATGATCTCTGCGATCTGGGTGAGACATGTTGTCCAAACCGTGTGGCCCGACTGGCCCGATTGGCTGGGATATACGCGCAAATCGGATATAAACGCCGCCCCGGTAAGTATGGTGGCAAGCCATCAGTCGTCGTTGACAATACGCTAGACCGTCAATTCGATGTCGAGGCCCCCAACAACGTCTGGGTGACAGACATTACCTACATCAAAACACATGAAGGGTTCTCGTATCTGGCTGTAGTGATCGACCTCTTCTCCCGCCGCATCGTCGGTTGGTCTATGCAAAATAGGCAGCCAACAGACTTGGTGTTGCAGGCGTTACTCATGGCCGTTTGGCGGCGCAAACCAACGAGCAAAGTCCTGGTACATTCTGACCAAGGTTCACAGTTCACAAGCATTGATTGGGCGTCGTTTCTCAAACACCACAATCTAGAACACAGTATGAGCCGCCGCGGGAATTGCCATGATAATGCCGTGGCCGAGAGCTTCTTCAACCTGCTTAAACGCGAACGCATCCGTCGCAGGACATACAAGACCAGAGAAGACGCTAGATCTGACGTGTTCGATTACATCGAGATGTTTTACAATCCGAAGCGCAAACACGCTAGGAATGGGATGTTGTCGCCAGCGGCCTTTGAAAGACAACAACAACGGAAGCTGCAAGGCGTCTAAGAAACTTGGGGCTATTCAGTAGGATTTGAACCTACGACCTTCAGGTTATGAGATAGCTTACATGGAGTCGCACAGAGTTCTCCGACTTACGCCACCCTACCCTATCTAATTGAATCTGTTAATTTATAATTGACGCGAGACGCGTTCACCTTCTACGCCTTACCCCGTGGTTTGCTTCCAGTTGCTTCCACAGTGCTTCCACGAAGATCCAGACGGGTAAGGAGAACGACATGGCAAAGCTGACAAAACGGGTGGTCGATGCGCTGCAATCTGAAGCCAAAGACTACTTTGTATGGGATAGCCAGATAGCCGGGTTTGGGCTGCGAGTCATGCCGTCGGGTGCCAAGACCTATCAGGCGCAATATCGCAAAGGTGGAAGAACCCGGCGCGTGTCCATCGGGCGGCATGGCAAGATTACCGTGGACGAAGCGCGCAAGCTCGCCAAAGAAGTCATGGGACAAGTCGCCAAGGGCGAGAACCCAGCCGAGGAGATATCACTGCACCGCAAAGCACCCACTGTTGCCGCGCTCTGCGAACGCTTCTTTGAGGAACACGCAAAACAGCGCTGCAAACCAAGCACTCAAGGTGAATATCGCCGGGCCATAGATCTGTTTATCATTCCCGCAATTGGTAGCTTCAAAACCGTGGACGTGGAGCGTCGTGACATTGCCGAGCTGCACCAAAAATTCCGCGACAAACCCTATCAGGCAAACCGCACCCTTGGCGTGTTGTCCAAGATGTTCAATCTGGCTGAGATATGGGGGCTTAGACCCGATGGCTCAAACCCGTGCCGCCATGTGCCCAAATACCGGGAAATAAAGCGAGAACGGTATTTGAGTCAGCAAGAATTGCGGCGCTTGGGTCAAGTTCTGGGTGAGGCGGATCAAGACGGATCAGAAACACCTTACGTGATCGCCGCTTTCCGTTTGTTGATCCTGACGGGGTGCCGCTTGGGTGAGATACAAACCCTGCAATGGCAGTTCATCACCGACAGCGGCATGGAACTGCCAGACACCAAAACCGGGGCTAGGCTCATTCCCCTACCCCAAGCCGCCAGAGCGGTCCTGAGCACCCTCCCACAGCTTGCTGACAACCCATACGTAATTGCGGGCAAACTCCCCGGCCAATATGCCACCGACTTGCAGCACCCGTGGCGGCGCATTCGGGAACCGGCCGGTATACCCGACGTACGCATTCATGATTTGCGCCACACCTATTCGTCAAATGCAGTCTCATCGGGCATGCCAATTCAAATGGTGGGACGGCTTCTGGGCCATACGCAAATTCAGACCACCATGCGCTACGCGCATTTGGCAAACGATCCGGTAAACCGGGCAGCCGAAGAAAATGCGGAACGGTTGAATGCTCTAGTTGGTACACCGACCACCGAACGCGTCTTGCGTGTCGTTCGGTGAGATCAATAGGTGCTGGATATCTCCTACCCCGTGTATACCTGGGGTATAGGCAGCCTGCGGATAGCTCTACCCGGGGCATACCCCGCCCCACGTTTACTCTAACCAGAGCAAAAAGCGTCTTTGAGATGAGATGGCCAAAGAGAGGTTTTGTGTCTTGGACACTATGAATATTTGGAAGCGTTCTATTTGGCTCGAAAATTCCGCACGTACATTTGCCAAGCACTTTTACAAAGATGAATGGCAAGCCGCGTTGACGCAAAGGCGAGATAAGTCTTGGCCTGAAGTTGTTAAGGAAGCAGCAGCCCAAGGCAAGGAAGATGGCCATGAAGGCATGGAACTGTTCGCTTACAGTGTTCTCGAAGTAGGTAAACTTGATCGTCAAAAGAATGAGATCCTGGAAAGAGCCACCAAGGAAATCCTTCAAAGATTGCAGGACGGTAGATTTCGGGCTTTTGGCTTCGATCATCCGAGGACTATGGACACGATACCAGTTCAAATTCCACGAGATGCTTGGTGCGACAACACGAAGCTCGACAGTGACAAGCTCAGCTACCAATCCATGACACTTGTCGGTGTACGCATTCGCATGGCACCGGAAAGCGTTGATACGGAGCCGAAAAAACAGCTTCGTGCGCAGCCAAAGAAAACCGGTCGTCCAACGATTAAGGACGATGTAGAGGCAGCTTTCCGTGCCCTGAATGCTCTTGGAGAAATTAACGTCAACCTGTCGGCGAAGGCGCATTTTGATTTAGTTAGGCAGCAACTGCACAACACCCATCCCCAAAAATATCCCGAGGACGGGAAGCCCGGAAACGAAGGCATTCGTCCACATTTTACTCTCCTTTTCAATGAGTTGAAGGAAAACAGTAAACAGTAAACTCCAGCGGGATTTACTGATATTTTTACTGTTTTTGATTTGAGCCAGAACCAAAGCATCGAAGCGTAACTGGAGCAAACCGATGCACGAAATGGTTCAAAACCAAAAAACAAACCAAGCCGCCCTAGACTATCTGGACGGCTTTATTGACGAAACACGGGCCGCAGACTTTCTCTGCCAAAGTGTCCGGACACTGCAAAAATGGCGTGTCACCGGCTTTGGCCCCTCCTTCTACAAACCGGGGCGTTCCGTGCGGTATCGCCGCCGTGATCTGCGGGACTGGGCCGAGAGCCGTCGCCGGAAAAGTACTTCTCAACACTGAGTTTTGCCCGTGCGGGCTTGGCAGCACCGTACGGGATTTTGGGGCCGGATGGCTTCACTAAGGCGCGGGATCAAATGGTATTCCGCGCCTTTCCCACATTCAAATTCAACTTACCGATCAATCTAGGAGACAGACCATGCCCAATCTTCCTGCCCATAAAATCAAACTGGGCCTGACCACCGCAGCCATCTGGAAAAATGACGGATCATACTCGGTCGACATCACCCGGTCTTACAAAACCTGTGAAGGCGATTGGAAAAACACATCCGGTTTTTTCCATTCTGACCTTCTGAACATCGCCAAATGTGCGAAGCGGGCTGAAATCTGGATCAGTCGACAGCTTAGCACCCAGCAATAACACCCAAGCCGGGCACCAGCCCGGCCCCAAAACCTAAAGCTGCCCCGCCGGAGGCACCACTTACGGCGGGCAGCATCCACTCAAACACCCAAAAAACCGCATCGCCACAACGGCGCAATTAAGGGGGGTCTTGTAACACCCCCCTCCACGAATACGAAAGTGTAGGAGAGCGTAGATGGACGGAGAGATCCTGCATTCAGGTTTTGACGCGCTGAAATTCACCCTGCAAACCGACATCCCACCAAAGCTGCGCGCTGAACTGGCTTCAGCCAAGGAACACGCAAAACAAACCTACAGCGATTGCCTGGTTGATTTTGGTTCTGTCACTTTGAGCGTCACCAACAAAGGCGCACGGGGCTTCACAGCCCATACCGGCGATCATGGCGCGGTCTGGCTATTCCAAGATCCAGAGGACCGCATTCCAAACAATCCCGGCATCACTGTTGATTTCCGGGCCTTCGGGCTTGCCACGGGTGGGCTAGAAAGCGCTGAGAGACACTTCAGGGACTGCATGGACGCCTTCGGGATAAACTACGCTGAAACCCAACTACGGATCGCGCGGGCAGATTTCGCGGTAGATTTTCTAGCCCCTTGGTTTGAGCCTGATCGCGACGCATTGGTGGTGCCACCAGGCACCAATGTCACCGAATATGCTGGCGTTGATGAAACCACGACCAATGCCATCGGCGCGCGCGTGAATGGTCTACGCGCAGGGGCGCTCGGCAACCGGCAGTTGGGGATTTATGACAAGCGGGCCGAAGTGATCCAAACAAACAAAATGGGCTGGCTGACGATCTGGAACGCCGCCCTCGCCGCAAATGGAAAACCACAGCTTGATCTAAGCGACCGCGACCGAAGCCAAGTCTGGCGCTTTGAATTGCGCCTTGGCTCCAAACAGCTTCGCAATCGGTTTGAGATGCGTAACTGGCAGGATGTACATGACATCATGGGAGACGTCTTTACAGACGCGCTAGGCCGCATGCGCTACTGCATTCCCCACAACAGACCGCAATCGCGCCCGTTGGCCCGTTCATGGGTTATGGCAGCAATTTGAAGCCGTTATCGGCAATGATCTTCTGCAAAACTGCGCCGGGGTTTTACCCAGCGACGTGATTGAGGCGAACCGGGCCGCCAAAATGCGGGATTTGGACGCACTGCTTGTCGGGATATTCATCACCCGCGCGGCAATATCTGACGTATCAGGCGACGACTTCGACGACTTCATGGACAACCATGTGGAAGCGCTAATGCGGCAGGCGAAAGAGCATCCAGTTCCGGTCGAGGATCGGATTGGTAAAGCACGGGCGAGGTATCGGCTGACGTGAGATCGGAGAAAAGGCGGTTGCGGGCTTTCGCTGCGGTCAGCACCAACGGCAGCTATGCGCAGGTACCGACCTTTGCAAAGTTCGCGGACGGGCCAGAGCGGGCGTTCGTGTGACTTTGCCATGATTGAACACTCCGTTGAGATCATACCCCAGTAAATTTACACTTCGGTTCAGAAGCCCAGCTTATTGTTACAGGATGTATGATGACGTGAGGGCGAGTTTCGGTTTTCGAAGTGAGGTGCATGATCCTCTGCATTTGGAGAGCGTAGCATTAGACGGCATGTTGCATACACATATAACATGTGGCTATTAGGAGTCTTGGTAGCGGTTTCGCCACTTACAATGTCTGTAGGGATACGAAATGTACTCCACAGTTTTTACCTAGGCACTACAAGGCCGTATTACATGAATTACCGACCCGAGATTGATGGCCTGCGTGCACTGGCGGTGGTGCCCGTCGTACTTTCCCATGCCGGGTTGGCGTTTTTCAGCGGCGGTTATGTAGGCGTTGATATCTTCTTTGTAATTTCAGGCTACCTCATTACGGGAATTCTTCTGCGCGAGCTCCAGAATGGAAATTTTTCGTTCCTGAATTTCTATGAACGACGAGCACGCAGGATTCTTCCTGCATTGTTTTTTGTCATCTTTTGTAGCGTGCCCTTCGCTCTGCTCTGGATGCCACCTTCACAGTTAATGGATTACTCAAGAAGCTTAGCCGCGGTTATGCTATTCGTATCCAACGTCCACTTCTGGGAAACCGCAGGGTATTTCGGTCTAGACGCGGCATTGAAGCCTCTATTGCACACTTGGAGTCTTGCTGTAGAGGAACAATTCTACATGCTTTTCCCCATGTTACTGGTGTTGACGAAACGTTGGTCTATCCGCCAGAAACTAACGGGCCTACTTGTCCTAGCGGCGTTGAGCCTCAGCCTCAGCGAATGGGGCTGGCGGAACGAACCAGAAGCCAATTTCTATTTCACTTTTTCCAGATTCTGGGAATTGCTATCTGGGGCGATTACCGCGGTAGCTATGCATGACAAACGGCCAAGTAGCAATAATTCTCTGGCAGTAATCGGCCTTATTTTAATTTTATTTTCAATTACCGTATTCGATGAAAAAACACCTTTTCCATCGATCTACACGTTAGTGCCGGTGCTTGGTGCCATGCTGCTGCTGCGGTTCGCGCACAGAGGCACATTTGTTGCGCAGATCCTATCTCTCCGGCCAATAATTGGAATCGGATTGATCAGCTATAGCGCCTACCTTTGGCACCAGCCGCTACTCGCTTTCGCTCGAATTCGTAGTATAATTGAGCCGAATCCTTTCTTCATGATATTTCTGGCCGGTTTTTCTTTTGCACTGGCTTATCTGAGTTGGCGTTTCGTTGAAAAACCATTTCGCCGCGGCCCAGTACCAGCATTGCCAGGTAAGCCGCTGTTCCTAGGCACAAGCAGTATAATTATTATTTTTTTAGTTTCTATCGGCCTTTATGGTGAGTCACAGAAAGGGTTCATTAACCATTATAACGATGCGCAACAGGCAGTTCTTTCTTCAGTCGGCCATACGGAAATAGATGCAGCTAGCATTAAAGGATGCCTCCTTCACATTGATGAAACTATCGCTGACTTCAATCCAGAATGCTTAAATCCAAAAGCTGATATTCTAATCGTAGGGGACTCGCATGCAGCGGCTTTGACATCGGGCCTACGCTTACACTACTCTATAAGTCAATTTAACGTGGCAGGTTGCCCTCCTCTCTTGGATTATGTCAACTCTACTCGCCCGAATTGCGCTAGATTGAACCTGAAGCTACCGGGTATTATTGCTGACCTACAGCCAACTCTAATAATACTGCACGCCAACTGGAAGCACTATGACCTTGGAGACCTCGTTGGGCTGGGCATGATGCTCGACCAATTCCAGTCAGCTTCACCCGAAACTCGCATCATGATTTTGGGCGGCGTTCCACAATGGCCGCCAAGCCTACCCGAGAGGTTGGTCATGTATGATGACCCACTTGCGGAGACCCGCTGGCTATTGACAAAACTGGCTGGAATTCGGGAGATCGATTTGAAATTGGCTGTAATCGCACGGTCCCGGGGCGCACTTTATCAGAGTTTGGTCGAGGACCTATGTAACGAGGATTATTGCCTCGCCACAGTGCCTCAACAAATTGGGTCCGGGCGCTCGCCCATGGCATGGGACTATGGGCACTTAACATTCGACGGTTCAATCTATATTGTAAAAAGCATTCTGGCCTCGGTTATTGCACGCTTGGTCTCATAATAGAGCATACGCATTGGCGGTGGGAATGCCTTTCAATACCCGCCCTTCATGTCTAACCGTCAGGTCCGCTCTGGGCTGGGAGTTGCCATTAGACGTGATTGGCACGAATGGCAGCTAATGGGCCGTTAGCTGGGTAATCCCCCCCGAAACTAAGGGGATGTGGAAGTAGAATTTTCTCGGCAGAATGCATGAGGAGATTTTGATGAAGATGACGAGATATAGCGAACCCCAAATTCTTGCGATCCTACGCCAAGCCGAAGGCGGTGTGCCTGTAACGGAGCTGTGCCGCGAGCACGGGATGAGCAACGCGTCGTTCTACAAATGGCGATCAAAATACGGTGGTATGGACGCGTCGATGATCAGCCAAATGAAGGCGCTTGAAGACGAGAACCGGCGGCTGAAAAAGATGTATGCCGAGATGAGCATGCAAGCAGAATTACTGAAGGAAGCCCTGGGAAAAAAGTGATCCGGCCAGCCTTACGACGGGGTCTGGCCGAGAAAGCGGTGGCGCGCCACGGTATCAGCATTGCGCTGGCCTGCCGCACGTTTGATGTCAGTGAGACGTGCTATCGTTACAGCCCGCTCTTGAGCGATGAGAACGAAGAGATTGCCGATCTGCTGGTTGGGCTGACGGCCGCACGGAAGACTTGGGGGTTTGGGCTATGTTTCCTGCATCTACGTAACGTGCAAGGTCATTCGTGGAACCACAAAAGGGTTTACCGGATTTACTGCGAACTGGAACTGAACTTGCGGATCAAACCTCGGAAACGGTTAAAGCGGGACAAACCCGATGCGCTGGCAGTGCCGGACGCCCCGAACATGACCTGGTCGATGGACTTCATGGCGGATCGCCTCGGGGATGGTCGGGCGTTTCGGCTCTTGAACGTGCTGGATGATTTTAACCGCGAGGGTTTGGGCATCGAGGTCGATTTTTCTTTGCCAGCCGAACGGGTTATTCGCAGCCTTAATCGGATCATTGAATGGCGTGGGAAACCAGGAACCATTCGGGTCGATAATGGGCCGGAGTACATCAGTGGTAAGCTGCTGGAATGGGCTGAGAAACAAGGTATTATCATCCAGTACATTCAACCCGGAAAGCCGCAGCAGAACGCTTACATCGAGCGCTATAATCGCACCGTCAGGCATGAATGGTTGGACCAACATATCATCGAAAACATAGAGGAGGCACAGGACTTTGCCACACAATGGCTATGGACTTACAATAATGACCGCCCGAATATGGGCCTCGGCGGCATCACACCCGCAATGAAACTGAAAATGGCCGCGTAAATTCTACGACCGCCCCCTGTTAAAAATGGGGGGATTACCGGAAGACTTGGGGGTTTGGGCTATGTTTCCTGCATCTACGTAACGTGCAAGGTCATTCGTGGAACCACAAAAGGGTTTACCGGATTTACTGCGAACTGGAACTGAACTTGCGGATCAAACCTCGGAAACGGTTAAAGCGGGACAAACCCGATGCGCTGGCAGTGCCGGACGCCCCGAACATGACCTGGTCGATGGACTTCATGGCGGATCGCCTCGGGGATGGTCGGGCGTTTCGGCTCTTGAACGTGCTGGATGATTTTAACCGCGAGGGTTTGGGCATCGAGGTCGATTTTTCTTTGCCAGCCGAACGGGTTATTCGCAGCCTTAATCGGATCATTGAATGGCGTGGGAAACCAGGAACCATTCGGGTCGATAATGGGCCGGAGTACATCAGTGGTAAGCTGCTGGAATGGGCTGAGAAACAAGGTATTATCATCCAGTACATTCAACCCGGAAAGCCGCAGCAGAACGCTTACATCGAGCGCTATAATCGCACCGTCAGGCATGAATGGTTGGACCAACATATCATCGAAAACATAGAGGAGGCACAGGACTTTGCCACACAATGGCTATGGACTTACAATAATGACCGCCCGAATATGGGCCTCGGCGGCATCACACCCGCAATGAAACTGAAAATGGCCGCGTAAATTCTACGACCGCCCCCTGTTAAAAATGGGGGGATTACCGTGTGCCTGTAACGGAGCTGTGCCGCGAGCACGGGATGAGCAACGCGTCGTTCTACAAATGGCGATCAAAATACGGTGGTATGGACGCGTCGATGATCAGCCAAATGAAGGCGCTTGAAGACGAGAACCGGCGGCTGAAAAAGATGTATGCCGAGATGAGCATGCAAGCAGAATTACTGAAGGAAGCCCTGGGAAAAAAGTGATCCGGCCAGCCTTACGACGGGGTCTGGCCGAGAAAGCGGTGGCGCGCCACGGTATCAGCATTGCGCTGGCCTGCCGCACGTTTGATGTCAGTGAGACGTGCTATCGTTACAGCCCGCTCTTGAGCGATGAGAACGAAGAGATTGCCGATCTGCTGGTTGGGCTGACGGCCGCACGGAAGACTTGGGGGTTTGGGCTATGTTTCCTGCATCTACGTAACGTGCAAGGTCATTCGTGGAACCACAAAAGGGTTTACCGGATTTACTGCGAACTGGAACTGAACTTGCGGATCAAACCTCGGAAACGGTTAAAGCGGGACAAACCCGATGCGCTGGCAGTGCCGGACGCCCCGAACATGACCTGGTCGATGGACTTCATGGCGGATCGCCTCGGGGATGGTCGGGCGTTTCGGCTCTTGAACGTGCTGGATGATTTTAACCGCGAGGGTTTGGGCATCGAGGTCGATTTTTCTTTGCCAGCCGAACGGGTTATTCGCAGCCTTAATCGGATCATTGAATGGCGTGGGAAACCAGGAACCATTCGGGTCGATAATGGGCCGGAGTACATCAGTGGTAAGCTGCTGGAATGGGCTGAGAAACAAGGTATTATCATCCAGTACATTCAACCCGGAAAGCCGCAGCAGAACGCTTACATCGAGCGCTATAATCGCACCGTCAGGCATGAATGGTTGGACCAACATATCATCGAAAACATAGAGGAGGCACAGGACTTTGCCACACAATGGCTATGGACTTACAATAATGACCGCCCGAATATGGGCCTCGGCGGCATCACACCCGCAATGAAACTGAAAATGGCCGCGTAAATTCTACGACCGCCCCCTGTTAAAAATGGGGGGATTACCCTGGGAGCTGCCGTTAGACGTGATTGGCACGAATGGCCGCTGATGGGCCGTTAACCCCTTACCCGCCTGTTTGCACCTGTTGCACGGTAGCCACGCTTCGAACTGGCTCCGCATGCTTCCACACGCGAAACCTAAACGCAAACAACCCCGCCGAAGCGGGGTGTAACGTGTTGTAATTTGTCTGTGTTATATTGGTTGCGGGAGTAGGATTTGAACCTACGACCTTCAGGTTATGAGCCTGACGAGCTACCGGGCTGCTCCATCCCGCGACAGTTTTGTTTGGGCTACCGCTTACGCTGCTTGAGCCCAGGTCAGTCTCTCTTGCGATGTGCGGCGAGACTGTGGTGCTTCAGGACGATGGTTTGTTCTGAAGGTATTGTTTGTTATCGTTGGGGATTTTTCTAGGTTTGGCGGTGCCCTACTCTCCCACACCTTAAGATGCAGTACCATCGGCGCAACAGTGCTTAACTTCCGGGTTCGGGATGGGACCGGGTGTTTCACTTGCGCTATGACCACCAAACCGAGGAAAATCCCCGCTTTGGAGAGATATACGGCGAGCTTGCAGAGCAAGCGCGCCGAGCAGGAGACAGTGTCTTTGCGAAGCAAAGGCGCGTTCCTGCATCAACTCCGGAGTGTTTGCCGACGGCAAGTCACTCCGTTTTGTCCAAGTCTTGTATAGTCTGATACGTGTCTTGCCGCCAGTTATGGCGACCTTAAGACACGGTTGGAATGTATGCTTTGATTGTCGTTCACAGAGTTTTTGTTATTGCTAACAGTCTGTCTATTACTGGATCAAATCAAGCCTATCGGGCAATTAGTACCAGTCAACTGAACGTGTTACCACGCTTACATCTCTGGCCTATCGACGAGGTGGTCTACCTCGGCCCTCAGGGATACCTTGTTTTGAGGGGGGCTTCCCGCTTAGATGCCTTCAGCGGTTATCCTGTCCGAACATAGCTACCCAGCACTGCCGTTGGCACGACAACTGGTCCACCAGTGGTTCGTTCACCCCGGTCCTCTCGTACTAGGGGCAACTCCTCTCAAGTATCCTACACCCACGGCAGATAGGGACCGAACTGTCTCACGACGTTCTAAACCCAGCTCACGTACCTCTTTAAACGGCGAACAGCCGTACCCTTGGGACCTGCTCCAGCCCCAGGATGAGATGAGCCGACATCGAGGTGCCAAACACTGCCGTCGATATGGACTCTTGGGCAGTATCAGCCTGTTATCCCCGGCGTACCTTTTATCCGTTGAGCGATGGCCCTTCCACTCGGGACCACCGGATCACTATGACCGACTTTCGTCTCTGCTCGACTTGTCAGTCTCGCAGTCAGGCTGGCTTCTGCCATTGCACTCAACGACCGATTTCCGACCGGTCTGAGCCAACCTTCGCGCGCCTCCGTTACGCTTTAGGAGGCGACCGCCCCAGTCAAACTACCCGCCACACAGGGTCCCGGATCCGGATAACGGACCGCGGTTAGACATCAAGCAGAGCAAGGGTGGTATCTCAAGGGAGGCTCCACCAAAACTAGCGTTTTGGTTTCGAAGCCCACCACCTATCCTGCACATGCTCGGCCTAATGCCAATGTGAAGCTGTAGTAAAGGTGCACGGGGTCTTTCCGTCTAACCGCGGGAAGCCTGCATCTTGACAGGCAATTCAATTTCGCTGAGTCTATGTTGGAGACAGCGGGGAAGTCGTTACGCCATTCGTGCAGGTCGGAACTTACCCGACAAGGAATTTCGCTACCTTAGGACCGTTATAGTTACGGCCGCCGTTTACCTGGGCTTCAATTCAGAGCTCTCACCCCTCCTTTTAACCTTCAGGCACCGGGCAGGCGTCAGACCCTATACGTCGTCTTACGACTTCGCAGAGCCCTGTGTTTTTAATAAACAGTCGCCACCCCCTGGTTTGTGCCCCCAGCTTCCACTTGCGTAGAAACCGGGCCTCCTTCTCGCGAACTTACGGAGGTATTTTGCCGAGTTCCTTCAACATAGTTCTCTCAAGCGCCTTGGTATTCTCTACCTATCCACCTGTGTCGGTTTAGGGTACGATCTCATGGAAGGGCTATTTCCAGGGACCTCTCAGCAGCCCATTCAATCCGATAAGGATGAACTACCTCTGAGATCCGTCACCACTTCCTGGCCCAGGAATATTAACCTGGTTCCCATCGACTACGCCTTTCGGCCTCGCCTTAGGGGTCGGCTTACCCTGCTCAGATTAGCTTTAAGCAGGAACCCTTGGATTTTCGGCGAGAGTGTCTCTCACACTCTTTGTCGCTACTCATGTCATCATTCTCACTAGTGATCTCTCCACCGGATGGCTTACGCCCCGGCTTCATCGAAAGATCCGGTCCTCCAAAATGCCCCGAAGGACACTAAAGAGGATAGGATCTATGTCACACTACGCTCTGCTACCATGCACTTACGTGCATCCTCGGCTTCGGCTCATGGCTTGAGCCCCGTTACATCTTCGCCGCAGGACAACTTATTTAGACCAGTGAGCTGTTACGCTATCTTTAAAGGATGGCTGCTTCTAAGCCAACCTCCTGGTTGTTTTGGTCGTCCCACCTGCTTTCCCACTTAGCCATGAATTAGGGGCCTTAGCCGGAGGTCAGGGTTGTTTCCCTCTTCACTACGGACGTTAGCATCCGCAGTGTGTCTGCCATCTAGTACTCCTCGGTATTCGGAGTTTGGTTAGGGTCAGTAAGGCTGTATGCCCCCATTGCCCATCCAGTGCTCTACCCCCGAGGGTATTCGGATGACGCTCTACCTAAATAGATTTCGCAGAGAACCAGCTATCTCCGAGTTTGATTGGCCTTTCACCCCTTGGCACAGCTCATCCCGATCTTTTTCAACAGATGTGGGTTCGGTCCTCCAGTGCATGTTACTGCACCTTCAACCTGGCCATGCCAAGATCACTCGGTTTCGGGTCTGATCCCACAAACTCATGCGCCCTATTAAGACTCGCTTTCGCTGCGCCTACACCTAACGGCTTAAGCTTGCTTGTGAGACCAAGTCGATGACCCATTATACAAAAGGTACGCTGTCAGGCCTCCGGATCCGAAGATCATTGGGGCCCTCCAACTGATTGTAGGCGTTCGGTTTCAGGTACTGTTTCACTCCCCTCGTCGGGGTGCTTTTCACCTTTCCCTCACGGTACTGGTTCACTATCGGTCAGTAAGGAGTACTTAGCCTTCGAAGGTGGTCCTCCGATCTTCAGACAGAATTTCACGTGTTCCGCCCTACTTAATACGTCCATCAGAGCTTAGAATACGGGACTATCACCCGCTATGGTCATGCTTCCCAACATGTTCTTCTCACTCATCTGGCTCGGCTGGTCCCCGTTCGCTCGCCGCTACTAGGGGAGTATCATATTGATTTCCTTTCCTCCGGGTACTTAGATGTTTCAGTTCCCCGGGTTTGCCTTTTTAACCCTATGTATTCAGGTTAAAAATACCTGGTTTACCAACTTATTTTGCCCTACCGCGCGGAGCGCTACTTGAGGGCGAACCCTTTCGTAGTCTCAACAAAGTAGTATAAATAAGAAAGTATCAGGTGGGTTGCCCCATTCAGAAATTCATGGATCAAAGCTTATTCTCAGCTCCCCATGACTTATCGCAGAGTATCACGTCTTTCATCGCCTCTTACTGCCAAGGCATTCACCAAACGCCCTTTTCGCGCTTGATTTGATCCAGAAATAGAAAGACTTGATATTTGCCCTACCGCCTAGCGGCTACTTGAGGGCGTTTGACCGCTCCCAACCAGCGTTGGAATGTAGAACAATCCGATCGATCAGAGAACAGAAGCTGGTAAGAAACTGTTCCCATATATCTCTGATATCAAAAGCATACTTTCCCGCTCGCACCATAGTAATGATGCGAACAATTTGAGCACGTCCCGTATGCAATCACCATCCGTGCGGGAGGTGACTGAAGAACGTACTCGGGTTAGTTTACTTGACTTGGACAACACCGTCGTTTCAGTCCGGCATACCCATAAACATCCGAGGAAACAGATGTCGTACAGGCTTGCATCACGCCCCCGAAGGGAAGATCAGCACCAATCTGAGGTCTCTCCCTTACTCGGGCGACCAACAGTATTGTTGATTATATCTCTCTAAACGATGTCAAGGCTTCTTGCGAAGCCACGTCCGATTGGACGTTCAAACATTCAAAGGAATGCTTGAAGATCTAATCAAAGTAAATTGGTGGAGCCTAGGAGGATCGAACTCCTGACCTCCTGAATGCAAATCAGGCGCTCTCCCAGCTGAGCTAAGGCCCCAGTTAATTTGCGCCGCAAATTGACTGGGCGTGCTGGCAGCCGACTTTCAGGGAAAGTCTGCGAGAAGCACTCAGTCATGTTCTGCGAGGCAGGGTGTAATCCTGAGACCCGCTGTCGGGACAGTCCACTGCGTAGACTACCCTGTCGCTTGTCACCAAGAGGACCTGTTATTCCCACTTGTCCGCGAAGCGGAAAGTGGGGTGGTGGGTCGAGGAGGACTTGAACCTCCGACCTCACGCTTATCAGGCGTGCGCTCTAACCACCTGAGCTACCGACCCGATTTTCATTCTGCATAAGCAAAACAAAACCAGTGTGCGAGCAGCACTCAGTGGTTATGTCACCGAACAGCTGCCGATAACGGCTGCTGCCGCGTGTTTCTGAAGAGATATGAGGACGGCCTGGCTCTGTCTGAGATCTTGCGATCCCAAACTGAGACTTGCGTCTCTATGATCATACACCCATTTCGGGCGCCGCTTCGTGAGAAGCGGAGATCTGCTAAGTGTTTCACGAGATCAGCAAGCTGATCTGGCTAGAAACATCCTTAGAAAGGAGGTGATCCAGCCGCAGGTTCCCCTACGGCTACCTTGTTACGACTTCACCCCAGTCGCTGAACCCACCGTGGTCCGCTGCCTCCTGTTGCCAGGTTGGCGCACGGCCTTCGGGTAGACCCAACTCCCATGGTGTGACGGGCGGTGTGTACAAGGCCCGGGAACGTATTCACCGCGTCATGCTGTTACGCGATTACTAGCGATTCCGACTTCATGGGGTCGAGTTGCAGACCCCAATCCGAACTGAGACAGTTTTTTGGGATTAACCCATTGTCACTGCCATTGTAGCACGTGTGTAGCCCAACCCGTAAGGGCCATGAGGACTTGACGTCATCCACACCTTCCTCCCGCTTATCACGGGCAGTTTCTCTAGAGTGCCCAGCTTAACCTGCTGGCAACTAAAGATGTGGGTTGCGCTCGTTGCCGGACTTAACCGAACATCTCACGACACGAGCTGACGACAGCCATGCAGCACCTGTCACTATGTCCCGAAGGAAGGCTCCATCTCTGGAGTTGTCATAGGATGTCAAGGGTTGGTAAGGTTCTGCGCGTTGCTTCGAATTAAACCACATGCTCCACCGCTTGTGCGGGCCCCCGTCAATTCCTTTGAGTTTTAATCTTGCGACCGTACTCCCCAGGCGGAATGCTTAATCCGTTAGGTGTGTCACCGAATAGCATGCTACCCGACGACTGGCATTCATCGTTTACGGTGTGGACTACCAGGGTATCTAATCCTGTTTGCTCCCCACACTTTCGTACCTCAGCGTCAGTATCGAGCCAGTGAGCCGCCTTCGCCACTGGTGTTCCTCCGAATATCTACGAATTTCACCTCTACACTCGGAATTCCACTCACCTCTCTCGAACTCTAGACCAGGAGTTTATGAGGCAGTTCCAGGGTTGAGCCCTGGGATTTCACCCCATACTTTCTGATCCGCCTACGTACGCTTTACGCCCAGTAATTCCGAACAACGCTAGTCCCCTCCGTATTACCGCGGCTGCTGGCACGGAGTTAGCCGGGACTTCTTTACTAGATACTGTCATTATCATCTCTAGCGAAAGTGCTTTACGACCCTAAGGCCTTCATCACACACGCGGCATGGCTGGATCAGGCTTGCGCCCATTGTCCAAGATTCCCCACTGCTGCCTCCCGTAGGAGTCTGGGCCGTGTCTCAGTCCCAGTGTTGCTGATCATCCTCTAAAACCAGCTAAAGATCGTAGACTTGGTAGGCCATTACCCCACCAACTATCTAATCTTACGCGGGCTGATCCTTCTCCGATAAATCTTTCCCCAAAAGGGCGTATACGGTATTACTCTCAGTTTCCCGAGGCTATTCCGTAGAGAAGGGTACATTCCCACGCGTTACTAACCCGTCCGCCGCTCGATCCCGAAGGATTGCGCTCGACTTGCATGTGTTAGGCCTGCCGCCAGCGTTCGTTCTGAGCCAGGATCAAACTCTCAAGTTGAAACGATCTTGCGATCGTGTCCTTGACGTCGAACCTCTGCACATATCGTCCCATTGTTCAAATGGGACAGTTTAACCGTTTGGTTGTGCTTCAGTTTCAAAAGAAACCGAAACCCTCCAAACAGTGAAGCTGACACTGGTCATCGGTTCGTATGCATATACGACCCTACCAGCGTTGATATATGCACAGGTTGATCCATCGAATGAACCAAACCGCCCACATATCTCTTCAGATATATAAATTTTCAAAGAGCAACAGACCAAAGGTCCTAGGCTCGTAAGCCCCAGAGACCAAAATCAAACCGATGCGCCAATCTCTCAGCACGCCCGCTTCAACCCCAATCTCCATCCCCCGTCTCTCCGAAGCGTCCCCGGTAGCACATCTGCGCCGCCGGTAGGGGGGTTCTAGGGTTATCGCACCCAGCCCGCAACAGCTAAATTACACAAATCGAAAGTTTCCTTAAAGAAAGCGGACAAACCTCGCAAAAACAACATCTTACGCCAAGATAAAGCCACCCCCCTGCCCCATTATCCCAGCACAAAACCAGCAGAACCGCCAAACCACAGCCCCCGGATCAACCATATAGCGCAACCCGCAGAGTTACCCACAGGCCTGCAGAACGCTTATGTCGAGCGAGACAACCGACTGTGCGTAACAAATGGCTGGCAAATCACATCTTTCACACAATTGAAGCGGTCTAAAACCACCCAACACAATGGCCATCGACATACAGCAATCACCGCCTGAAATTGGGCATCGGCAGGCTTACTATAGCGGGGTATGGCCTTCCGGACGTATCGACGCCGTATTCCGGGCAAATATGCTGCCCAATGCTGCCGACACAGAAACCCGTCAAGAAGGGCGGGTTCCGGACCACCGCTGCGGTCAGCTACCACGACAGCTTGGCGCAGTGAGTTCAAATGGGTGGCTGCAACACTTCAGTCTGTTTGGAAAGATGGAGTGTTAAAAATGAAATATCGTCAGCGAAGCTTTAACACTGATAAGCAGAAGTCAGAGACCTGGGATCGATGGCAGCGTGGAGAGTCGATTTCCCGTGGTCTCGCGGCCAAGCGCTCATTTCGCTCCATTGCGCGGATCGTAAGAAGGTTGCTCTCGACAATCAGCCGAGAGATTGGCCGCAACGGCGGACGGCGTCAACGCCAATGCAATTTCCCCCAGACGTGTCGAGGCAAAATTCCCCAGCTTCCTGGCTTGGGGATCAGCCGTATGGTTTGAGCCCGGCCTCCCTTATTTTGCAGGGCGCCCGCGCCGTTTCGGCAGCGGCGGCGGTGCGATTGCTGCGTTGGCGCGGATCTGTTCCGGGATCAGATCGGTGTGCTGTCGTAGCCGATAGCTGGCTGCTTCAATTTGAACGACAACGACATGATGCAATTGCCGGTCCAGCAGCGGGCGTTGACCCGTTGGACAACAGGTTTGTGCCACCGGTGCTGATGGGCAGGTCGGCAATCATATCCGTGGCCCGGCAGTGTTTTACTGCTCGCGCAGGGCCACAGCGTGAGGCGCAGCCGCAGGATGGAATCCTGTCGCGGCCGGAGCAGGTCGGCGGTTTTTTTCGATTTGGGGAGGCAGGGAATTTTGCACCATGACCTGGGCTTCCTCATGCGATGCGATCCGCATGAGGAAGCCCAGGTCATGGGAGTGAACCCAAGGCCGTCCTGATGCCTTCCAGTTGCACTGCAACCTATACAGGAAATTTGCGTGGCAGTCAGGGTTCGGGTGACGCTGAGCATACGGTGGGTGGGCAACAGCCCATCACGGCGTCACGCCCCAGAGTTGGCTTCAAGACTGACAGATACGTTCAGTTTGTTGCCATCCAGATCCCGCACATAGGCGCCGTAGCAATCCGGATGATAGCTGCGCGGACCGGGTTGGCCTTCGTCGGTGCCGCCACAGCGCAGCGCCGTTGCGTGAAACATCCGCACCGCCTGTGCATCCGGTGCGTAGAACATAAACTGGGTTCCATTGCCAAAGGTGGCCGGTTGGTCGTTGTAGGGAACAATCAGAAACAGGGTTATCCTACCATCTGCGCCTGCATAGCCACATTCGCGTGGGTCGGTCAGGACACGCTGCATGCCGATGGTGGCCAAAACACTGTCGTAGAATTGAGTGGCAGCGGCAATGTCATTGGTGCCGATACATACGCCTGACAGCATGTTTTCTGGTTCCTCTTAAACCGCTTGGAGCTTTATGTGTGAATGAGTTCACCAGATTGAAATTTTCTCAGCAAATCCGACCCGAATATGACTTTTCCTTGGTCACGTCACCCCTCATCGCAGGCGCCATGGCACCACAATGGCAAGATAAAAGTGTCTTCACCAAGTAGATGAACCTGTTTTGCTGTTCCAAATTTTGAAATTCCTCGAATTTCTTTTTTTTCGGCAAATTGCTAGAAATTTTTACCCATGGATAAGTCTCATAGTCTGGCAACATCAACGTTCGAAATATTTGGTCGACATGCCAGATCGGCTCTCCCTGTTCAGTTCTTTCCTGGAAGTTGGGGCAAAATGAAACCTGCGCCGGATCGTCCTTTTCACTTGTTACGATTACAAACACGTTATCCAAGTGAAGTTTCGCATAGCTATGTCCTTTGTAATCAAATGCCGCAAATCGATGGAAAGTCATGTAAATGCTCTCGTCGCTTGTACGAATTGAGTCGGTATTGGGATCCAACCAATATTCCAATCCGTCATCAGCAATATAATGGCGTACTCGACTAAGATCGAGAGGGAGTCTGGAGGCCCTGGGATCAACCCAGTTCGGAGGGCGCTTCAGGACATCAAAAATCTTTTCTACCATCGTTACATTTCCTGAAAACTTCCACCCTAGAAGGAGTAAGCCTATGCACTCTCATCCTGGTTTGAAAGTGGGTTAAGTGCGCGTCAATTCTCTTGGGTGTGTTCAGTGCGCAAGTTCAAAAAAAGGGCGCCGAAGCGCCCTCTTCCCTTGGCCTGTGGTCAATCTTTAATTATTCTGCCGCTCCGCCTCAATCGCGCGCCATTTTTTGACGTTGCGGTTGTGCTCGTTCAGGGTTTCGGCAAAGGCGTGACCGCCGGTGCCATCGGCAACAAAGAACACGTATTTGGTCTGATCCGGGTTCACCGCAGCCTCAAGACTGGCCATGCCGGGGTTGGCGATGGGGGTTGGAGGCAGGCCCTCGATCACATAGGTGTTCCAAGGGGTCAGCTTGCGCAGCTCGCTTTGGCGCAGGCCCCGTCCCAGAATGCCCTCGCCCTTGGTGACGCCATAGATCACCGTGGGGTCGGTCTGCAGCCGCATGCCGCGGTTCAGGCGGTTGGTGAAGACGCTGGCGACCTGACGGCGCTCAGATGGGACACCGGTTTCTTTCTCGATGATCGAGGCAAGGATCAGCATTTCCTCAGCATTGGCCAGTGGCAGACCATCGGTGCGAGCCTCCCAGGCGGCGTTGATGCGCAGCATTTGGCGGCTCTGCATCTCGGCCAGAATATCAACCCGTTTGGCACCGGGCACCACCTCGTAGCTGTCGGGGGCCAGCATGCCCTCGGCGGGGCGGATGCCGGGATCACCCTCGAGCATATCCATCATCTTCAGCGCCTCAACCACTTGCCAGCTGGTCACGCCTTCGGCCAGCGCGATCCGGTAGCGGGTGTCATTCTCGCCGCGTTTATCAGTGTAGATGGCTGGGATCTCGTCACTGGCCAGCTGGAAATCGGCGCGTTTAACAAATTTATTGCTGGCCGGATCCAGTTCACGGACCTGCGCCGTGATGCGGGTGATGCCAACGCGGTAGACGATTTCAGTGCCGCAGGAACTGGCCCCCGAGGTGGTCACCTGTTCCACGATCTGTTCCATCGAAGACCCGGCGTTTACCAGAAAACTGCCGGCCTTTAGGTCGCCAGTTCTCTCGCTGTATTTGGCTCCCAATCGGAACATTGCGCCACTGGTCACCGCGCCTTGGGTCTCCAGGTCGCGGCTTACCTTTGTCATGTTCGAGCCCCGCTCGACCCGCAGGCAGATCGCTGTCTCCAGCGGCCCCCCGGCGGTATACTGGGATTTACCCCAAAGGATGACACCGCCCAGCAGGAACAAGCCCACCACCAGCATCGTCAGCATGTTCGAAGCAAGGGCCCGCCACATCAGTCGGCCTTTCCGAAGATCACAGAGGCATTGGTGCCGCCAAAGCCAAAGGAGTTGGACAGCGCCACCTCAATCTTACGCGGGCGTTTGGCGTTGGGGGCCAGATCCACAACCGCGTCCACCGCTGGATTGTCGAGGTTGATGGTTGGGGGTGCCACCTGATCGCGGATCGCCAGGATCGAGAAGATCGCCTCGATGGCGCCAGCCGCGCCCAGCAAGTGACCGGTGGAGGATTTGGTCGAGGACATGGTCACCGAGGCGGCATGATCGCCCAGCATCCGCTCAACCGCGCCCAATTCAATGGTATCCGCCATGGTCGAGGTGCCATGGGCGTTGATATAGTCGATATCCGAAGGCTGCAGCCCGGCATTTTTCAGCGCCGCCCGCATCGAGCGTTCGCCGCCTTCACCGCTCTCGGATGGGGCGGTGATGTGATAGGCATCGCCGGACATGCCATAGCCCAGCACCTCGGCATAGATCTTGGCGCCGCGCGCCACGGCGTGTTCGTATTCTTCCAGAACCACCACGCCGGCCCCCTCACCCATCACAAAACCATCGCGGTCATTGTCATAAGGGCGGCTGGCCTTGGTGGGATCATCGGCCATTTTGGTCGACAGCGCCTTGCAGGCGTTGAAACCGGCAATGCCAATCTCGCAGATTGCCGCCTCGGCGCCACCGGCGATCATCACATCCGCGTCGCCGCATTTGATCAGACGGCTGGCGTCGCCAATGGCGTGGGCACCGGTCGAACAGGCGGTCACAACCGAGTGGTTGGGGCCTTTGAAACCGTGCTGGATCGACACCTGACCCGAGATCAGATTGATCAGCGCGCCGGGGATAAAGAAAGGCGACACCCGGCGGGGACCGCGTTCTTTCATCATGATTGCGGTATCGGCGATGGAACTGAGACCACCAATACCCGACCCAATCATCACACCGGTGCGGAACTGGTCATCTTCGGTTTCAGCCGTCCAGCCAGCATCACGCACCGCCATATCGGCAGCCGCGATTCCATACAGAATGAAATCATCGACTTTGCGCTGCTCTTTTTTGGCCAGCCAGTCATCGGGGTTAAAGCTGCCATCGGATCCGTCACCGCGCGGCACTTCGCAGGCATAGGTGGTGGCGACACCACTTTCGACTGCATCAAACCGGGTGATTGGCCCCGCGCCGGACTTTCCGTCCAGCAACCGAGACCAGGTTTCCTCGACGCCACAAGCCAGCGGTGTGACCATTCCCAGTCCGGTAACAACAACTCGACGCATTCCTTGCTCTCCTCTGCCTCGGCAATTTGTTCTCAAATAACTTAGATTGCCCCAAAAGTGCAAGTGGCCCAAGTGTCTGCTGATTTAACGGGGAACTAACGACGATGGCAGGCTCTGGTTAACCCATCGCCGTCAAACTCGTGGTGTGATGATGTTGAATAGGTAACGAGTATACGATTCCTGACCCCAATATGTTCTTTGGGGCCAGGTTAGATGCAGGCCGCGATCGTGAGCCACGCCTTCCGGTCTGCATCAATTTATTGTGCGCATTCTCCGCCCCCTAGCGCGTCTTGCACCGGGGCCAACATCGGGGCGACGTCAGAGAAAATCAGCCACGATCTCGGGTTCGGGCATTGCGGTCTGCAGGGCCTCCTCGACGGTCAGTGTTTTGCGGAACAAGGCCCGCCCCACCAATGCGCCGGAAATGGTGCCGATGTATTTCAGACGGGAGATATCATCACAGGTCCGCACCACGCCGCTGGCGATTACCGGCGCCCGGGCGCTGCTGGCCAAACCGGCAATAAGCCCAAGCTGCGCCTCGACGTTGGACATATCACTGTCAATGTCGGTGATAATAATGCCGGCAAAAGGTGCGTCACCAAAGGCGGCAATAAAGGCCTCCGGGGTGAAGGCCCCGGACTGGCGCCAACCATCCGTCATCACCTGCCCCTGCCAGATATCAACCGCCAGCACGATCTGATCCGGGTGCTGCCGGGCCAGATCCACAACCAATGTCGGATCCAGCGCCGCCAGGGTGCCCACCACAATGCGGCCTGCCCCCTTGTCCAGCCAATGTTCGATATGTTCGCGACTGCGCATACCGCCGCCCAGTTGCACCGGGATACCAACGCTGCGGATGATCTGTTCGATCAACTCCGCATTGTCACCGTTTCCTTCGATCGCGTTGAAATCGGTCAGATGCATCCACTCAGCCCCAGATGCGGCAAATCCACAGGCAGTTTCAACCGGATCCACATGCCAGAGCATCGGATCGCTTAACCGGCCCTTGTCCAGGGTCACGCAAAGCCCGTTTTGCAGCTCCATCGTTGGGTAAATCATCATGGTGAATAGCCTCCAGTAACTAACACTAAGGGCATGATAGCACATCCTGCCCGGTTTCCTAAGACTGGGCCAATTTCCGCCATCCGCGCCAAACAAAAACGGCGCTTTCCATTGGAAAGCGCCGTTTAGGCAATCACAATAATGCGATTGGAAAGCTTTAGGAAGCTTCGGTGATGAACTTCACTGCATCGCCGAAAGACTGGATGGTCTCCGCAGCGTCGTCAGGGATTTCAATGCCGAACTCTTCTTCGAAGGCCATAACCAGCTCAACTGTGTCCAGGCTGTCAGCGCCCAGATCGTCGATGAACGAAGCGTTCTCGGTTACTTTGTCTTCTTCAACACCCAGGTGCTCTACAACGATCTTTTTTACGCGGTCTGCGACGTCGCTCATGTCATTTCCTCGTTATTCGGGGCTCTATCTGCCCGTTTCTGCCCTTGCCCACTCGGGGGGACATGTTTTACCCGATCCGGGCGGTTCGATCCCCGGCAAGCGGGGCTGCCGAATGGATCCGCTAAGGAAACCACTGCAGCAAATATGCGCCGCCTATAGCACAGCTAACAGCAGAGGCAAACAATTTCGCTTGGTCACTTGCTTGCTGTGCCGACCCTTAACAGGCGTCAAGCAACGCAGATGGGAAGCGCAAAGGCCGGTTACAAGAACGGCATTGAACTTATCGGGCAATCCAATGTTTTATATGGGGTATCCCGGGCGTCCTGCGGTTTAGAGCATCGCCATACCGCCGTTGACATGCAGGGTGGTGCCGGTGACATAGGCGGACTCGACGCTGGCAAGATAGAGCACTGCGGCGGCGATTTCCTTGGCATCGCCCATGCGGCCAGCCGGAATCTGGGTCAGAATCGCGTCTTTCTGAGTCTCGTTCAGCTTGTCCGTCATTGCGGTGGCAATAAATCCGGGAGCGACGGCATTGACCGTGATGCCACGGCTGGCAACCTCGTAAGCCAGCGATTTGGACATCGCGACCATACCCGCCTTGGAGGCGGCGTAATTGGCCTGGCCCGGATTGCCGGTGGCACCCACGATGGAAGAAATATTGATGATGCGGCCCCAGCGCGCCTTCATCATGCCGCGCAGCACCCCCCGGCACAGGCGCATAGTGGAGGTCAGGTTGACGTTTATCACGCTATCCCATTCGTCGTCTTTCATCCGCATGAACAGGTTGTCGCGGGTGATGCCGGCGTTGTTGACCAGAATATCAACCGAGCCCATGGCGGCGATGGCCGCCTTGGGCAGCGCCTCGACCGAGTCCTTTTCGGACAGGTTACAGGTCAGGACATGGGCCCGTTCGCCCAGTTCAGCCGCCAGCGCCTGCAATGGCTCCTCGCGGGTGCCGGACAGCACCACAGTGGCCCCGGCGGCGTGTAGCGCCCGGGCGATATCGCCGCCAATACCACCGGAGGCGCCAGTGATGAGGGCATTTTTTCCAGATAAATCAAACATTTCTTTTCCTTTTTGGCGAAACCGGCCCGCGATCACCGTTTTCTGCGCAGAAAACGGACCGGAATTTTTTGAAAATTCCGGTTTAGCTGGCAACCGTTGCTTTGACGTCGTCCGGGGTGCCGATCTGGCGGCACACCAGGCTGCGGTCAATTTTGCGGATCATGCCGGACAGCGCCTTGCCGGCGCCAATCTCCCAGAACTCGGTGACGCCCTTGGCGGCCATCAGCTGAACGCTTTCACGCCAGCGCACCGAGCCAGTGACCTGCTCGACCAGCAGCGCCCGAATCTCAGTCGGGTCGCTCACTACATCGGCACGGACATTGGCGATCAGCGCAACATTTGGCGAGGTCACCGCAACAGCAGCCAGCGCCTCAGCCATGACTTCGGCGGCGGGTTGCATCAGGGCACAGTGGAACGGCGCGCTGACGGGCAGCATCACCACCCGGCGGGCGCCGCGGCTCTTGGCAATCTCAGCGGCGCGCTCAACCGCGGACTTGTGACCCGAGATCACCACCTGCGTCGGATCGTTATCGTTGGCCGCCTGCAAGACTTCACCGTCAACAGCGGCTTCGGCAGCAATGTCCTTGACGGTGTCAAAATCTAACCCCAGCAGCGCCGCCATGGCGCCGATGCCCACCGGAACGGCACTTTGCATCGCCAGACCACGGGTGCGCAGCAGCCGGGCGGTGTCAGCAATCGAAATGGCACCGGTCGCGGCCAGCGCCGAATATTCGCCCAGCGAATGGCCGGCCACAAAAGAAGCCTTGTCGATGGTGATCCCTTCGCTTTCCAGCGCCCTGAGCGCCGCGATGGAGGTGGCCATCAGCGCCGGTTGGGCGTTCTGGGTCAGGGTCAGGGTCTCAATATCCCCTTCCCAGATCAGGTCACTGAGGCGCTCACCCAGCGCCGCGTCGACCTCATCGAACACAGCCCGGGCTGCCGGATAGGCCTCTGCCAGGGCCTTGCCCATTCCAATTGCCTGCGCGCCCTGGCCGGGAAAAACGAATGCGGTTGTCATCCAACACCTCATCTAATCTGAATATTTAGCGATTTTGGCCGGTTTAGCGGTCTGGGGCGGTTCACACAAGAGAGCTGCAGCACTGCGCACCAATCCTGTGCGCACAGAGAGATCCCGCCACGTTGCAACCCGCCGCGTGATTGTTAGGGTGGGGCCAACTGACCGCCCATAAGGAAAACCGCTCGTGTCCAGATACAACAGTCGCTCCAGATACGGCAGCGTTGCCAAGGGTTTTCACTGGGTGATGGCCTTGCTGATCCTCACCGCCATTCCACTGGGGCTGATCGCCAATGATCTGGCGCAGCATATCCGCAGCCCTGAATTTGATGGCTCTCTGGCGGTTATATCGCGAGTCTTTTTGCTGTTTTCACTGCATAAAACCATTGGCGTCGCAATATTCTTCACCGCCCTTCTGCGCATTCTCTGGGCCATCAGCCAGCCCAAGCCGGGGCTGCTTCACCCGGATCGCAGGCTCGAATCATGGGCCGCCGAGACCGTGCATTGGTTGTTGTACGGATCCTTGGTGCTGGTGCCGCTGTGCGGCTGGATCGAACATGCCGCAACCAGTGGCTTTGCGCCGATCTGGTGGCCCTTTGGCCAGGATCTGCCGCTGGTCCCTAAATCTGAAAGTGTTGCGCATCTCTTTGCGTCGATGCACGTTTTGTTCGTCCGGGTACTGATTGTGTCGCTGCTGCTGCATATCGCCGGCGCGGTGAAACACCATGTGATTGACCGCGATGCCACCCTGCATCGGATGCTGCCGGGCAAGGTGGAGCTGCCGCCAGTGCCGGACCACAGTAGCAGTCACCTGCCACTTGTCACTGCGCTGGCGGTTTGGGCCGCGGTACTTGGTACAGGTGTTCTGTTGGGCTTTTTCACTTCGGCGGATCAAACGGTCACACAGGCCGCTCCGGCTCAATCTGCCCCGCTGCAACAGGTGGCGTCCGGCTGGACGGTTCAAAACGGCACGTTGGGTATCAGCATTACCCAGATGGGCAGTCAGGTGTCGGGCAGTTTCACCGACTGGACTGCCGCCATCAATTTTGACGCCGCCGCCCCTATTGGCGCTGTTGGGGATGTCGAGGTGAATATTGCCGTAGGGTCCTTTGCCCTGGGCACCGTCACTGCCCAGGCGATGGGCCCGGACTATTTTGACAATGCCAGCTACCCAACGGCAGTGTTCAAGGCGCAGTTGGAAAAGCTGGAGCTGGATTATCAGGCTGTCGGGACACTAACGATTCGCGACCAGGTGGTGCCCCTCACCCTGCCCTTTACACTGGAGCTGCACGGCGACCATGCGGAGATGAGCGGCAGTGTGACCCTGGACCGGTTGGATTTCGACATCGGCCAGGGCCTGCCGGATGAGGCGTCTTTGGGGTTTGCCGTTGAGGTTGAAATCAACCTCAACGCGGACCGCGTAAACTAGCGGCCTTTGCCCCTAGACGCCTCGGCTGGCTTATTCAGCCTTCATTGCTTCGATCGAGATCTTGATCTGGACCTCATCGCTAACGAAGGGGGCAAATTTGCCCAGGTTGAAGTCCGAGCGCAGTACGGTGGCGCTGGCATCAAAACCGGCCCAGGGCTTGCCCGCCATCGGGTGATCACCGGACTGGTTCAAAATCGCATCCAGGACCACTGGTTTGGTGGTGCCATTGATGGTCAGATCACCGGTGATCTGCGCGGTTGCTTCACCGGTCACTTCGATGCCGGTGGAGGAGAAGCTGATCAGGTCGCCGTCCTTGGCGCCAAAGAAGTCCTGCGACATGAAGTGGCCAAAGCGCTCTTCCCAGCCGGTGAACATTGATTTGGTTGGCATCGACACAGTCACGCTGGAACCCGCTGGATTTTCCTGGTCGAACATCACGTCGCCCTCAAAACCCGAGAACAACCCCCAGGTGGTTGAGAACCCAAGGTGGTTATAGCTGAACAGGATCTGGCTGTGGCTGGCGTCCAGCACATATTTTTCTGGGGCGGCAACAGCAGCGGTGGCGGCGACAGTCGCCAGGGCGGCAGCAAGCAGGGTCTTTTTCATGGGGAGGCGCTCCGATTGAACATTTGATAGGGTGTTAGAAATCGCAACTGACGCCCCAAATGGGAAGTCAGCAAAAACCAACATACCCTGTGAACCAGCGAACGGAAAACCCGGCCGTGCCGGGCCGGGTTCATTCTCGCGCAAATGTGATGTGGATCAGCTGAGGATTGGCACCAGCCCGCTGAGCTGTTCGCGCAGCAATTTCCGGGTAGACCCGAGACTGAGCGGCAGCCGGATCAGCAGCGAGCCGTCAATCTCGAACAGCTCAACCGAGCGATCCTTGAACCGCACCGAGCCAAGACTGTCATAGCCACGCCGCAGCACGGTGCGGGGGCGGCCCTGGCCAGAGCGTTGCAGCACCCGCAGCTCGCGCCGGATCGGGTCAAAATAAGCATCGGGGTGGTTGTCGGGGTCATTGACCATCATCAGGGCGATGCCGGCAAACAGGAAGAACACCGAAATCCCGATCTTGATCAGCGCCATTTCGGGGTCATAGGCCTCCCCCGGCATCAACCAGATCCCGGTTGAGCTGAGCACCATCGCTGCGCCGACGACCCGCAGCACGATGGAGCGCAGTTGATAGTTGGGGCGAAAGCTGAGCACCAGCGGCAGCGCCTCTGCCATTGCATATAACCCGCGCGGTGACACTATGCCCGCACCGTTCATCGGGATGTTTTCCGTTACTGCCATAACCTCTGCCCGTCCTCATTACCCGTGCCCCTTGGGGGCTGTTAATCATTTGTTAATCCCAATCAAGCCGAACAATGCGACGGCAATAGGGCCGCAACAGGGAAAAGAGCGGGCACTGGCGCCGCTGCACGATTTGCACGATTTGCACGATTTGCGCAGTGCCGCTGCACTGCCGTCTTGCCCTTTTGGCCGTAGCCTGTATATGGGGGCAACCTTCCGTATCTATTTCGATCCGCGCAGACTCTCGTGGTGGGGCAGCGGAAGGTTCAAACGCCCTACCTTTGAAATGCGCCTTGAACATAACAGGAGCACACATGCCGCTATATGAGCATGTTATGATTGCGCGTCAGGACCTGTCCAACACGCAAGCAGAAGGTCTCATCGAACATTTCGGTGCTATTCTGTCCGACAACGGCGGTAGCCTTGTCGACAGTGAGTACTGGGGCGTCAAAACGATGGCCTATAAGATCAACAAAAACCGCAAGGGCCACTATGCCTTCCTGCGCACCGATGCCCCGGCACCGGCGATCCAGGAAATGGAGCGCCTGATGCGACTGCATGACGACGTGATGCGCGTTCTGACCATCAAGATGGACGAGCACAAAGAGGGCCCTTCGGTCCAGATGCAGAAACGTGACGAACGCGACTCCCGTCGCGAGCGCCGTTGATCGCTTAGGAAAAGGACGCTAAACCATGGCCGCAAAACCATTTTTCCGTCGTCGCAAAGTCTGCCCATTCTCGGGTGACAATGCTCCGGCGATTGATTACAAAGACACCCGCCTGCTGCAACGCTACATCTCTGAGCGCGGCAAAATTGTTCCCTCGCGGATCACCGCCGTCTCGGCGAAAAAACAGCGTGAACTGGCCCGTGCCATCAAACGCGCACGTTTTCTCGCCCTGCTGCCCTACGCTGTTAAATAAGGAGCAACTGACATGAAAGTTATCCTTCTTGAGCGCGTAGCGAAACTGGGCCAGATGGGCGACGTTGTTGACGTCAAACCAGGTTACGCACGTAACTTCCTGCTGCCACAGGGCAAAGGCTTGACTGCTTCGGCAGCCAACATTGCCAACTTTGAAACCCAGAAAGCGCAGCTTGAAGCTCGCAATCTGGAAACCAAAGCAGAAGCAGAAGCCCTGGGCGCTAAGCTGGCTGGCCAGCAGTTCGTCGTGATTCGTTCGGCATCGGATGCCGGCGCTCTGTACGGGTCGGTCACTCCACGTGACGCCGCAGACGCCGCCACCGCCGAAGGCTTCTCGGTCGACAAAAAGCAGATCTCTTTGATCCACCCGATCAAAGACCTCGGCCTGCACGCTGTCGCCGTGAACCTGCACCCAGAAGTTTCGGTTGAGATCGAAATGAACGTAGCCCGCTCGGTTGAAGAAGCCGAACTGCAGGCAACGGGCAAGTCGATCCAGGAAAGAGCCGCGGAAGAAGAAGCCGCAGCCGAGTTCGAAATTTCTGAACTGTTCGACGATATCGGCAGCGCCGCATCGGATGATGACGGTGCCCCAATCTCGGAAGAAGAAGCTTAAGCGCTTCGCTTCTCAGCTAAGTCTTTGGAAAAGGCCGCCCCTAGTGGGTGGCCTTTTTCTATGGCAACGCTGGTCCAATCGCCGCCTGCGTCCTATCCTTGGCCCATTGATGGAACATTTTGACAAAGGAAACTGGAAATGACCGGCAAATTTCTGACACTCACCGCATTGATCCTGCTGCTTACGGCATGCGATGAAACCGTCCCGGTGAATGCGCCGTTGCAATTGAATGGGCCCACAGGCACTCATTTTGAAGCCGACGAGGCGCAGTGCCGGTCGATGGCGCGGCAGGTTGGCCAGGGTTACATCCAGCAAAGCGCCGCCCTTGGTGGGGTCGGAGGGGCGCTGGTCGGGGCCACCGAAAGCCGCGACAAGGCAGCAGTCGGAGCCCTATTGGGGGCAGTTACTGGTGCCGCGATAGCTGATGCGCAGGTCAAACAGGCGCAACGGGACTATCTGGTCGACTGTATGCAGCAAGCGGGACATCCGGTGGTCGGCTGATCTGCCCTGAGGGTGGGCCTTGTCGTTGCCCCCTGATCTCATCGGCGGTTTTGCACCCATCCGGTTGCCCTTGGTGGTCGTTCCGCTAATTTAGCATCAAAGCTGACACCGGGAGATCACAATGCATCGTAGAACTATACTGGGGCTGATCGTTATTACTGCGGTTTCTCTCTCGGCTTGCACTGGCAGTTTTGCAGAGCAATCGGGGGATGATTTTGACCCACCGCTCTATCCCAATGAAACGCCTGAGCTGCGCGGCCAGATCAATCACTGGGCAGACCACTATGAGGTACCGCGCGCCCTGGTGCACCGGCTGGCGATCCGCGAAAGCACCCACCGGCCCTGGGCGATGAACTCTCCGTATTATGGGCTGTTGCAGATCCTGCCCGCCACCGCCCGCTCCATGGGGTTCAGTGGCCCGTCCAAGGACCTGCTGGATGCGGATACCAATCTCGAATTTGCAGTCAAATATCTGCGGGGCGCCTGGCTTTTGTCTGACGGCAGTCACGACATGGCGGTGAAACACTATTCGCGCGGCTTTTACCCCGAGGCCAAACGGCGTGGGATGCTGAAAGAGACCGGGCTGGTCAACTAGGCAAGGCGAACACCAAGGCGGCGGACCACACCTATAAAGAATGTCATCTGAATGTCGCGGCACCGTGTTATCCTGTCTGGATAACAACAAAAGCTTTGGGAGTTCACCATGCCTATTCAGATCGATCGCCGTTCCTTTCTGGCCGGCAGCGCCGGCCTTGTTGCGCTGCATCCGTTTTCACTTCAGGCCGCGACCAATCAGGTGCATCTGCGGCTGATGGAGACCACCGATCTGCATGTGCATGTATTCCCCTATGATTATTACGCCGACAAACCGCGCGACACTGTTGGCTTGGCCCGCACCGCCTCTCTCATCAAAGACATCCGCGCCGAGGCCAGCAACTCGTTACTGCTGGACAATGGTGACTTTCTGCAGGGCAACCCGATGGGCGATTACATCGCCTATGAGCGCGGCATGAAGGAGGGTGACATGCACCCGGTGATCGCCGCGATGAACACACTGGGGTTTGAGGCCTCGACGCTGGGCAATCACGAGTTCAACTATGGCCTCGATTTCCTGATGAAGTCACTGGCCGGCGCCAATTACCCGGTGGTCTGCGCCAATATCGCCACCGAGATCGGCGCCTCTCCACGTGACGACAAAACCCTGCTGCCACCCTATGTGATGATTGAGCGGCAGCTGACCGACGGAGCGGGTAACAGCCACCCCATTAAGATCGGCTTGATCGGCTTTGTGCCGCCGCAGGTGATGAACTGGGATCGCCGCCACCTAGAGGGCAAGGTGCAGGCGCGCGACATTCTGCAAACTGCGCGCGCCTATGTGCCCGAGATGAAGGAAAAAGGCGCCGATATCATCATCGCGCTGTCACACTCGGGCATTGGCTCGGCACAGGAAAGCGACGGCATGGAGAACGCCTCGGTGCCGCTGGCCGCCGTTGAGGGCATTGACGCCATCATGACCGGTCACAGCCACCTGGTGTTCCCCTCCTCCAAATACGCCGATTTTGCCGCTGTGGACGCCGACAAGGGCACCATCCATGGCACCCCGGCCACCATGGGCGGGTTCTGGGGCAGCCATTTGGGGCTGATTGATCTGATGCTGGAACGTGATGCCGACGGCTGGCGCGTGGTTGGTCACGCATCAGAGGCGCGCCCCATTTCCAAACGCAACGAGGACCGCAGCTATACTGCGCTGGTTGGCGACGATGCTGCGGTGCTGGCCGCCGTAGAGACCGAGCACGATGAAACCCTGGCCTATATCCGCCGCGCCGTGGGCAAGACCGACGCACCGCTGCACAGCTACTTTGCGCTGGTGGCGGATGATCCCTCGGTGCAGATCGTCTCAATTGCCCAGCAATGGTATATCAGTGAGATGCTGAAGGGCACCGAGTACGCGAGCCTGCCGATTCTGTCAGCCGCAGCACCGTTCAAGGCCGGCGGTCGCGGCGGCCCTGAGTATTACACCGATGTGCCCAAGGGCGATGTGGCGATCAAACATGTCGCTGACCTGTATCTCTATCCCAACACGGCGCGCGCGGTGCTGGTGACGGGGGCGCAGGTCAAGGACTGGCTGGAACGCTCGGCCGGGATTTTCAATCAGGTAGAGGTTGGCAAGCAGGATCAAGTGCTGCTGAACCCCTCGTTCCCCAGCTACAACTATGATGTGATCGACGGGGTGACCTATCAGATCGACCTGAGCCAGCCGTCAAAATTTGGCCCCAAGGGCGAGCCGGGCGATGCCAGTGCCAGCCGCATCGTCAACCTGATGTTTGACGGCAAGCCGATTGATCCCGAGGCCAAGTTCATCATTGCCACCAACAATTACCGGGCCAGCGGTGGCGGCAAGTTCCCCGGCGCCATGGGCGACACCATTGTGTTTGAAGGCCCCGACACCAACCGCGATGTGATCGTGCGCTATATCGTCGAGAAGGGCACCATCAGCCCCCGCGCCGATGCCAACTGGTCGTTTGCCCCGCTGCCCGGTACCTCGGTGTTGTTCGACACGGGCCCCAAGGCAAACGACTACGTTGACAGCATCGAAGGGGTGAATGTCGCCCCGGCCGGCGAAGGCCCCGACGGCTTTGCCCGGTTCAAGATCGAGCTGTGAGCCAATCGAAGCGGCGCGAACTTGAACCGCGCAGCTTCATTTTCCCAGACAGCAGGCTGCGGCCTTGCCTGTTGTCTGGGGGGGATCTAAATTCAGCCAACTTCCGTGATCTGGATCCCCCATGCCCCCTATCTTCTATTCCTTCCGCCGCTGCCCCTATGCCATGCGGGCACGTCTGGCGCTGGTCTCATCCGGCCAGCAGGTCGCGCTGCGCGAGGTGGTGTTGCGCGACAAACCGGCCGCCTTTCTTGAGGCCTCACCCAGTGCCACGGTGCCCTGCCTGGTGACAGTGGACGGTGTGATCGACGAAAGCCTCGACATCATGACCTGGGCCTTGCACCGGTCAGACCCCGAGGGCTGGCTGCAGATGCCGGATGCCGGATGGGACTGGATTGCCCGCGCCGATGGGCCGTTCAAGGCGGCGCTAGACCATACCAAATACGCCAGCCGCTACCCGGATATGGATGCCAGCGAGCAGCGGGCGCTGGCGGCAGAGTTTCTGGCGGATCTGGATCAGCAGATTGACCCGTGGATTTTTGCGCAGCCAAGCCTAGCCGATTACGCCATGCTGCCCTTTGTGCGCCAGTTTGCTTTTGTCGACAAAGCCTGGTTCGACGCCCAGCCCTGGCCGCAATTGCAGGCCTGGCTGGAGCGGTTTCTGGCCTCAGACCGGTTTGCCGCCATCATGAACAAATATCCACAATGGGCCGAGTCGGCCGACGTTATACATTTCCCGCCCAGATCAGCCTGACGCGCCTCTGATGGCCCAGGGCAATTCCCGCATCTGCCGCCAGCAAAGCCATTGAAATGGCTGCCCAGCATCCACAAAACCCGTTCTGGTAGAGTGATCTCCACAGCGCCACCTGCGCCTAGGCATTAATTTTGACCGCAAGGATCGTTTCCAACAGCGACCCCATCCGATTCTACCGGTCAGATCCGGGCCTGCGCCGGTCCGAACCACCCCGTCATACAATCGGAAAATTGAACGTCAACCCATTGTTTTAATGTGGCTATTACCAGACATGCAGAAATCATTGGGCGGCGGTGCGCTGCTCCCTGTCATCGCAGTGACCACAGAAGCCGCTGCTTATATTCAATTTTTCACACATCTTTAATTATCGGCCCAGCCGCAATTAGGGGCCTGTTAAGGTTTAAAGCTCAGATTGGGACCTGCATCCTGGGTGGGGTGGCGCCGATAAGTTGAGTGATAATCGAACAACTATTAGCAAGATCAGAATGACCTTCAATTGCCTTTAGGGGCGACACAGCGTGAGGAATCTCACGTTCCGTAAGGATTATTAATATGACCAGCATTCTGACAAACAACGGCGCAATGGTTGCTCTGCAGACTCTGTCTACGGTGAACAACGATCTGACCACCGCGCAGAACGAAATCTCAACTGGTAAAAGGGTTGGGACCGCCGGTGACAACGCTGCGGTTTGGGCCATTTCCAAAACCATGGAATCTGACATTTCAGGCTTCAACGCGATTTCGGAAAGCCTGGCCGTGGGCGAAGCGACTGTCGCCGTCGCCTCTGCCGGCGCCGAACAGATCGTGGATAAACTGATCGAAATCAAAGAATTGATCGTATCGGCCCAATCTGAGAACGTCGATCACGACAAAATCCAGCTCGACATCTTGAAGAAATCCGAACAGGTTGCTGCGATTATGGCTTCGGCCCAGTTCAACGGCGTCAATCTGCTGCTGGATACCGTTGACGGCACCGAATCCAGTCTGGGCGTTCTTGCCTCGCTTGACCGGGTTGGCCCAACCGGCACACCAGCGGGAACTGAGATTACCATCGATGCTCTTGATTTCACGAACACTTTGGATCTGAGCACCATGCAGACGATCTCAACCTCTACCGAAGCGGCCACCGCCTTGGTTGACATCGAGGCCTTCCTGGCCACTGCCATTACCGGCGCCGCTCAGCTGGGTTCAGATTCTGCCCGCCTGTCCGACCAGGGAGAGTTTGTCTCGAAACTGACCGACGCCATGAAGATGGGCGTCAGTTCGATGACCGACACCAACATGGAAGAGGCCTCGGCCCGCCTGAAGGCCCTGCAGACCCAGCAGCAGCTGGCCGTGCAGTCGCTGTCCATCGCCAACGGCGCCCCGTCCTCGCTGATGACACTGTTCCGCTAAACCAATCCTCCGGGGCGCCCTTGGCGCCTCGGACCATAGCCTAAAGACAATAGCCGCATCCAATAGACTGGAGCGGCTATTTTCTATTTGTTGCCCAAGATCAGATCGCCCGGCAGGCCTCTGCCGTAAAAATTTCAGGCCTCTGCGCAAAAGAAAAAGGCCGCCCAATGGGCGGCCTCTTCTGAATTGGTGTCAAAGAAGATTTACTCTTCTTCCAGCGCCTCAACAGCCTTTTGAAGCTCGTCCTTGGAGACTTCCTTTTCGGAGACGGTGGCCAGTTCAAACACATAGTCGATGACTTTGTCTTCAAAGATCGGCGCCCGCAACTGCTGCTGCATCTGAGCGTTTTTCTGAACGAATTCAAAGAACTCACGTTCCTTGCCCGGATACTGACGTGCCTGACCCATGATGGCCTGGGTCATTTCAGCGTCGGTCACTTCAACTTCGGCTTTCTGACCCAGCTCGGCCAGCAGCAGACCCAGACGGACCCGGCGTTCGGCCAGCGAGGTGTGCTCCTCGGTGGTTTCGATCTCGGGGTGATCATGGCCTTCAACTTCGGGGTTGTCTTCGTGCCACAGCTGATGCGCGATCTGGCTGGCTTCGGCGTCCAGCAGCGATGGCGGCAGATCAAACGAGACCAGCTTGTCCAGGGCGTCCAAGGTGGCACGCTTCATCACCGCGCGCGAAGCACCAGCGTATTCAGCTTCCAGACGCTCACCGATCTGAGACTTCAGAGCGTCCAGATCTTCGGCGCCGAATTTCTTGGCCAGCTCGTCGTTCAGCTCAGCCGCAACCGGTGCTTTGACTTCTTTTACCGTGCAGGTAAAGACAGCCTCTTTACCGGCCAGATTTTCGGCCTGATACTCATCAGGGAAAGACACGGTGACGTCTTTTTCTTCACCGGCTTTAACACCAACCAACTGCGGCTCAAAGCCGGGGATGAAAGAGTTGGATCCCAGAACCAGCGGGAAATCGTCTCCAGCACCGCCATCAAAGGCTACGCCGTCGATTTTGCCCAGGAAGTCGATGACAACCTGATCACCATCCTCGGAGGCAGCATCTTCATCGCGAGCCTGGAAATCCTGAGCGGTTTCAGCCAGATTGGCCAGCGCTTCGTCAACGTCGGCTTCACCGGCTTTGACAATCAGCTTTTCCAGGGTCACCGACTTCAGATCAACTTCGGGAATTTCTGGCAGCGCTTCGTAGGACATGTCGACATTGACGTCGTCGCCCGGCTTCCAGTCTTCGTTGGACATCTTGACATCGGGCTGCATGGCAGGACGATCGCCGCTGTCTTCAAAGTGCTGGTTCATAGCGCCGTCGATGCTTTCCTGCATCGCTTCGCCCATCAGGCGTTCGCCGTACTGCTTTTTCAGCAGCGCCATCGGCACCTTACCCTTGCGGAAACCCTTCATTTCGATTCCCGGCTGAGCTTCGACCAGCTTTTCGTTTACCTTGGCGTCCAGTTCGGCAGCACTAACGGTAATCGCATAGCCGCGTTTCAGACCTTCGTTCAGCGTCTCAGTGACCTGCATGTCATTCCCCATAGAGATTAGGGGCATGCACAGTGACATCCCCCAGATAAATTTGACGCCTTGTATTTCTCCTACGCGCCTCGCGCAAGAGGCATTGCTGTCTGAGGCGGATAGTTGAGCGGGAAAGCCCCGAATTTTACCCTCGGGCATGAAAAAACACGCCCCGAAGGGCGTGTTCCTGCTGTTTAAGACCTAGTTCGGGTCGCTTAGAATTTCCAGCGGGCGCCAGCCATGATCACGCTACTGTCGCTGTAGGTGGTGGAGACGTCGTCATAGTCATACTCGCGGTAGGCCAGGTAGGCCTCAACATTGTAGTTGTCGATTTTCTGAACCGCAGCAACGCCCCAGGACTGAGCCGAGTCACCAGCCGAGACCATGTCGGAACCGTCATAGTAATCGACTGAGAAAGACGTCGAACCCAAAGAGGTCCAGTTGGCGGTATAGCCCAGCTTTGCATAAGCATAGCTGCCAGCGATATCGCGTTCGCCTGCGGCAACGGCCAATGACAATCCGGTTGGCGTATGCTCCACTGCGACCGAGCCGACGATGTCGCGCTTATCGGCGGTACCGGTTTCTTCGGTCCAGGCTGCGCCCAGGGCCGCATCCAGAGCAAAGTCACCCATGTTTTCGTTGTTATAGCTAACAGCGATGTCATAGGTTTCGCGGTCATTGCTGGTTTTCAGAATGTCGGTACCGTAAGATGCCGAGAACACGAACCCGTTATAGTTTTCGGTGTCGTAACGCACACGACCAAGACGTCCACCGTCATAGTCGGTGAAAGCATCACTCACATCGACACCACTCAGCGCACCAGCCGAGGTCCGGAAGGCGTATCCACCAGCAGAGTCAGCCGTTGCAACACCGGCAACAACACCGGTACCGGACCGGTCACTGCCTGAGATACCGTCTGAAGCCATCGAGCCCTGACCTGCCGAGAACGTACCGTAGCTGGCGGTATCAAACTGCAGATCAACGTGGCGGATATTGGTGCGGTCCCAGCTCAGGGAATCGCCGGTTGATCCCTGGTCAACACCATCAGATTGGCGAAAACCAAGGGCGGTTTCAAATTTGAACAGCAAAGTGTTTTCGCCGAAGGCCTGCTTCAGGCGGAACCCGATCCGCGAGTTGGAGCCGGCGTTGTCGACCAAGCGATCATAGGTATTGGCGCCATCGTCATAAGACTGGAAGGACGGGTTAAGCTGACCATACCAGGTAAAACTGCCACCGGTGTCATTTTCATATGTCGGGCCGGCAAATGCCGGTGACGCGATGGCGGTGGCAAGTGCAGCTGCACTGGCGTTGAATGCTAAACGTTTGTTCATGAGTAGGTGCTCCTAGTTCCTCATCACAGTCAGGAGTACCCTCGTTCCATCCATAAGGGACCCGACTTGTGACAAGCGGCTAACACGGGTTTTATTTGCTGCCGAGACTTGAAAAATCAGGTCCGTATTCAGGATGAATATGAGTGGCGGAATTTTGCTCACGAACAGCACTTCTGGCAGGTTTTCCGCTTAATGGCAAGACTTTATGTGATCTAGTTCACATAACCATGCAGCCGGCGATTGGCTGCTTTGCGCATGGCGCATCCCCAAGACTCACAGCTGGGAATCTTGATGGGACACTGTTGGGTTTCAGCCGGGATATCATTGCGGGCCGAAGCCCCGCCGTCCGCCGTGAAAACCAAATTGGTCCCCGCGCCTGCGTCCTCGTGTAGCCCTCAATTTGTGAGACCGGATGTGGGACCGGATGCGGGACTGGATGTAGGACTGGCATCAGCCCGGCTGAAAGCCCGGCAGCCCCAGCAGCAATTGGCGGTGCGGTCCCTCTCGGTCGCTGATCGTGCACCTCGGGTGGGTCAGACCCGTGACACTCAAACTAACCATTTGATTAGTAACGTATTTCCCCGCATCTCCACCGCAACGAAGTAATTTTCACAAAAAGCATTTTCCCCTCTGGACCTCGCCAATTTCCATGGCTATACGGTGCCTTGTGATCCGGCGTAGCTCAGCGGTAGAGCAGTTGACTGTTAATCAATTGGTCGTAGGTTCGACCCCTACCGCCGGAGCCATAAAAAGCCACTAAGCTCAATCGCTTGGTGGCTTTTTTGGTTTTTCGTATCTACTGGTAATTTCGACTTGTCACCGAATTTGTCACCATATTTTTGCACGCAATGAGATAACCGGATTGCAAATCCGTGTACACGAGTTCGATTCTCGTACTCGCCTCCAATCTTTTCAATGACTTGCGTCATGACCTCACTCCTACTACCTGAATTTTGAAACAAGCGTTGAAACTTTCACGTTCTGGTCTTGTTCCGTTCCATGCGATTTCGCGCCTCTTGTGCACGCGTCGCCAGTTCACGTTGCCTAATCGCTCCCCCATATTTCTTCAGCATCTCAACGCCAGAATGCCCTGTGACGGCTTTCACCATCTCATCGTCGCAACCTGACTGATAAAGCTCGATAGTTGCGTTCTTGCGCAGCCCGTGCGTGACGAATGTTGCAGCGTCCGGATGCTTCATCTTCGATTTGATCTTGCGCATTTCCTCGGCGACAGTCCGATACTGCACCGGGCGGCCATGTTTGCCGGTAATGATCGTCAGGCCCTCTTTGGAGACGGTGCCCAAATAGGCCTTGAGCCGGTCGGTAAGCGGGATCCACATGGGCTTGTCAGTTTTGCCCTGGGTGAAGTCATAGGCGCCGTCTTTTATGTGATCCCAACGGATAGCCACCACGTCGCCAATCCGCTGTCCTGTGCCGATGCACAACTCGTAGACCAGCCGTGCGCGGGGCGACGCCACCGCCTCGTACTCTTGCCGCACATCATCAGGCCAAGGCTCCCAGCCCTCACTTTTCTGTTTGAAAAGTGGAATCCCCTTCGCCGGGTTTCCGTGTTCTTTTTTGAGAAAGCCGATCAAGCGGGCGCGGTTCATCAGGATCACCATGACTTGAACCAGATAGTTCGCCTGCCGCCAGTGGTCAGCATTCGCACGGTGCAGCTCATAAATATGTTGCGTTTCGACCTTCCGGGGGTCTTTTTTGCCCCAGATTTTGCGGATGTGTTCAATGTATTTCCGGTAATCAGATTTGGTGCGCGGCTTGAGCTTTTTGTACGCGTCACTCTCAAAGTAGCTCAGCGCCAGCGCTTCAAAGTTGCGCTTGGACGATATTGGCTCGCGGCCTTTCAACAGTCGATTGTAATGGTCCCAGAATTCGAGAGTGCCAAATTCCTCTTTCATCATCACGGACTGCCCACGCGACCGGCGGATAAACCGGACATAGCCCCGATCAGCGTAGACGTACTTGGGAAAGCCTTTTTTGGTCATTTACCCATCCTCAAATCACTCGCCAGAAAATCGTCACCACCCTCTTGGGTCGTCATACCTGCATCGACAGTCACGCTGCCGTCAGGCTTGATTTCGAATTTCGCCCGGACCCAACCAGCTTCGCGCGCCTCCCGAAGGAGAGCGATCACGGTATTTCTGGCCATAGTCTGAGGGCTAAAGTTAGCCATTTTTACTGCCCACCTGCTGGTCCGACACGGTCATATTGAGGGGAGAAAAACACGTTCTTCGCCCGACAGGTCGCGACTATCCCCATCGGCCTTGCCATGGATGGTATTCATTTCGGCAATATTCTTGCCGCGTGACTCTTTTAGGTCTCGCAGGTTATTAGGAAGCATCTTAGTTCCTCTCATCAGGAGTTGAGGTGGAAGGCCCGCGCGGGTTGGTCGCCAAACACATTCCCGCGCTGGCCGGTTGGACACGTCGCTGAGATCACGCCACCACACGGTGGGGCTCCAATCTCAACACCCATTTTGATTGTGTTATTTGATCAGACTCCAGTCAGGCTCATCTGGGAACGTCTCCCAAAAAAAGCTCGTCAAATAGTTTGGCCGAAAACGTAAATGTTCGCTTGTGATCACCGTTCCTGTGTGGGCGTCGGTCAGTCGCCTAAAACCATCTTAGCGAATGCCAGTTTCCCAAGCGGCGTTCCACTCGACGGATACTCATGGTTTTCGGGCTTATAGACGCCGTCGACCATAAGGTCAGTTTGAAAACTGCCGTCGGGTCTGTCCACACGGTTCATAGAAACCGCGACCGTTATAAAGCTGCCGTCACCGTCCACGTCGCGAATTTTCGCCTGACAGGATTGCCCGACCAACTGGAATTTGAACGTACCTGATTTGCCTCCCGATGCCTTGATCGCCGCCTCGAACATGGTGTTGCGGATTTGATCCTGTTTACGCTCCGACAGCATGTCTAGCGACCATTCCCTGACAGGTCCGAACATGCCGCTGTCGTTCGCGGCTTCCAGCGTCTTGCGAATGTGGCCACCTGTGTTCTGGTTCACGAACAGAGATGACCGCGACCCGTGGGGCCGCCCCATGAGTTCCGAACGCATGTTCCACCATGTTTCGGCAACGTCTGAAAATCTCCCTGACTTTGCCAGACCTTCAAAGTGCCAGCGCATGACCTGACGCAGTGGGATAGTGCCATCGCCTTCCAACTCGATTTCGATGGCGGTCACCTTCACTGGGAATGTGCCTTCGCTCCACAGTGGTTCGTAAAGGCGTTCGGCGGACAGCCCGTTAAATTGGTCGGCGGCTTCCACAAGAGCGTCGGAGGTTGCTTCATTGAACGGACACGTCACGAAGCCTTTGACGAACAGAATGGTGTGATCCTTGCCGCTGTAGGTGTCGATCTCGTCGAAGAATTTGACGCGGCCATTGTGATTCCGCCCCGGGGCTGTGCGTATTGGGTGCCAGTCAGGAAAGCCTTCAACCGGGTCGCCCAGTTCTTCGAATAGTTTTTCCAAGGCGGCCACGCCGATTTCGACGTCTTTGTTTGGCAGGTGTTCAGTAAATCGCTTGATAGTTTTTCTTCGCGCCTGTGCGCTGGCAGTTGGGGATCTGAAGTCCATAACGCAAATATCCATTTATACGTGAAGTATATACTTTACGTAATATATGCACTTACGCAAGATGGCAAGCTGCTCGCCGAAGAAAGACCCTGCGCATTGGCAGGGCTCTTATAGAAGCTGTTGGTGGGGGCTGGCATTGACCCGGGAGGCATCCGGGGCAAACCACCCTTCCGCGGGCCAGAGGCAGTGCTGGCCTATCTCTGCCAATACACGCACCGGGTGACTCACTTCACGCCTTCCCCATTGGAACCGCCAAGCCAACGCGGCTTCCACCTTGGGAGGATTTCCAACACGGGCCACAGTCAGTCCGCGCCGAAACCTTGCACCCTGGCCCGCATCGAAAATCCTTCACCATCGCCGACCTTGGTGCTCTGTGCGGCAGAGGTCCGCTTCTCTAATTGGGTATTTGGGTCAAGCTCATTTTCCTTCTTTCTTTTGGGTCATTGTCACTCATCCGGGTCACGCTTCTCTCCGCAGTCCGGTTGATGCCGTGTTGGCACCGCTGCACGCATATGTCGGATCGGCAGTGGAGAGCCTTGCTTTGAGACGCGCTTCAGGTTGCGCATCAGCCATTTTCGGCTTCTTCCACAAACCTCGTCCGGTGAGGGACGACCCCGTCAGGATTGGGTGGGTAGCGTTTTAGATCATGCTGTGTCTCCCACCTGGTCCTGACGGAATTCCGTGCCATCGGTCCACATCCTGTGCAGCAAGACGGCGAGTTTACGGGCGACCGCAACAACGGCGCGACGGCGGCCTTTTGTGCGCATCAGCCGCATGCCCCACGATTTGATCTGAGACCCGGCCATCGTTCGCATGAGCAAAGCGTTGGCGGCAGCGTACAAAGTTGCCCGGACATCGCTGTCGCCAGCCTTTGATATACGGCCAGGATTGTCGTGTTCACCCGACTGGTATCGTCTCGGCGTCAGGCCAAACTGCGCGCCAACAGTCCGTGACCGTTTGAAGCGCGAGGGGGCATAGACTGCGGCCTTGAAGGTCAGCGATGCTATCGGTCCGACACCCGGAACCGTCATCATTCGCATGCAAACCTCATCATGGCTGGCGGCGCGTTTGACACGCCGATCCAGTTCCAGAAAGTGCTGAAACAAAACCACACGTGCGTCCAAGAGCGGAACCAAAGCATGCGCCAGAACATCGTCCATTTCGATCATCGGCCGAACGACGCCATCGAAACTGCCGTGCTTCACGGTTTTGGGCAGGCGAATGCCAAATATCTTCAATAACCCGCGCACTTCATTGGCCAAATTCATTATCTTCTTCAGCAATGCCTTACGCGTTCTGAGCAAGGCACGGACACCATGGGCCTCTCGGCTCTTCATATGAACTGGGCTAAACCAACCGGTACGCAGCACTTGAGCGATACCACGGGCATCGTTTTTATCAGTCTTGTTGCGCATCGCTGACAGTGCCGCGTTGACCTGACGCGCTTCCATGCAGACCACATCAAAGCCTTCGGCTTTCAAACCGAAGTACAGGTGCTGGCTCATGGTGCCCGCTTCAAAGCCAATCCGTTCAATCGGATGCGGGAAGTCGGCGAGGCACTCAGCAATATCCTTGATCTCACAAGACAGTTCGCGCTCGAATAGCGTCGTTCCCCTACTATCAACAATGCACAGCGCACAGTATCGTGGCGATACGTCTAATCCGGCAAAATATTCCATATTCTATCTCCCTTGTTCACAAGCCACCTTGTGATCTTATCGGGAGCTCGACCTCAAAACAGAGGGGGCCCAATTACGCATGCTTAGAGCCCTTTCTGCGTGATGCTGCGGTCTACACAAAGGTCCGCTTTGCCTATCGACAGGTCATCCAGGAAGAACCTTCGAGTGACCAGGTGCGGCGACAAAGCCCTTTTGCTCAGGCGTCTATTTTGGACTAATCACGATTTAAACCAATCAGTAAACTCAGTCGCAACTGCGTAGCAATATGTTCGAATTTAGGCTTCGCTGCCCTCGATCCACTTCTCGATTGGAACTAGTATGCTCCCATCTCCTTCAGCGGAGCAGTCCACTAGATGGCCCTTCAGGTTTTTGATTGATTTTGCACGCCTAACTTCAACTCCAAAGACCTTGGCCTGGTCGAAGTTTGCGCCGTCAAGAACTGCATCGACGAAGGTCGCCCTACGCAAATCTGACGAGGTGAAGTTCGTCTCTACACATTTCGATTCATCAAAAACGGCACCTTGCAAGTCAGCTTCCCGGAATTGCGCGTATTCCAGCGAAGATCTTCTGAATGAGGTCGCACCTAAGTCAGCTTGAAAGAAATCAGTTTCAAAAAAGTCGCACCGAGCCCAATAAGCATCACTACCACATGCGCCAGACAGATCCAATTCGCGCAAATCTGACAAATTCTCATTTTCGTCAGACGCATCAAGTGCTATATTGATCGTAATTGTCTTGCGAACTTTTTGATCGGCCTCAATGGATAGGGCTGCAGCAAAAATCTGTTTCGTCAATTGAATGATCTGTCGCCGTCTCTTCGAGCCAACGTCCCACTCAACCGGAAAAGACTTGAGAATGGCGCCAAGTTTCACCGCAGCCGCAGCCCTAAGTATCTGAGAATCTGCTGATAACTCGTGCACAATCGATTGATATGCCGCGTCTACGTCTTTTCGGTGTTCAAAGCTTAGTTTTTTGTCCGTAGTGTAGCTTTGCCCGATTAGATACCCCCCAACTGCACCTCCAACAGTGACAAAAAGCGCAATCAGTTTTAACCAAAATAAGCTCCCTGCCGTATCGCTTCGAATACGGCTAATTTCCGCCACAAGTTTGGAGATTTCATACTCAATCTTTCTGTCGCCCAGCCCCTCGCTAGTGATACTAATTTCGGGGTCAATAAAATACTGTACGCCGTAAATGACGGCGATCATAACAGCTAACAGCATCGCGATAAGCATGATGATAGAACTTTGGCTTAGGCCCTTTTCCATTCGCATCTCAGACAAAGCTCCCGACCGTGTTTAACTCTATTCTTTTTTCTTTCATTCCGTATGATTTCAGTGGACCAATAATGCTTAGGCTGCGCTCTCGGGGGTTGATGTGAAAAATAGGTAACCCCATTGTTTTCGCCACGTTAATCGCTTGCGCAGTACCACCGGGTGATCCATTGGATTGACTGTCCCAGACACCAATTAAGCTATGCGACCTAATCACTACCAACTCCATACTCTTCTTATACGCAGACACACTCCGCTTCGAAAAGTTGGCGCACACCGAGTTTGAGGATCGCTCATGAAGTACCTCCATTTTTTTCAAACCCAATTCTGTTTGAAAATCGCTAGCAAATTCTTTGAATGGTGTAATTATGTCTAATTTTATTTCCAAACTTAGTGCCACATCTGCGAAAATTGTGTCGGCCCCCTGTGACGAAGCCGATACCGCTACGAGACCAGGGTGCTTACGTTGAAATTCTGACAGCAGCTTAAAACAGCAAAACCATACGTAGTTTGAGGCTTCAATCCCGCCTAGGTAGCGGTGCCCCACAACTCCAACTCTATAGTTTTTCGAGCTCGTTGCAGTCAATCTAAAGGCTCTTTTGCTAGAGTATTCGCCAAACGTACCAGATCTGAGATCAGCTTGGGCGGTCAAAATTCTGCCCTAGGGTTTTACAAAACCGTAAGTCCACCCAGTTAGCAAGGTAGACTTTTGGGGATTTGAGCGAACGAGACCCTTGTGCACTGAACCGGACGCATCCGTCAAAGTGAATAGCCCCGAGTTTCCTAGATGCCTTGCAGATTCAGGGCTTGTTTTCTTTCAAAGTTTGCTGGCGCAGCATCCCGTTCCTAGCGTGTTTGCGCCTGGGATTATAGAATATCTCGATGTAGTCGAACACGTCGTGCCTTGCGTCCTCTCTGGTTTTGTATGTCCTGCGACGAATGCGTTCGCGTTTGAGCAGGTTGAAGAAACTTTCCGCGACAGCGTTATCATGGCAATTTCCACGGCAGCTCATGCTGTGTTCAAGATTGTGGTGCTTGAGAAACAACGCCCAATCGATGCTGGTGAACTGTAGACCTTGATCTGAATGCGTATTCCGGGGCATGTGGCCACCCATTGAGGGTCTGTGCTGAGCAGCGGTTCATAGGTGTCAGTTGAGGTCGTTTTCGTCAATGCTTTCGGCTTGGGTTTTGCGCATGGACTGCCCTACGATAACCAGACGATAAGAATTGTGGACGATATGTCCATGAGGTCGTCATCGGCTGCAGCGCTGGCGTGATCGCCCGCCATCAGCGATCCTACCAGAAGGCAGATATGGTCTTCGATCCGATGTACTTCCTACCGCTGTTGGAACAGAAGGTTGGCGCGCTTGATCAGGCGGCCCCGCTGCAAGGCTGGGACCTGCCGGAGGAGCTTGCCATCTTGCATCGACTGCTGGAAGCGCGGATGGGAAAGAAGGGAAAGCGCGAATACGTCCAGGTACTGCGCCTGCTGGAAAGCTTCGAGATGGGCCATGTTCATGGCGCCATCAGGCAGTCGCTGGAACTCGGGGCTATGGGCTATGATGCGGTCAAGCATCTGGTTCTGTGCCGTATCGAGAAACGCCCACCACGGCTTAATCTGGAGATTTACCCCTACCTTCCCAGAGCGAAGGTCGAGACAACGGATCCTGCCAGTTACATGAGCCTGATGAGGCAGGAACCGGCATGACCGATATACGAACGTGGTTCCATCATCATCACATAAAATCTGAAGGGGTGGATGGCTCCTGCTCCAACCGGCGTCGCAATGCGCCATATCCGCCAACGCACGCAGCTGATCAATGGCTTGCGTGGTATGGTCGCGGAGTTTAGCGTTTACATCGCGAAGGGCCTCGCGCGGGTCATCGGATTTGCGGAGGGCATTTTTGCAGGCGAACTGCTGGACCTGCCCGAGGTTGCCAATGAAGTGATCCATAATCTTTGCGAGCATCTGATGGCATTGCGTGCACGGATCCGCTGGTATGAAGATCGGCTCAAGCTGGTCGCCAAGGAAGATGCGCGGGTCCGTTTGTTGCGCACCATACCAGGCGTCGGCGTTGTGACGGCCTCGGCAATCATCGCCAGCATTGGTGATGGTCATCAGTTCCGTAATGGCCGCGAGTTTGCAGCATGGTTGGGTCTGACGCCCGCGAACAAATCCAGCGGCGGCAAAGAGAAGCTCGGGCGCATTACAAAAATGGGTGATCAATACTTACGATCATTGCTGGTCGTTGGCATGACGTCGCTCGTCCGACAGACCAAGTCACACCCGGAGCGCGCCAGTAAATGACTGGCATCGCTGCTGGAACGCAAACCAGCGCGCGTCGCAACTGTCGCTATGGCCAATAAAACGGCAAGGACCGTCTGGGCAGCTTTGACCAGCAACGAACCTTATACACCGCACACTGCCTAAGGGAGGAAGAACAACGAGTTAGCAAGACCCGCGGGATGATGGTGCATGAGTCTGCCGCCAAAACCAAGACACCCCGCCGAATGGCTCGGGCATTATAGCCCGCAAAGCTGATAGGGACTTGGTTTGCGGAACCCTTCAGGGCCAGCGGTCAAAACCGCGCAAACAGGCCGGACACATGACTGCTTCTGACAAATGCACAATCCGATCAAAAATGTCTTGCTATGCAGGAGCCATCCACACATGCCATTCGATGAATGGACCGAGGTCTTCGGTGCGGAACGTCTCACGGGTGCCATTCTCGACCGTCTCACCCACCACGTCCATATCCTGGAGATGAACGGCGAAAGCTACCGGTTGCGCCAGAGCAAAATCACCAAACCGTAATCCCTAAAACACCGACACTGCGAAAAGTTAGCCTGCGGCCAACACACCCTGGCGCGTCAGCTACTTGGAAAGCTCACGCACCAGGCTGCGCACCAAAATCAACCAAATGGCCCCGTTTTAAACCGGGTTATGGCCCCTTGTTCGTCCGGGATTGACATCGCAAACACGCTGATCGCGGAAAATAGGGAATGGACCCACAAATTGGCTTGACCATCAACACAGATGCTTCACCATTGCTGACACTCGTTGATCGAAAAGATTTCTGCGGTGCAGCCCGTCATACCGGACATTCGAGCGCCAAGGAGCATATCGCCGAAATGCAGGGAATGTGGCATGTGCTGCATTCAATAAACGGATATCCCCCCGCCCACAGCCCCGATCTCAATCACATCGAACACAAATGGGCAGAAGCCAAATCCTACAGGCGAAACCCGGAAAATCCGTCGACGAAAACTTCACTCACCAAAACTGGAATCAAAATTGAGTCGTCAGGCTATATGAGTGATTCTGACCAGCACGAGATGCTGACTAGCAGACATAACAAGCCATGCTCATCGTCGATTCAAAGGTTCACCTTACTACGCCAAACGTGTCGGAAAAATTAAGGATGGTCCAGAAATTCAAGGCGAGTCAGAATGAATTGGCAAGCTGAATCACTTTCCAACTCAGGCTCCAAGCATTTTTCCTTTATCTGAAAATGAATTATCGTGTATTTTTGTTGAATTCTGAATTCGTTTTGCCTGTTGCTCGAAATGCAATTCTCCCTAGTATTCCTCAAGATTAAAATATTATTGGTTTCCTTGGCGGTCTGAGTGTCAGAGCAAAATTCCCAATTTCTATAATATTGTTGTGAAAATTTGTCCAACTTCCGATTTTCCTCTTCGAGAGATTCCTTTATTATATCTAGACGTTCTAGATCGACTTCCAGTATCGCAATCCTATCAATGAACTCTCTAGCTTCTATATGGCTTATAACGAATGGGAAGAACGAAACTGAAATCTGTCGAAGGGGTTTTCCGTCCGCCACATAGATGAAGAGCCAAACGCAAGAGGCAGCAGATATACCGACGAGGAAACCCCGCAGATAGCGGCTGCGAATCAAAGCCAGGAATCGCAGCGCTGCTTTTTCCGCCAGCACGTCTAGGAACTTATCTTTGGCAGACATGACTCTTTTCCCCTATTCGCCCGATGCTTGTCCCGCGGCATAGTCCGCTACCAATGACGCGAAGGTGGGACTAATCTCAAGGGCAGCTGCGATCTCGACGGCACTGGCCGCTGAGGGTCGCAGGTCATCTCCGAACTGATCAACAACTGCCTCGGCGACGGCAGCAATCAGAGGCGGATTGAAAAGTGCGCGATCATCATAGCGCTCAGCCAGAAGATTCGACAGCTCGACCATAAATGCGTCTCCGTCCTCGGCCAGAATGGCTTCAGCGACTTCTTGCGGGGTCGCGGTGCTACCTAGCGCGGTAATGCTCTGCTCTATCGCTGCGCGCTGCGCCCCACCTTCAGCGATACCGATGTTTGCCGCATCCAGAACCTCAGCTTGATCTGATTGCATCGATTGAAGCTGAGCTATCTCTGTTCGTAGTGTTTCGATACTCGTGCTCGCATTCAGTTCAAATAGACCCAGCCCGGCGACGGCTAAGACCAATAGACCGATTAAAACGCGTTCTAGTGACATAATTGAACCTCCAATAAATCTTTCCTAAGCAGTCTGCATCTTGCGGGCCTCAACCAGACTTCGGGCCAAGCTCGCCCGTTCTGCCGCTGGCAAATCCCTCGTGAGTTGCTCGAACATCTGGAAATCCTGTAGAGTTCGGGCAATATGAATGATCCGCTGGATCGTGCCGGCCAATGTTACTCCGGAAAGGACCGTAATCGCCGAAAGCGTGAACACGCCTTCACCGCGGAAGATGATCACCAAAGCCATCATTAGAAGAAAGATGACGATCATCAGCCCCGCGGCGATGTTCAGCCACAACTTTGCTTGGGCAGCACCCGATTCTACAATTTCAGACCGCCGACCGCCACCGCCGCCAAGCGCACCAGCATCAGCCCTGACGCTATCGAGTTCTTGACTGAGAATGGATTCCAGTGAATTCACGGATAACATGGTGCTGCCTCCAGAGTGTCTTTTGAGAAGATTATGTGCGCGCGCAAACGCAGATCTCTGTAATTCTGCGGACCCACCTTCAGTTGCACCAACAGCCACTGCAACTCACGAATCGCTCGGGCGGGATGTTTAAGGCGCTCATTGGTAATGACTTGTCGGCAATCTTGTTCAGCTTTGAGAACTTCGGCAAGCTCCGCCGAATTGCACACTGCTAGGTCAAGAATTCCCGCCCAATCGCTTGCAATTGACTTGGCGCATTCTTCTGCGAAATGCATGCCGTCGCGAAGTTCCAGCGCGTAGCCAGGGAAAACGTTCTCGCCCGCAATTTCTTCCAAGAAGAAGCGTCGATCGGCGCGCTCATGGATAGGCGCACATTCCAGATAATCCTCGTTGAGCCAGGTGCCCATGCTGCGGATTGCATTGTGCGACCGTTCGAAGTCGCGAGAGTGTAATACAGCATGTAGCCCTGGATCACGCGCCGCCGGGGCAGGTGCGGCGCGATACGCTACAAGGTTCTTCCGGGCAGCATCTGTGAGATCATCGTCGAAAAGCTCAAAATCGCGCCAATGCGCCAGAATCAGAATCAGCCGCGCACCGCTTTCAGTCACTTCAGTCAAATCTTGCAGAGTTGCCTCGTGCCGAACCTGCTTCTCCGGCAAATTTAGCTCTCGCGCCATATCCACGAGATCCTGCGTTAGCTTTGCGTGCGTGCTAGCCGCCACCTCCCAAACTTCTGCCGCACTACGATCCGGCAGCCGCCGTAGAGCTCCCATAGCATAGTCGCCGCGACGCGCCCCGCCACTTTTAGCCGCGATGTCCTCCAGAAATGCGGCTTTGGTCAAGGGAAGCCCGATCAGAAGAGCAACCTGATCAAAGTAAACAATGGGTTCTACGGGATTGAAGGGCATTTCGATGTCACCGTACAAAGTGTCTGTCTTGCGAAAGAATCCGCAGGCGCACAATATGCACGTCCGTCAGATACTCAGGGTCTAAGAGACGCTTCCACAGATATGGATTGCCTCGAAGCTCTTCGCGATAGTCGTTTCGGATACGCAACAATATCTCTCCCAAAATGGGATCAGGGTCGGTCGCAGCGCCCTTTTCCAACGCTGCCTGATCAAGATTTCGCCGGGCCACCTCAGACATCTTTGCTAAATCACTCTCGGTTGCGGTACGGCCGGTAAAAGTGGCATTCAACTCGGCTACGACTGTTGTCTGCTTTTCGGTGGGCATCTCAATACGGATTGTAGCTGTTTTGGAATTCAGCAGACCGTCGCGCTTAATACCGGCCGGGCGCAGCTCTGTCACCACTGCTCTGCGCCAGTCGAGGTCCTTACGGCGCAGCGTCTTTTGGCTCCGAAAAAAATCGCCAAATATCCGCAATGGTTCGCGGCCAAATCGACGCCCCTCGCCACCGCTCCCCGAGCCGCGCCCGCCAGAGAAGAAATAACCAAATCGACTCCCTGAGTTGGGTGGCTTGATCCCGCCTCCTCCAGAAGCCGCCTCGGCGACAATTTGTTGCGCCTCAAAGCTACGCGTGAAGTTCAGCGCATCCGCCTCGGAAAGCCCATTTCGGGTAACCACAGCCACACTGTCTCGACCGTTTTGCGTCTGTGCGACCTCCGTCATCAGGCGTTGTAGCTGCGCCCTATAGGCGATTAGTGTGCCAGATTGGTGGACAACCGGCGGCCTCGTCCCGGCAACGTAGATCAGGTAGCGACCGTCTACGCGCTCAGCTACAATCTGCGCGTTATATTCGGCCAAATAATCCTCGTAGGATCTTGCTTCAGCTTTTTTGAGCGCTCGTGTGGGTTCGGTCGCAAAAACGCGATTCTTGTTCAAGTGCCTGCGAAGGCCACGCCCGTACCCAACGGGTTCTGGCGAGCGCGCAAGCGCGGAAGCAGTCATGGGCACCGCCTCGCGCCAGGGCTGCCGCAAAACGCTTTCCAACTCGCGCTCAATGCGTCGCTTGTCTGCGCTCGTCCCGAACTTATAAGTCAGGCGCTGCCGCTCAAATACCCGCGCGGCCTGTGGGGCCAAACCGATATCCCTAGGCGATAGTTTCAACGTGCCGGTTTCGGCGTCCAGGCTGAACTTTCCCGGAGAGATTGACCGGTCGGGAACGAGTTTAAGGGTGCGACCGTCAACGTTGTGTCCACCCACTGATCGCCAGCCATCATCGGATCGCGACACAACTATGGAAGGCGTCTTGTAGACCGCCCCCTGAATGTCGGCATTCCCAGCAATTACGGCCTCTATTGCTATAGTGCAATTTCCAGCTGCGGTGACAAGATAATTGAAACCACCAACTGATGTCAGCGCATCTGCGCGCTCAAGAACGTTTTCCAGTTTGGACTGCCAATCATTTAGTTGTGCCTCAAGTCCATCGATGGACTTGCTAAGCATGTCAATCCTCGCCTCCCGCATCACAAACTTCGCTGCGGCGCAACTCCGCTCCTGTGAGTGGCCACCAGAAATCTGGCAGCGCTCCGCGTCAGTGTTGTAGGAATCAATCTCGTCATTCACCTCGTCGACCTGCATGTTGTACTTGGCCTCGGACCGTTGCAGCTCTGCCAACCGGTCTGCGACAAACGTCGTGCGATCCATGACCGCGCTGACAACATTTCCCGAACCAGTCCAGAGCTCGATGAGTTGATCGTGGTCTTCAGCTAAGAATTCAAATGTGCTTTGTGGATCTTCTTCACACGCTGTCGGCGGAAATTCTGTGGCCTGCGTTTCTGACCTTTGAGTCAAGCGGTTCATTGCGGCAGCGAATTCATCCGCGAGTCCGGACCATCGCTGTTTGTAGTTGGGCTTGCCGGGGATTGGTGACACCCGCTGTGCCTTGATCTCCGCGTCCAGAAATATCTGGTGCAGAGCTGTATACTGCGCTACGCGGACCAAATGCGGATTGGAAAGCCCAGCGAAGAACGCCCAATATCTGTCTTCAGCAGACCGCAATGCATCGTTTTCAGTCTCCCGTCCACCGTCAGAACCAAAGTCTGGCAGATAGGAGACAGGCAGCGACCCGGTTCGATTGACGGCAAAGATATCAACCTCGGCGAACGTCACCCAAGACCCAAAACCAGCCGTGTTCCAGTTAAAAGTGAGTGACGTAACCTCTCGTCCGAGCTGGTCAGAAAGCAATCGCATCACACCTGTGACAGTGGGGAACTGAAGTGGTTGAGTGTAGATGAAATTGCCGTAGTCGATTGAGCCGGATAGCGACCAGGATTTCAGCAGCTGATCCGCGATATTCAGGAGATGACCGAACTCGGTGTGGGTCAACTCGCGGCTCAGTAGAATTGGTGCCCAATCGACGCCGATTTCCCCGAAAATCAGCGAAGCGAACTGATTTTTTATGCCTGGCGGCTCCAGCGTTGCCTCCAGATCGTGCGAGCTGACCTTGCCGGCAAAGGGCAAATTGCGTTCGTAGCTTTGTCCCAGATCAGCGCTTTCGACCGCTGCCAGTGCGAGGATCATGTCCAAGCGCAGAGGGCGTGCTTCGCTCAGGCTGGCCTGGCGCTCACGCCCAACGAGCACCAGCCGGTTGCTTTGTTTCAGATGCGCGGCCCCAAGGATCACGTCGCTATCCAAAGTGAAGGCACGCAAATCTGTTTTGGCCGCATTCAGATCAACGGTCGTATCCAGCACCAGTAGAACCAGCCCGGGCTCCTGCGAATAGAGCAATCCAACCCGGCCAGGCTCCAGATGCGCATCAATCGGCATCGGCTCACCGTGGCTACCGGAATTGACGCCAGCAGCGACAAAGCGCGCAGTTTCACCAAAGAGCCACTTATGTAGAGAGGTTTGTGACACCTGAAGGTTTGAAACGGAACTGGAGGGCACATAGCGGAGATCGCCGCGCCAGGGCTTTGGCTCAAAGACGGCGAATGACGCCTTGTAATCCGTCCCATAGGCTTCGCGTGCCAAGGCGCTAATCTGCGACACGAGAACTGGCTCGCTCGGAGAGGCTAAGGTGAACAGCAGATCCTTTGCCCAACCGTCAAAGCCTATTGGGTGCTTCTGAACCGCTACGCTTAGGAGCGTTTGGCCGAAAACGCGCAGCGCAATTGCATCTGCATTTTGTAACACGCTTGCGGGCGGCTCCGTGAAAATCACGTAGGTTTCATCCATGTCTGCATTATGTGAAACAGCAATGTCCTGATGCAGATACGGATGAAGCTGACGGTATTGCCACCAAGCCTCATCTCCTTCAGCGCAGTATCCAGGCAAGCTGCATAGAGTTGTAAAGATAGTAAAAAATACCGTGATAGCATGTTGCATGGATCACCTAAGTTGTATTTAGCATAATCAAATCAGATCTAGCACCAAATACCCGCAAGTAAAGTCGCAGCAAGATGTCGCATTCACGCATCAAACGTTGCCTCAATGAGCTGGATGAATACGCTCCCGGAAGCCTTGATGGAATTTTCGAAGCAAATGCAGATGCGCTAGTTGTCGAGCTGCCTGCAGAATGGTTCCCGATCTTGGAACAAGTAGGGTAATCCCCCCGAAAATTAACGGTGTTCAACAGTAGAATTTTCTCGGCAAGATATCTGAGGAGATTTTTGATGAAGACAGCACGATATAGCGACGCACAGATCATGGGCATCCTGAAGCAGGCAGAGGGCGGTGTGCCTGTGTCTGAACTGTGCCGGGAGCATGGGATGAGCAGCGCCTCCTTTTACAAGTGGCGGGCCAAATTTGGTGGCATGGATGCATCGCTGATTGGCGAGATGAAAGATTTGGCGGAGCAAAACCGGCGGCTTAAGAAGATGTATGCAGAGATGAGCATGCAGAATGAGCTTCTGAAGGAGGCGCTCGGAAAAAAGCACTAAGGCCATCCCTGCGCAAGGAGATGGCGGTTCATGCGGTCGCACACCACAGGGTCAGCATCGCGCTGGCCTGCCGGACATTTTTCATCAGCGAGACCTGTTATCGTTACGAGCGCGAGCTATGCGATGAGAACGCCAAAATTGCCGAATGGCTTGTGAAGCTGACGAGCAACCGGCGCACCTGGGGTTTTGGCCTGTGCTTTTTGTATCTGCGCAACGTCAAAGGCTTCGGCTGGAACCACAAACGTGTTTACCGGATTTACTGCGAGCTGGAACTGAACCTGCGGATTATGCCCAGAAAGCGCCTGAAGCGGGATAAACCGGAGGCGTTGGCCGTGCCTGACGTGCCCAATCACACATGGTCGATGGACTTCATGGCCGATCAACTGGCGGATGGGCGGTCGATCAGGACGTTGAACGTTCTGGATGACTTCAATCGTGAGGGTTTGGGTATCGAGGTCGACTTTTCGCTGCCTGCGGAAAGGGTTGTGCGCAACTTGAACCAGATCATTGAATGGCGCGGCAAACCGAAGATTATTCGTGTGGACAACGGGCCGGAATATGTCAGTGCCAAACTAATGACATGGGCCGAAAAACAAGACATTGCCATCCAATACATCCAACCCGGAAAACCTCAGCAGAACGCCTACATCGAGCGCTACAACCGCACGGTTCGCGGAGAATGGCTGGGGCAGAACATCTTTGAAACGATAGAGGAGGCTCAGGAACAGGCCACTGAATGGCTATGGACATACAACAACGACCGACCCAACATGGGCATCGGCGGGATCACCCCTGCCATGAAACTGAAAATGGCCGCGTGAATTCTATGGCTGAGCCCCATTAAAAATGGGGGGATTACCCCGCGTCGATCCGTTGAAACCCCAGCTGCCTTTCGGCCAAAGCGCCGCCAACTCCCATTTTTGAGCCCAAAGCGTCATTATTCCGGGAGAATGAATTATTGTTGATTATACCCAGTAGTTGTGGCATGTTTCTTTAAAACGAAATTTATCTTTCGGAGGTGATTTTGGTGAATAGAATTTTGACTATTTGTTTTGTATTGGGGGCATTTTCTGCTTGCACGACCGAACGTGTCACTACTGAATTCTCTGCACTGAGCGAGCTTGCACAAAATACGAAAAAAAAACTGGCCCAAAAACTGAAGCCAGGGCTTGACGCTGCTGCTGAAGCGGAGCTCGATGTCTCGGCTGCTTCTGGGGATGTTTGGTTGCTTAGCGATGATTGCAATTTTGTCATGGCGGGTGACACTAGCGTGCCAGCCTCAAATTGCATCGTTGAAAAAGTGGTCCTCGGCAACAGAAAACCGGTTCAAAACGAAGCGACGTCGGCACAGAGAAAGATGACAGCTCTCACAACTTATGTTTCGGCCTTGTCGCTATTAACGGACGCATCGCTCGAAGAGGAGGTCATTTCAGGATATTCATCGGCTCTGACAGCTTTAACGGATTTTGCTAAAGCAGCGGAATCTGCAACTCTATTGGAGTTCCTAAAGGACAGATCCGAGCGCGAAAGTGCTGAAACTGCAGTTGTGAGCGAAGTAATTGCTACTCTTCGTTACAAGAAAATGCGGTCGGTTGTTCTGAAGTCCGAGAAGGACGTTGCCACGATAGTACGGGAACTTCAATTGCATCTGATTAACCTTGGTATTGATGGGGATTTCAAAATCCGATCTGAGGCGCTAACGACTAGGAATAATGCGGTTCTAAACTATGACGTAGAGACACAGGGCGCTACCGGGTATAAGGCCGCGATCAAGGCTCTTCAAGCCGAGCATCAAGCGTTCATGAAATATTATAAGGGCACAGTGATTTACGAGGTTGGCATGATTGCCCGCGTCCACTCCACCCTAGCAGATGCGCTACGTTCACCCGGGTCGCCAGAGGAGGTCGTCAAATATCTCGAATCGCTAAAAACACTAGTTGAAAAAGTGGAGGGGTGAATTATGGTTGAAGAAACGGCGATCTCAATCGAGTATTTCCAGCAGCTTCGCAACCGGCAGAACGTACTTTACCGCGTGAATACGGCTGAGATTCGCGCGACGGCTAAGAAGAAAGACATGGCGACACTCAACGCGCTGCGGGCAGATCGGGCAAAAATGGCCCAAAATGATCAATTGATTTTCAAAGCGGAGTTGGCCTTTCAAGCCACGCAGCTGGGTCAGTCTGAGGCGGAGAAGCGTCTGCGTCAGCACGTTCGAGAGATCAATAAATTCGTCAAAACCGTCAAAACGGTGGCCAAAGTACTAGAATCAACGGCGAAGGTTGCATCGATTCTTGCACGCCTGATCAAGGTTCTGACATAGCGCCCCAGACTGCAAACCCAGGTTATAAAGACCGGGGCGGGAACTGTTCGCCGCGCCTGTTCTATTACATTCAAAATGCCCGAGGTCGCCGTCAGCGGCGATCTGGTGAACTTCATCCTCGTGACCATCGATCGGTTTCGCGCGCCGCCGACTTCGATGTGACGGCGTCAATGGCAGAACTAAAGAAAAGCGGCCCTACGGGTCTGTCCAAATGGGTGTTGATCATACCAAAAGCTAGGTCAATCCCACCACCGAGAACAAAAATTGTGCTCGATTCAAGTGACAGATGCCCGAAGCAAGGTGCAACTTGCGCTAGAGCGCTTGATTGGGATCCAAAATAGCCACAACTTGCAGGAGCAAGGTATTTCAATTAGGGAATGTCGATTAGAACATTTTCTTTTAGATAATGCACTAGCTAGAAAGAAGCGATCAGATGTCAAAAAATATTGTCTTATTTTCAGATGGAACTGGGCAAGATGGCGGAACAGGCTCAGATTCAAACGTCTACAAGCTTTTCAAGGCTGTCGAGAACCGCACTCCAAAACAAATAGCATTTTATGACCGTGGACTTGGCACCGATCGCTGGTGGTTGTCAGGCAAAGTTAGTGGAGCTGGAATAAGTAAGAACATAATCGAATGTTATAGGTTTATTTTCGACAATTATGAAACTGAAGATCAAATATACCTTTTTGGATTTAGCCGTGGTGCTGCGACAGTTCGAAGCCTAACTGGATTCATCAATTTATTTGGCATCTTGCCAAAATCTCGCCCGGAGCTAATTGATATAGCTTACAAAATATACAAAATTCGCAACGCCGAAAAGCGCAAGAAATTGGCCAAAGAATTCTGTGAACGCCATCATACCATGTGGATCAAAGTCAAGTTTCTGGGTGTTTGGGATACGGTGCCAGCTCTTGGAGCGCCGCTGAAATCTTTGTCGCACTTTTTGGATGCAATTCCCTTTTTTAGACATAAATTCCACGATTTTTCTTTAAGTAGATGTGTCGAGAATGCTTTTCATGCACTCGCCATTGACGATGAAAGGAAATCTTTTCATCCAAAGCTTTGGGATGTAGAGACGGAACCTAGCCAATCAATGAAACAGGTCTGGTTTTCGGGAATGCACACTGATGTAGGTGGTGGCTACGAGGATGGGACATTATCCAGAATTTCTCTGAAGTGGATGGTTGATAATGCAACTGATTGCCAGCTACGTATTTGGGATGACAGTTTTCTCGACCTTCCCAGCAGCGAGATTGACTTTGTCGCAGATGCGAACAGTTTCATGAATAATTCTCGGAGCAGTTTCTGGACAAAATTGTACAGGAAAAAAATTCGCGAGTGGCCTATGCGCGATGCGCAAGGTGTTGCAAGGGGAAAGCCGGATATCCACAGCAGCGTAAGTTTACGGACTATAAACCGCGATAACAATGCTGAACTGCCTTATAGACCTTGGATAGGTAATCCCCCCTAAAAATAGTGGTGATGGATTCAGGCGGTCACCGGAACACACCATGTTTACCAAATCATTTGGAGGATACGGTGTATGCAAATATCACCGGCGCTGGATGACGAGAAGAAAGCCGTAATTTGGCGGGAGTAGGAAAACGGCGGGAGTATCCGAAACTCTGTGTATGACCATCAGCCCATGCCGCTGAAACGGGGCATCTGTTGAACTGTTCCGGGGTAAGAATAGCGAACTGATTGCGGGCAGCAACCCACTCCCTGACGCACCGTCCCGTCTTTTCGAAATTGCGAATGGCCAAGTAAATCGGCTTGGTCGCCGCGTCATTTGTTGGAGAGCTGCCACGGGTTTTGGTGGTTTTTCTGATCCCTCGGTTCAGGCTCTCGATTGCATTCGTCGTGTAGATGATTTTGCGCACGGCTGGCGGGAAGACAAAAAACGGGATGACCTCCTGCCAGGCGCGTCGCCACGAGGGTGCGATTGAGGGGTATTTTTCGCCGCATTCAGCCTCGAAATCATCGAGGGCCTTCTCCGCCTCGGCGTCATCCGTGGCCCGATAGACCCGTTTCAGGCTTTTGGCCACATTCTTGCGGTCTTTCCAGCCGCAGAAATTCAAGAAATGGCGCACAAGGTGCACAATACAGGTCTGAACCGTGGTATCCGGGAAGGCGGCGTTGATGGCATCAGGGAAGCCCTTCAGGCCGTCTGTCACCCGACAGTGGTTTGCTTGCATACCATGAGAGGGCACAACGGCAATCAGGATATCCTCCATGCCCCTGTTCTTCAGGTTGTTCATGATCGAGGGCCAGAATTGGGCACTGCACTGCCCGCCAGGGCATTTGCAAAATGCCCGAGTATCCGTATTGGTCAAGCCGGTGTTTCAGTCCATTTTCGCCCATCACGCACCAGTGCGTTTGCCATGACCAGCAGTTTACGCATCACAGCTGTTATCGCTGGAAGAAGAAATACGGTGGAATGGGAACGGAACAACTCAAGGAACTAAAGCGGCTTCAGAAAGAGAATGAGCGCCTTCGGCGTGCGGTTTCTGACCTGACACTGGATAAACTGATCTTGAGGGAGGCCGCATCGGGAAACTTCTGAGCCCCTCGCGCCGACGTGCCTGTATTGATCATGTGCGCAGCCAGATGAAGGTTTCTGAGCGTCGTGTGTGCTACGTCCTGGGCCAGCACCGATCCACGCAACGTCGAGTACCACAGGGGCGTGATGACGAAGAACGCCTGATCGCAGACATGATCGAGCTGACGCGTCAGTACGGTCGATATGGCTATCGTCGGGTTGGTGCCTTGTTGCGAGACGCAGGCTGGCAGGTGAATGACAAACGTGTTGAGCGTTTGTGGAAACGTGAGGGGCTGAAAGTGCCTATGAAACAACCCAAGAAGGGGCGACTCTGGCTAAACGACGGATCATGTATCCGGCTACGTCCCGAGTATCGCAATCATGTCTGGTCGTACGACTTCGTGCATCACCGAACCGATGATGGCAGGGCGTTCAGGACATTGAACATTCTGGACGAACACAGTCGGGAATGTTTGGCGATCCGGGTGAAGCGGAAGCTGAACTCGACCGAAGTCATCGACGCGCTGACGGACCTGTTTATCCTGCGTGGCGTGCCTGCGTACATTCGGTCAAACAACGGCCCTGAGTTTATTGCTGAGGCGGTCAGGGGCTGGATCAAAGCCGTTGGGTCGAAGACCGCCTATATCGAACCTGGGTCTCCTTGGGAGAACGGATACTGCGAAAGTTTCAACGGGCGAATGCGAGACGAATTACTCAACGGTGAGATATTCTACTCGCTACGCGAAGCCCAGATCGTCATCGAAAGCTGGAGGAAACACTACAACACCAAACGACCCCACAGTGCTCTGGGCTACCGCCCACCAGCGCCTGAGGCCATCGTACCGGTGGACCAAAGGCCAACCATGCACTAACTTTCAACTTGGACCACGCAAGTGGGGCTGCTCAGTCCGGCCGACGATGCGGTTTGAGCCAGTGAAGACTGCCGTACAGCAATCCCGATCAATGTGTTTAAGATTCGTGATCTTTTGGTTCGGCAATGCAATCAACTGATCAATGCACTCCGTGGTCATTTGATGGAATATGGGATCATCGCTCCACCGGGCCGGAACTTTGTGAAGAAGCTGGCGAAACAGATCGAAAACTCGGAGAGCGGCTTTTGACCGTGCCGATCCGCACATCAGGTTCGAGAAGCGATCGGGGTGACCTTTCCTCCGTCTCCTGGCAGTTTGCGGCAATATTCCGGGATTAACTTCCTTTTCTCAGTTGATTTTTAGCCGCCGTCAGATTGCCGACGCCGTCTGATCAGGGCGATAGCCTTCTTGCCGCGACAACACTGACCAAACGATCCTGGCGTTCTTGTTGCCGAGTGCGACAGTGACAACATTCGGATGTCGGCGTTCGCGCATTCGGCCAATCCTATGGCTTCTTGGATCGGTTTTCCCACTCGCCTTACCCAGAACAGCTCGGGCACCGTGGATCATCAGCGTGCGCAGGTATCGAACACCACGCTTGCTGATCCCAAACAGCCTGGTCTTCCCTCCGCTTGATCGTTGTTTAGGAACCAACCCCAACCAGGCGGCAAACTGGCGGCCATTCGTTCAGACGGCCGATGTGGCCTTGTAGCTTTCTCCCTTCGCGAGCAATGCCCATGCGGTACGGGCAGTCTTGTTGGCGATGGCGACGGTGACAACCCGGGTCGGCTTGCATTCTAGGAGTGATCGAACCCAAGCGCCCGTTCGGGTGAAGTGCTTGAGTTCTATGTCACGAAGAGTCGGGATAAGAAAAGTGCATTGAAATTTCTCCGGAAATTGATGAATCTCTACGGTCAACCACATGTCATGGTGACCGATAAATTTCGCTCCTACAGCGCTGCGATGAAGGCAATTGGGAACGCCCAGAATCAAGAAACCGGTCGCTGGCAGAACAACAGAGGCGAAAATTCGCATCTTCCGTTTCGAAGGCGAGAACGGGCGATGCAGCGGTTCCAGAGCATGCGAAGTCTGCAGAAAGCCGCCTCCGTTCATTCTTCGGTGCACAACCATTTCAATCTGGAGCACCACCTTTATTCACGCGCCAATTCCAAGCTCAACCGCACCGCCGTTCTCGCGGAGTGGCGCCAGCTTTGTTCGGCATAAATTCCGGTAATCTGGCGGAAGCAGAGACTAGTTAGAATCCGCCTGATAGCACGTCCTCGCGGCTACCAACGCGCCAGAATGAGCCCAACGAGTCGTTGGCACCCCTCCTCAGGCGCGAAAGCCAAACGTAGTGCCGCCCCGTTTTCCGGCGGCTCCCCGGAGATAAATTCCACAATCCCTTCCTCGGGATATTTGTCTGCGGCGTTATCGAAGGTTGTCCCACGGCCCTTTCCTGGATCATGTGCGATCGGCTCTGCGGTCTCGAAATGCAACTCCTGATTGGTAACATATTCAGACACAAATGCGGCACCGGTCCTTTCGATCGGTTTTCCCGACCCTTCCTTATCACCCCAGTAGTAGGTTTCAGGGTCGGACCAGAGCGCCCAGACCGCATTTCGGTCCAACACTCTGTCCAACACCCTGTCTGATCCCTCCAGATCCTCCTCCTCAGCTATTACGTAAGCGGCGGTTGAGACGCGAACCCCCAATCCGTCATGGATCAGTTCAGAGAGCGCTGTTACGTCCTCCGCATACAGCGCATCCCGAACCTCCCGTGCCGCCGCATAGACCGATTTCGGACAATCGCTCGCGGCCCAAAGAGGCGACGCCGTCGTAGTTGCAAGGGCTAGAGACAGCCCTGTATATGCAAAGATCAGACGGATGAGAGAGCCTCCCATGTCTTAGGTCCAACGATCCCGTCAGGCACCAGCCCGTGTTTTCGTTGGAAAGCCCGCATTGCCGCCTCCGTTTTCGGACCGAAGTCTCCGTCGGTATCGACCCCGACCTTCGCCTGAATCTCTTTTACCAGATCGCCCGATGCCGGTCGGCGAAGTGTCGGACGGCCTGTGTTGTCCTCGGCTGGAGTTCTCGGTCTCGGCACTCCAGTACCGTCCATGAACCCTTGTACCCGCGCCCGAAAGATGTCCATATCATCATGGTTTCCTTTGTTCATGTCGAAGGTCGGATCGATTTTTCGTTTGGTCCATTCTTTGTGTCCGCAACACATGCTCACTGGAGCGCCGATATGGCTCAGGATTGCCGCACAACCGCGCGCATAGGCGTCCATCTGCACATCAGGCCAGGGAAAATCGTTGGAAAGGCCGGTGTTTTCGGCCTCAATACCGATGAAGCTTGAGTTGCCCGTGGTCACTCCCTTCCACTCGCCTCGCCCGGCATGGTTTGCAACGCCAGCAGCGATCACATAAAAAGTACCGTCCCTGCCGAGCCCCAATTGTGAAAGCGGGCCCGGTAGGTCGCTCCGACCAACGCGAACGACCCTATGGCTTGGGAAGTTGCCACTCAGACCTCCAGCGGTATGATGGCACATCACGCCGCGAACAGTACCCATTTCACGGCGTCCATGGGTTTGCCAGCCGGGATCTTCAGCGACTTTCACGCCCGCGTCCAGCAATGTTTCTGCCAACCAAGTTAGTTTGAATGCCATCTATCCAACTCCTCCTGTGGACAGCGGCAAATCTTCATCGGCCGCCTCGACCTCAGCTGCAAAATTAATATCGCAGCCGTCCAGCTCCTCATCGGCGCCTCCTACTCCACCAGACGCTTCGGGCAGATCCGCATCGTTCGTCTGCTCTTCGGCTGTGAAATCGATGTCACAGCCGTCGATGTCTTCGTCCTCGATGCGATTTCTTTTCATAACCATGTTCCTCCATTTGTTGCCTTTTATACCATGCAACATTACCCATTCGCATTGGCACCTTCTCTCGAGCGCACAACCGGAGCCGAGCTTCGGCTGTGCAATCTGTGTAAGATCGAGCGCGCCCAGCTCGCCGTTGATTGCTCCCCAGAGGACCCCGACGACGGTGTTCCTGGCCTTTTCCAGCGTCGTCAGCGTCATGCTTGCCAAGGACTAGGCGAAGGTGCGGGCCTTGTCCTCGATCGGCTGCAGGAAATACTCGAACAGTTCGTCATCATCCCTGAGTGCCCCCGTGCCGAAACGCGACCCATACGCCGACACCTTGTCTGACATTCTGAACGCATGTCGTAATGCACCAGTCTTGGTTGATATTCCACAAGTAGAGCATTATGTGGCAATGTCATGCTAAGGATGAATTTATTGCCTGCATTATACATTTATTGATGGCGGGCAGTTCAGATTCCAGCGTTTGGCTTCATCGTTGTTGTCTTGTGCCCATCTGGGGGAACGAGCGGTTAATGCAGCGGTTCCGGAGCATGCGAAATCTGCAGAAATCCGCCTCCGTTCATTCTTCGGTTCTGAGCCTCCCCCCAAAAAGTGGTCCGCGACTGTGCTGCGTGTCGCATCAGGGAAACCATTTCGGTTGAACCAAACCTGATCCTGCACGACGTCAGTATCTCTAACCTCACAGATCTCAAAATTTTCGTTCTCATCGGTCCCGGGAACGGGCCGGTAAAGCATATCCCTTTGAAGGAATGCATCGTAGTGCAAGCAGCCCTGCCAATCCTCATGTTTCTTCATAAGCTCAATCGCTGTGGCCGGACACCAAACGGGCAAGCCCTTTGCGTTCCGGACGACAAGGATATCATCATGGCGACACCCCTTAACTGCTACCGAAGCAGAGCGTCCACACATCGCACTTGATAAACGAACGCCGGGCGCAGCATACTTCGACAGCAAGGCAATGAAGAAAGTGGCATGATTATCAAACCCGATACATCTTAGCTCCGCCACAAACTTGTCCAGAAAAGCAGGACCACTTCAGCATTCATGCTGCGCGACAATTTGAAAATGAAATATGAGCTGCATTACAATTCCAGTGATGTCACGGGAAACCTAATTTAGGATCACATCATAAGCGCCTTGCTGACCAGCGCCTCTTTGCCATCGTATTTGGATATATCGACGCCGCGTTCTACGAGCGCCGTGCTGAGTTCATCTTCACTCAACGCCTCTATCGCCTGTTCCGTCATCTTCATGAAATTGATCCTCCGCTTGAACGGCGGATTGGTTTCGCCGAAAAGGCTTCGGTTTTCGAATGCGAACTCTTTCGAATACTTGGTCATGAAATGGGACAGAAACGTATTGATGCTTATCCGAACCCTTGGGTCTTTGCTCATTTGGTCTGCTGACGCATCAAGTGTTTCCAACATCAGCTGCGACCACCGATCTGCGCCCTTTTCGTTCATCAACTGCATTGCATTGTGGTTGTGGTGGAAGTTCAGCCTGAACTCTGCGCCATGATAGTAGGGCCCGCCGCCCATCACGTCGATCCACATTGAGGCCTGCGTGTTGATGTGATGACCGATTCCGCCAACACGCGCAAAAACGGATGTGAACCAATCTTCGTCCGCAAAAACACGCTCATAGAAACTGTGAACAATCCTCACGATGGGATCTTGGCCCAGCACGGAGTATAATTGCCAAAACTGAATAGGCTTTGAGACAACACTTGGTGCATTCAACGAGACGATTTCCGCCATCCGATGCGCCTCGGTTGGCAGCAAGTTCTTTGATACTGCTGAGGCGATGTAATCCCGCTGAATCTTCTCCGACATGTAGCCATGGCGAGTTGGATATTTGGGGAGTTCGATTATTGCCATGGGGTGCTCCCTTTCAGTTGTCAGGCCCTTTCTGCTGCCAGATAGATCTGCACCTGCACCATTTGTCGAAGCAGGAGTTTGCACTTAAGCGTGGAGCGAGTGGGTTTCAACCAACACCAGATTTGCCTCGAACACCGAATTCGGGCTCGCAACAAGAACCTCCCCGACAGAAGTTTCACGAAAAAGTTTCGTGACGAAAGTTCTTGGCGGTTCTTACGTGAGGAGCTTTCTGGAAGAGTTGATTAAATCAATGGCACCTCTATTAATGCCATTTTCCCGACCCTTACGTGAAGTAATCCATTGATTTAAAGGGGTGCAGCATTTGAAAATCTGTATTGATAGAGGTGCCCTCAAGTACTTCGAGCCCTACTCTGAAAGACTAGGCGGCGATCTCGGAATGTACTCATCCCACCGCTTCAATTCCCCGCAAAGAGCGATGTAAACGCCAGCAGGAAGACATTGGATCGCACCTACCGCCATGCCGAGGTTAAAGTCTGCATCGGAATCACGAAGCCGCTCTGGTTTTAATGCTCCAGTCAGAACAATAACTTTACCCGATATGTCCGCTAGATGTTTGGCCGTGACATGCAGCGTATCGGTGCCATGGGTGATGATGATCTTGTCCTCTGCAACCTCAGAGGCGATCCGCCTGATCGTATCTCGATCTTGGTCATCCATGTCAGAGCTGTCTTTCTGACAGGCCATCGTGAAGCCAACTGGATAGGGTATTTCGGCTCGATCTGTGATGGATCGATAGGCGGGATCGCCAATCACAAAATTATAAGCGCGATGATCATCATCGGTCAGATAATCCTTGTCGATGGTTCCTCCGGCTTGGATGAAATGTATGATGTTCATGATTCCATTCCTGATCAAATGCCCCCATTAGCTTACGAAAGAATACCGCAAACTCCACCTGCAAAGGCCATGATAATTTGACAGACGCTCTTCCCCATGGTGATTTCCGCTTCATAGCTTTGGATGTAGAAACGTCCTGCGGTGACAGCGCCAGTATTTGCCAAATCGGTCTGGCTTGCGTTGGATTAGATCGTAGCATTCAAACTTGGTCGGCATTCGTCGACCCTTTGATGCCTTTTGCGCCTTTTAACGTTGAGCTGCATGGGATCAGCGCCAAGACCGTTGAAAACGCACCGACTTTCGCTGAGATATGGCCCAAACTTCAGGTGCTGCTGACTAGGCACGCAATCGTTCAACACAGCCGCTTTGACGAACACGCTATCAACGCGGCATGCAAAGCACATGGTCTGTATCAACCTCGATTGAGTTGGAGCAATAGTGTGACCATCGCCAGAACTGCTTGGCCTGGGCTGAAAGGGAATGGAGGCCATGGACTGGCCAATCTTAAACAACACCTAAGCCTGGAATTTCAGCACCACGATGCAGGCGAAGACGCTCGTGCAGCGGCCTTAGTTGTGCTGCGAGCAGAAGTCGAGTTGAGCAAGCCGTTTGAACAGATCACCTCAAACAACACCGCGTTCCAACTCTCATTTTCGTTCTAGACTTGCGGGCTTGCTGCACTGTTCGTTGAAAAGTTAGCGGAGAAGGATAAGGCCCAATTGCTGCACCATGCACAAATCGACTTGAAGGGCGGTTAGCCGCCCTTCAAGTCGATTTGCTACGAAAGTTCGTTTTCCGGTGTTCAAGCCAAATGTACTTGATGCGGCATTGGTCATTTGACTTCCCCTAAACAGAAATCTGATGCATCAAACTTCTTATGAAGTCTAGGGGTGCGCTGGCATGAGCATAGGTCAATTTGTCAGGCAAATTGGAGTCAGCCCGATTACGCAACCTATCGTCTGGAAATTAGGTTTTGGGGCATTCACGCATCCTGGCATTCCCATTTGATGTAGGCTTTTGTGTCAACTGCCCATCGTTCGTCGATCTCGACCAGCACAGCGCTGACGAGACGTTCCAGAGCCTCTTCATTTGGAAAGACCCTGACCTTGATGGTTCGGCGTTTGAGCTCCTGCTGGATGGCGCGCTCAATTAGGTTCGAGGCCCGCAAGCGACGGCGGTGGTGCTCTGGAAGGGAGAAGACTGTCAGGCCTTCGGGCACGTTCTCTTCCAGCCATTCGGCCAGTTTCGGGGCGGTTTCGCGATAGGCTGTCACGAGATCGGCCAGCGCGGTTTCCGCCTTGGCCAGCGAGGTTGCATTCCAGACCGTGCGCAGCTCAGCACCGATGCGCTTGCGTACTCTCTGGCTGGGCGCATGATGGATGGCATTCTGGGCCAGGTGGAATTGGCAACGCTGCCATTTGGCGCCCCCGAAGACGGCCCTGCGGGCGGCGCGTAGACCGGCGTGTCGTCGGAGACGACGTATTCGACACCGCGCATGCCACGGCTCTGCAAGCTTTCGAGGAATGCTCTCCAGTGGACCTCCGCCTCTGACAGGGCCACCGAGACGCCAAGCACGCGGCGGCGCTCATCCGGGCCAATACCTATTGCCGAAAGGACGGCCGCATCACGAACCACACCGCCGATGCGCACCTTTTCATAGCGCGCGTCAATGAAGAGATATTTGATTTCGCCGAGGGGGCGAGTGCGCCAGGCTTCCAGTTCCCCGTCAAGCAGCTTGGTGGCACGGCTGACCTGCGAAGACGACAGGCTCTCGATACCGAACTCGCACATCACCGCCTCGACTTCGCGGGTGGATACGCCCCTAGTGTACATCTCGGCCACCGCCAGCATCACCGCACGCACCGACCGGCGACCGCGGTCCAGGGACTGGGGGTAGAAGGCTGCGTCCGTATGGCCGGCAGTCTTGGGAACCTGCACCGTGACCGTTCCCGCAGGTGTGTCAATCCGCTTGGGCTTGGTGCCGTTGGCATAGCCTTGTCGGCTGGCCGTCCGCTCATAATGACCAGCGCCGAGAAACCGCTCACGCTCAATGCGCATCGCCAACTCAAAGGCCCGCGCAAAAACCGTGGCTATGTCATTCGCGCCATATTCGATCAGATGTTCCAAGATGGCCTCAAAGCCTGTATCCTTCTGTCTGTCCATTTCCGGTTCTCCACGGTTGGTTTTGCAACTCCATGGAACACCAGTTTGGATCGCTCCAGCTGAGGCTCTCAGCGCAATCTCCAACAAAATTTCCAGACTTCAGGTTACAGTACCGTCAGCCCTTCAACGGAAACGGTTACAAACCCTTGAGGACCATGTCCTCCAGGGCCACTTGTTGCGCTCTATTGACCGGTTCGTGGACTTATCCGGCATACGCGAATACCTGGTTCCGTTTTATAGCAACACGGGCCGCCCCTCGATTGATCCTGAGCTTCTTATCCGGATGCTGCTGGTGGGGTATTGTTTGAGCATTCGCTCTGAGCGCCGATTGTGTGAAGAAGTGCAACTGAACCTACCCAATAATCTTTAATCCGGGTCCCAGCATTCAAAGGCGGGCGTTCACTATAAAGTCAGGTTCTAGTTTCGCCACTTGCAGCCAACAACATCAACAACCCTAACCTCACCCCTCATCGAGCCTAAAACAGATGGCGGACACGGGGTGTGAATTACCCGCATGTCTGTTGGGCCTGGGAAGGACCCGAACGATACTTCGACGGTGTGAGCTAACGGTAAAATGTGTTAGTTCCAGACCTTAGCTGCGATGATACAGGGACCAGGTTGCGCGACCTTCAAGACCTTCACAGGGATCAGCCCAACTGGTGCTTCCGGCCCTAGCCAGACCTTGAACACGCGTGTGGAGAAGGTCCGCTTCGGTTCGCTTCGACAGTTGAAGTGTTTAGCTTTAGGCGGCATAGAATGCGTTGTGGAATTTGACTGATCAAGGGGCGTGGAATGATCGAACGTATCGAAACCGGGGCCAGGTCCTCGAAAATTGTAAAGCACAATGGAGTCGCCTATATCACCGGGCAGGTTGGTGAAGGAGAGACCATCCAAGCGCAGACCGAGGAATGCCTTAGGCGCCTCGAGGTATTGCTGGTCCAGGCCGGGTCGTCGCGCGAAAAGATGTTGCGGGCTACTATATGGCTGGCGGATATGAGTGACTTTGCTGGACTTAATGAGGTCTGGAATGCTTGGATGCCTGAAGGACATGCACCTGCGCGGGCCTGTGGCGAGGCAAAACTTGCGCGGCCGGAACTCAAGGTCGAGATCATCGTGGATGCTGCCTACGACTGAAGTGTGGCCATAACGCTGTAGTTCCGAGATACAGTGGTGCTTACCCCTATCACCTGCCATCGATGCAATTTGTTGAGCAGGTGGGCCACTGGTATCCACCCTCGATGCCGAAGCCTCCACTTGAACCTGAAGGCAGAAAACGGCCCAAAACCGACCTTGGTGCGCAGAACGTCTGACGGCAGTTTCCTACCACGAAACGGACACGGGCGTTCGCACCGCCTATAGCAGAAGTAGACCTTCAAGCTTGGTTACCCCAGTGTCTTCAGAGGGGGGAATGCCGACCTTGCAGCTACGCTGCCGGGCCTTGCGGTGCCCAAGAATGCGACCTTTGCGCGTTGGTTCGCTCCAGTCTTGCAGTCACCGAGCTTCGGTGGATAACTCGGCGCAATTTACCAGTCTAATCCGTTAGTATTGGAACGATTTTCAGAATCGGCGTATCATTTTCAGAAATCGACGCGCGGAACGAGGGCCGTGTCACTATATTGGCCCCAATCCAATACTTGTGGAAAAGAATGGGCCGATTATGATTTACCTCGACCTTGCGCTGCGTGGCGGTGCTGTTACAATATTGATGTTGCTGGCCTTATTGCTCTGGCGCGCGCCGATCAGCTTGGAAGGGCGCTTATCTGTGTCGGCGCTGGCCCTGTCCGAATCCGCTTTCCTTATCACTACGGCGGCTCTGCCGCTCGACCTGCACCCAGCTTTGCTTTCAAATCTCACGCTTATAGCCAGCCTCACACCTGCAGCGATTACCTGGCTGATCGTGACCATATTTATCGATGCCCCCGGTCAGCGTTGGCCTTGGCTGGTAGCATCGCTGGCCGCCTCAATCGCGTTTTATGCCCATGAGGCCTTCCCAGGCCTTTTCTCCGTTTGCTTGCCAATGTCCGTGGTCCTTTATGGGGCGCTTGTCATCCTCTCGCTCTGGTCCACTCGTGACGATTTGGTGGAATGCCGCTGCCGTGCACGACCTTGGTTCGCAGCAGCTATTGCTGGCCTTGCATTGTTTCTGACTGCGGGTCAGGCCACCGGTTTGCTACAAGAGGACGGTATAATATTGGCTCTCTTGCAAGCTGTCGGCACACTTGTGGTTTCCCTCGCATTTGCAGTGTGGCTGTTGCGCCCCGATGCGAACCGCTGGCCGGGCGAGACATCCCCAGACATCGACAGCCGTTTGGCGATCCACGATGAATTTGCAGACCCCGCCCTGATCGCAGGCATCCAGTCAGCTATGACCGCAGGCATCTGGCGAGAAGAAGGGCTGACCATCGGCGCACTCGCAGGAAAACTCGCCGTACCGGAGCACCGTTTGCGGCGCGCGATAAACCAAGGACTGGGCTATCGCAACTTCTCAAATTTCATCAACCGGGCACGAATCGAGGCGGCCTGTACCGCTTTGACGGATCCCGCCCAGATGAACGCAACAGTGCTGGAAATTGCATATGAAGTCGGCTTTGCTTCAGTGGGACCGTTCAACCGGGCCTTCCGCGCAGAAACCGGGTACAGTCCGACCGAATACCGACACACCGTGCAGTCCGGTGCATTCACCGATTCTGAAAAATCATCGCCAATTGCTGCAAACTTGCACTGATTTCCAAATTCGACGCGCGAGGATGCGTTTGGCGTAACAAACTATGGGCATCAATTCCACGAAACGGAGATGCTCAATGCGCGCCCTAATTCTCACCGTGCTGATATTTTTTGCCAACCCCGCTCAGATCCAGGCTCAAACAATGCAGACGATGCCACCTTCCACTTATCCCGAAACCGGAATCTTTTGCGGTTTGCTAAAGCTATGCTCGAAAACTGCTACTCCCAAGCATGACGACTAAATCGCTTATCCGTTCTGACTCAGGAAGCGAAACCGCCCTTTGTGCCTAAATGTGCATGGTGCAGCAATCGGACCACTTCCCTCTACCCTAACTGTCGAGAACGGCCCACAGCTGTCGTTCGTGACCAATGCGACGAAGGGCTGGTTTGGTGCCAAGTAAATGAAAAAGTAGTTACAAAAAATATTCCCAAATCCGTTTACCAACGGGTCCCAGCGACCGGTTGGCAAGTTTGGTCAGATAAATGGGGAGCGAAAGGTCACCTAAGGTACTAAGTACCACGAGCTTTCCGTTGGATATTTCTGGCTCGGCAAAGTGATGCGGAAGCCGACCCCAGCCGAGGCCCGCACAAATCAGTGCCTTCTTTGCGTGCAGATCTGTGACGTACCATTTCAAGGCATCATCGAGTATCCCGACATCCGGCGACTTTTCATCGGTGGACTTTACAATGACCTGAGGGTGACGGGCCAAATCGGTTTCGGAAATCTTCGCAGGGTCGTTCTCAATTAGGTCGCTGGAAATTACCAAAGGAACATTCATGCTATCGATTTGCTGGTAATCAATAAACACGCTTTGGCTCGGGGCTCCAAAAATCGCGATGTCCACTTTTTCTTCTTGGAGGATACGCTCACCTGACGCGATTTCCATTTCCAGATGAATGGTTGTCGTGGGAAAGTCAGCCTTTAGGGACTTCAACAGCCCTGTAAGCTTTTCGAGTGGAAAGTGACTGCTGACGCCAAGTCTCAGCTCAACTTCATTTTCGCCTTTCAACTCGTGCACAAAATCCTCGAAATTTTGCGCCTGTTTCAACAGGTAGCGGATTTGCACGAGAAGTATTTTTCCGTCTGCGGTTAGCTCAGGCCGGTATTTCGAGCGGTCAAATATCTGAATTTGGTAGAATTCTTCGACCTGTTTAACCGAGTAAGACACTGCAGACCGGGCCTTGTTCAGCTTTTCGCTGGCCAGTTGAAAGCTGCCCACGTCGCAGATGGTGCTTACAACGTTTAGATGGTCGAGATTGGTCATGGTCTAATTATATGACCATCTTGTTCGAGAAGCTATGCTTTTTACTGACCGCTTCGACCTCTAGTTCCTACTCAACACGTAATCAAACGTACAAGGGAACACCTCATGAAAATACTCGTAGTCGGCGCCTCGGGGGTCATCGGCAGCGCCATCGTCAACGCTCTATCGGGCGAGCATCAGGTCATTTCGGCCAGCCGCTCATCGGGTGATGTCAATGTTGACCTTTCCAACCCGGCCTCCATTCGCGCAATGTTTGCCCAAATTGATCAGGTTGATGCGATCATCTCTGCCGCTGGCGAGGCTGACATCAAGCCGCTGGAGGCGCTGACAGATCAGGATTATGACCGCGCCTCGGGTATGCAGCTTATGGACCAGATCAACCTGTTTCGCTACGGCAAAGACAGCCTTGCCCCAGGTGGTTCGGTGACGCTGACATCTGGTGCCGCCAGCAAATACAATTTCCCGGGTGCTGCCGCCATTGGCATGGCCTTTGCTGGGCTTGAACGCTTTGCTGACGCGGCTGCGCAAGAACTGACAGACATCCGTCTGAACGTCGTGTCGCCGACATCGGTGACAGAATCCATGGAAAAACTGGGCTGGCCAACCGAAGGGTCCATTACTGCTGCCGATACCGCCAAGTCTTATCTCGCCGCAGTCACCGGTACGATGAATGGCCAGACATTGAGCACAGCTGAATACGCGTAGCACTGCCAACAGAGACCGAATGTACGGGCAGACACCGGCCCGCACATCCTGATCAGCCAACACATCAGAGGCCAACATGTCCAAGCTTGAGACGTTTCAATCAACACCCGTCAAATCCGGCGTTTTCAGAACACCTGACTCAGCGTTTGCCAATCTTCCCGATTTTCAGTTTGAGCCGAACTACATCGACGTAGACGGTATGCGAATGCACTACGTTGACCAGGGTCGCGATAATCCCAGGACCATCTTTCTGCTGCATGGGCAACCGTCCTGGAGCTACCTTTACCGCAAGATGATCCCGTTGTTTGTCGCCGCCGGTTATCGCGTCATTGCCCCCGACCTTATTGGCTTTGGCCGCTCGGACAAGCCCGCAAACTCGGATGCGCATAGCTATCAGGCACATGTGAACTGGATGACGACTTTTGTGCAGAAATTGGGCATCAAAGACGCCACCGTCTTTATGCAGGATTGGGGCGGCATGATTGGCCTGCGCGTGTTGGCAAACAACCCGGACTGGGCGTCGCACTTGGTTGTCGCCAATACGGCGCTTGGCAATGCCAAAGGCCCGTTCAAGTATATTTTGCCACGCATGCTCAAGGCGATGCGGGTCTTTGCGGGCAAGCCAAAAATTGAGGATCTGGCTGCCAAACAATCCTATGGCAACTGGGCGGGCTATTTCCTGCGGTCTCCAAAACTGGACTTCGGCAAGGTCATGCAGATCCTCACGAATTCCAAACTGTCTGCCGCTGAAATGTCTGCCTATGACGCCCCCATTGCGGATCATCGCTTTTATGCAGGCCCGCGCAAGATGCCTCAGATCGTAGTCGAACAGCAGGACGAAGGTCGTGATGCCTGGGCCAAGCTGGGGCAAAGCAACAGGCCAGTTCTGACCCTGTTCAGTGACAAGGATCCGTTTCTCGCTGATACCGGATATGACAAGCAGTTTCAGGCGCTTCCCGGTGCGGCGTCGCAACCCCATGAAACAATCACCAACGCGTCGCATTTCCTGCAGGAAGACAAAGGCGTTGAGATTGCAGACAAGGTCCTGAAGTGGCTGCAAAGCAAAGGCTATTGAAGCAGCCTCCTGGGGCCTGTGGCAAACCAATTCGCAAAAGGCGAGAGACGCTATGAAAGATCAGGTGCAAAAAACCGCCATTGTCACAGGCGCCAACACTGGCCTCGGATATGAAACGGCGCTCGACCTTTACCGGCGGGGGATGAATGTCATCGTTGCCAGCCGCAATCCCGACAAGGCGCGGGAGGCCATCGAGCGTATGCGTGTCGTGGCCCCCATTTCAAACGGTAAGGTTGAGTTCGTGCAGTTGAACCTGTCGAGTCTTGAGGCAGTAGAAAGCTTTGCCGACTGGGCGAACAGCCATCTGGAGCGACTGGATCTGTTGATCAACAACGCGGGTATCATGACGCCACCACCCACAAGGACCGATGATGGATACGAAGCCCAGTTTGGCGTGAATTTCGTGGCTCATTTTGCCCTGACTGGACGTTTGTTTGCACTGCTGGAAAAAACACCAGGTGCCCGTGTTGTCTCGCTGAGCAGCAGGGCGCATCGCGGCGGCGTAATTGATTTTGCGAACTTCGCCCTCGAAAAGCCATACGATCCGGGGCGGGCATACGCCCAAAGCAAACTTGCCAACCTGATTTTCGCGTTGGAATTCGACCGCCGCATACGTATTTCAGGTCACCAACTCAGGTCTCTGGCCGCGCATCCTGGGGTCAGTCAGACTGATCTTTTCCGCCATATCGGCCCAACGCCGGATGGGATAAAGTTCATGTCTGCTGCGGAGGGTGCGGCTCCTACGGTCATGGCGGCGACCTTGGACACTGCCCAGGGCGGTCAGTATTTTGGACCGGACGGGCCGGGAGAGGCCAACGGTAAACCCGCTCTGGCAAAAATTGATGCAGCAGCAATGGACGCAACTGTGAACAGCAATCTCTGGCAATGGGCGCAAAAGGCTACTGGTGTGTACTACCCCTAAACTCGACGGCCTGGCCTAATGTTCAAAAGCGAAGGAAACAAAAATGCAATCTGACTTCCCAATAGCAACACCGCACGGCGAAATTCGCCAGATTTTCAAAGACGTGTTCATCGTTACCGGCAGTGTCATGATGGTGCCAGGGATACAGCTTAGCCGGAACATGATTATACTGCGCGAAGGTGAGGCACTGACCTTGATCAGCACCGTTCGCCTGAACGACCAAGGCTTGAAGGCGCTGGAGGCCTTGGGGCGGGTCGAAAATATCGTCAAGCTGGGCGCCTATCACCTGGGTGTTCACAATGGTTTGGACGACCCGTTCTACGTGGATCGCTACGCCGCCAATTTGTGGGCGGTGGACGGGATGCAACACAGAGGCGGTCTAAGAACCACTCACTCGCTGCGCCCGGGCGGCGAAATGCCGGTAACGCAGGCGTCCCTGTTCACTTACGACAGTTCCAAAATGCCCGAAGGGATGCTTTTGCTTCACAAAGAGGGCGGTGTTTTGGTCTCAGCTGACAGTTTGCAAAACTGGGCTGAGGTCGATGAGTTCTTCAGCAAAAACGCCGCTATCAGGATGCAGCAAGCGGGGTTCATTAAACCCGCGAACATCGGTCCGGAATGGCTGCGTGTATGCCAGCCAGAACCAAAAGAGTTTGCCAGGGTGGCTGAACTGGATTTCGCTCATCTCATACCCTCGCATGGAACTCCAATTCTGAACACGGCGAAGGAAGAGTTCCAAACGACGTTTGCGAAACAACCTTTCTGAAAAATCTAGCCTGTGAGCGAACACTTGGGTGCTGTTAAACAAACGCTCAACCCGGAGCCGTAAACTCAGTACAAAAAGCTTGGCGACAAGGATCCAAACTTACTCGGGATCTGCCAAATCGAGGTGCAGGTGCGCGCCTTCCAGCGGCGATACTGTCAACAGTCAAGAATGATCGCGGAGCAGACATTGGTGGGGGGCGCAGCGAAGGGCCGCTAACCGCCCATCCTGACTAATTTCTCGCAGTGCAGCATTTTTAGAAAGTACTCGGAGTTACCGATAGCCGCGCCTTGCACTAAGGTTCGGTCTGTGCCGCGACTGGCCATTCGCGCTAAACAACCGGAGGCCGCAATGTCCGCAACCAACGCTGCACTACAGCGCTGATTTCCCTAGCCATCACTACAGCTTCTCCCGCGCTGTCCGATAGCTATCGAGCAATTCCCCAACTGCCTCACCAAACGAGAGATGGCCGCTGCAAAGCCGTTGAAATACGTGTTCCATCTCATCTGCTGGAAGCATCAACAAACCTTCATAGCCATAACCTTCCCGTTCGAACACTTTCACAATCCTGCGTTCAAATTCGCCAAGGTCGATATCCAAGGATGGTTGGCGGCCAGTATCACCTGACAGGGCCTGACCTATTGCATTCGTGTTCTCAGCCCCTTCGTTTTTCTTTATAGTTTCTTTTATTGTTTCGGGTGCAGTCCGTTGCAGGTTCTGAAGGCAATGCATTGCAGGGGTTGCGGCAGCAGGCTGCAGGCTCGGACGCTGACCCGCCCGCCTTTTTGGATTCGCCGATCGCTGATTTTGCTCAAGTTCTGCCACTGAATAAATCAGAAACTGGTTGCGGGAACGCCGCGCCACTCGATTCCGTTTGATAACACCTCGTTCTTCTAGCTCCTTGAAGGCGCCGCGGATGCTCCTTTCCGAGAACCCGGTCTCCTCGGCAAGCCCAACGGCCGAGGGATCACAACGTCCAGTTTTTGTGTTCTGACGATCCAACAATCTCATGAGCACACAGAAACTGGCTCTTGTGAGCTGCGGTTGTTGGCAGACCCAGTACTGGGGCACCAACCACTTTTGCATCAGGTTCAAGGGTTGCCGCTTTGTCATTGATTGCCCCCCTGCCCGCCGTCAGCATAGTACGAGCCACATTTTGACTGTTGGCAGGTTTTGCCAATGGGCGCCGAGAGTGAGAATTTGGACCTGGCCCGCATAACCAAAGCCCGCCGGGCCTCGCCGCGCAACAAATCAAGAACGTCCCTCACGACGTTGTCCTTGATGATCTTGGTTGGACTTGCTCCTTGGACAGAAGCCAAGCCTCAATCGCTGCGGGCCGGTAGTACACGTTCCGACCAACCTTAATGAACGGTGGGCCGACGCGTTGTGCGCGCTCACGTTGAACAGACCGAATGGAAACGCCACGCTGGTCGGCGTAACTCGCTTCGGTGATTAGGTTACAAAATGTCATCATTGACCTCGTGCTGGTTTCAACATGAGGCTATGTCGCTGAATGTCAGAGGATCATTCGCTCCTGCCTGATCCAGCTTTTTTGGGATTATTCAAGTTTCTCTTGATCGTGATTGGGCTTACGCCGAAATTCTCCGCCGCCTTTCTCTGCAGATCTGCCCAAGACAAATGAGGCTTTCGGATATGGAGCTCGTTGACAAACTTTTGTGCTCGGTTTCCATTTTTTGCGAGGAAACTATTGTCGGTCCGCATGGCATTTCCATCTTGGCCGTTTTTGACTTGTCGGCGCCCCGATAAGGCCAACTCCTCAGGCCGTTTACCTGTCGCCTCATCAATCCCCTGACGCCACTGAAAACGTTCGTGCTGTCTGCCGAGTTCTTCGGCGTGCATGATCATCAATTGCAAATCGAAGGCTTTCGAACCGCTTGCCAAATCGTCTCGCTCTCTGTTTAGTCGATGGTATTCCATCAACCATCGCGCAGAGATGTATTGCACAGAATCTTCGCCTTGCTGTCCATAAACCATATCGTTCAGTGCAGCCGTACCTGGGTCAGGCAACCCACACGCTGTGAGAATGGCTTGGAAACCTGCGGCGATTCGATCTCGCCCTTCATCCGGGCCAACCATCGTTTTCTTCATATGCTCGATGCATGCTGTCCACTCAGCCTCCCCGCCATCACCAGTCAAATCGAATCGAAGCCGGGTACGCTCCATCATGCCAACACCGTGTTTCACCTTTTTAGGCATTGGTGCGTGCCTCCTCTATCGAAACAACATTCGCCACTGTCGTTTCAGTGCCCTGCCCCTCAATAATCGCCATCAAACGACCTTCCCAGCTTATCAACGCGCCACGCCGTTCATCCTCAAATGCGTGTTGGTCGTAAACGGCAACCATCCCGGTTTTGACGTGGCCGATTGTGAGCTCTGCGATGTCGGGTCGAACCTTGCAGGCAGAGAGCCCAGTACGCATCGTCCGGCGTAGGTCATGCGGCGTCCACCGCCCCCAAGGGTGCACGTCCTTCGCGTAGAGCGATACATGGTGCCGATTTACGGCGCGACAAAGCGCGGCATTGGTAACAGGAGACCCTGGCCTAGCCTCAAAAAGATAGCCTTCCCACGGCACCGGCCTTCGCACTTGCAGTCGATCCAGTTCTGCCTTTGCCTCATTTAGGATATCAAGCGCAGTGTCAGACAGGTATACTTCATGAGCTGTTTGGGTTTTGCCCCGTCGATCCGCGGGGATTGTCCAAATACGACCGCTAATTTCGCTTTCATGTAAGCCAGCCACTTCACCGGGTCGCTGGCCAGTCACTAGGACAAGTTTAAGTGCCAATGCAGTCAATCGGTGAAGGCCACAGGACTCAATATTGAGCCAAAATGCTTTGATTTCCTCTTCATCGAGAACTCTGGTCCTCACAATAGGCTTTAGCGGATCCCGTTTGCCTTTGACTTTAATCGCAGACGGTTTGAGGCCAGCCACAGGGTTTGCCTGAAGGTAATCCCTGTCGGTCGCATAATCGAGCATGCGGCGCGCATAGAGGAGCAACTGGGCTGCCGCCCGAGGCGTTTTCTCGGCCTTTTTTTCCACCAGCTCGATCACATCACGACGGCGGACATCACTCACCTTCAGACGGCCAATGGCGGGAATAAGGTCGTTTTCGATGTAACCACGAATGGCCGTCTCGCTCTTCAGGCCTGTGGCATGCATATCGAGCCAATCTGCGGCCAGCTCCCTGATCAGGGGTTCGGCCTTGCGCCGACGTCCCTCTTCGAGCGGGTCTGCGCCAGAACTAATTTTCAAAATTAGGTCACGCGCCTCAATACGGGCAGCTTCCAATGACCAAGTTGGCCATGGGCCGATTGTCATGCGGCGTTTTCTTCCATCGACAGTGTAACTCAGGATAAACGCCTTGCCGCCAGCAGCCGTGATGCGCAATCCGAACCCACGCGGAGAATCCCTGTGGTCATCATAAATAAATCGCTGTCCGCGTTCCGGAGCCTGCGCCTTCGCAATTACTCCATTTCTTCCGTCAGTTAGCTTGGCCATTGGTCCCCAATCTTTAGCCCGCATGGGCGGTTTTCTAATTCCACACCTGGTAAATTGGGCCACCAGGCAGGCCAGCGTCCAAGAGGCTGCAGTACAGAAGCGAACCAAAAAACCGTCACCGGATTTGTCACCGGATTTGTCACCGTCTGTAACGGTAACCAGCGTCGTTGAAAGTCAGTTGCAGTCACTTCAATAGCCGCAAATGTCATTGGGATTCCACAACAAAATATACCTGACGCGCGATACGTCACGATATCAACAACTTGAGGTTGGGAACAAAATCGCCTGTTAATCAATTGGTCGTAGGTTCGATCCCTACCGCCGGAGCCAATTCCCCTTGATTTTGCTATAAATGCAAAGAAACCAAGGGGTATTGGACCCTTTTGGGACACCAAAGCTGATGAAGCCCTCCCCTCACTTACCTGCGGCGTTTGGATGCCCTCAGGTACAGAGACTTATTGCTAAAACGGGCCTGCCCCAACAGCGTGACCCGCTACGTCAATGTCATCAGAGCAGTGGTGAACCACACAATCGACGAGCGTGGCCTGTCGGTTAGCAACCCTTTCCACAAATTGCAGATCAAAGGCGCCGGGAATACTGCCGGAGACCGCCTAGGGTTGAAGACAGTAAGCAGCGAGCGACGGCTGCCTATATCTGACCGATTGGTCGAAGCGTTACAGGAGCATAGAGAGAACAAGCTGGACGAGGCACCAATTTTTGATCGGTATGGTCGCGGCAAAGGAAATACTGCAGCCTCAGCAACGATGATGAAACGCTTCAGGAAAGTCATCTCTGACCCCAAGAAGGCGTTGCACAGCCTACGGCACAGGAAGAAGGACGACCTGAGAAACACCAGTTGTCCTGAAGAAATCAGCAAAGTGATCCTTGGTCACAGCAACAAAGAGGTCGCTGCACGGTACGGAGCTGGGTTCAAAATTGACGTGTTGCGCGACTGGATGGACAAATCCAACCTAGAGAATGGCCTATGACACCCTCCGGGAATTCAGGAGCAGCCCCGCTCAAGTCGGATCCAACGACTGACGATATTCCTGCCCGCCCTTTCAACCCACATCGTTGCTGTGCCTCCACTGCCATGACGGCGCTGGTCCAGGACGTTCTGCGATTCATGGAAGGGTATGAAGCCTACTATAAGAAGCGCAAACGAAGACGGAATGCTGCTGCTCAAGCCACCTACGAAGCCACAGTTGAAGCTGTTGTGTGTGATTTGGTTCACCGCCAGTTGGAAGTTCTTGGTGGGCAAGTTCATGTCACCCAAAGCCACCAGATCCTGAGATCGAAATCCCGCTACAAAGGTGTGGCGCTTGGCAAGACCCTTTCTGATATCCTGAAGGTAATGTCTGCCGAAGAGATGTCTTTCATCACTTTGACAGCGGGAGAACGTAAGTTCACGATCAAAGATCAGGCTTTGAACGTTGCCGTCAGCGGAAAACAGACAGTTCTTGGCTCGGGATCTAGGCTTTTGCGCCTGATTGAAGGCTCATGCATCACCTTTGCTGACATCGGACGAACACCTGATGAAGAAGTCATTCTGCTGAGAGAGCCTAAACAACGGGACGATAAACCCGGAAAACTGGTCGACTATGCGGACACAGAAGAGACCCCTACCCTCAGAGAGCAGGTGCAGGTCATCAACACTTGACTGGAAAAGACAGACGTCTCCTGCTCCCTCCTGGACATCAACTCTCATAATCGTCGTCTGAAGCGCATATTTAACAACTCTGACTTTGCGCAGGGAGGCAGGCTGTATGGCGGATTCTGGCAACTTTTGAAACACTCTGAACGTCTTGAAAACATTATGCTGGGCGAGGAATACGTTGCAGAGCTCGACTACGGCCAGATGGGTCTCATGCTGCTTTATGGACTTGAGGGGACTACGCCTCCAGAAGGCGACCTCTACGACCTGTCTGAATTTGGTATCCCGACAAGCTGTCGCCCCGGCATCAAGAAGGTCATTCAGGCGGCCATTAACGCCAGTAAACCTCTGGGACGCATGCCCAAGCGAGCCAGGAAAACCATACCAAAAAGGATATCACTGACTGAAATACTTGAGGCAGTCAGCAATAGGCACCCACCGATCGTTCATCGATTTGGTGCCGGGGTTGGCATGCTGCTCATGCGGCAGGAGTCAGACAACCTTGTTTCTGTTCTTTTGGCCCTGAAAGACAAGAACATACCAGTGCTCCCCATTCATGATGCTGTGCTTGTGCCTGTGGAGAACGATTTTGAGGCACAGGAGGTCATGATCCGGGTATTCAAAGAGCATGTCGACCTGACCCCAGAAGTCAGTATTGAGCACCCTTAATCAGCCAGAGGATATATCAGTAAGTTACTAATAATATTACTAAATATACATAATACAAGAAGAAGTATGCTTAATGAATAAGGTTACCTAAGGTTACCCCTAACCCCACCTCATATATGGGACCCGTATGGGTTGTGACGCCTATCTCGCGGTGAAAAGCAGTCATTAGTCGAGATCATATGCAATGAGCAAAGTACGAAGGTCCCGACCTTTGCTCTGATCGATCCGACTGGTACTTTCTGCCCAATGCAGACCTTTGCGGAAAACGCGTCTAACGGCAGGTTCCAGCCCAGAGCGGACGCAATTGTTAACGGCAACCTTGGCGAAAGCCGACATTCATCGCACCTAACAGCAACGACCATGAACGGGATATAGTGGGCTTTCGCTGCGTTTGCGCCAATGGCTTTTAGCGGCACATTATGTCTGCGTCGACATGCACAGCGTGCGGTCCTTCGCCGTGATCTGAACAAATGGCCATAGCGTGCATTTCCCCAGCTTTCGCTACAAGCGCTACCTCAAGTTTACCGGCAGCGAGGTCGGACCGCGAAACGCAAACCCTGTGAATTTAACTGCTTTCTGGTTCACCAGAGAAAGCGCGGGAAAACGCTCAAACAACTTGGGTAAAACCGCTTTGGAAACCAATAGGCGATATATGTTGCCGCCCAGACATTGATGGGATCCGTCCCCGAACGCCTGATTGCCATGAGGTTCTCGCTGGGGATTGAACAGATGCGGCTGATCCCAAATATCCTCATCGTGATTTGCCGATGCCTGAATGGCCATGACGGTTTCACCTTTAGGTATATTCACGCCCCGCATGACCAGCGACTTCTTCACAATCCTAGGGCTGGCCTGAATAGGTGCCATCCAGCGCAGGCCCTCTTCGCAGACCCGATCCCAGGCGTTTTGATCGATGGAATATCGAAGCTGTTCTGGATTGCTGAGCAAGCCGTACAGGGTGGACAGCACTGCATCCCGCGTCTCGACCACCGCGCCACCAATGCAGATCTTCATATTGGTTCTGATTTGGCTCAGCGGTATTGGGTCCGGCTGATTTACCATCACCGACAGGACCGAGCAGTTGGGGTTACGCAAGTGCCGTTCGATCATTTGATCAAGGCATTCGTTCATTTCACTGTTGGCTTGATCACTCTCTTGGAAGATTTCCGGGTCCAAGCCAGCATTCATGGCGCCACGGATCAATGCCTGAGCCCAGCGGAATAGCTGCGCATCAGTGGCTTGCTCTATCCCCAGAACAAGTTTCAGATACCCGGCCGACAGCGGAACCGCCAGCGCGGGAAATAGGTCGACGGTTGTCAGCTGCGCAAGCTCGTCCAGAAGCGTTTCGGTCAGGGCATCGAATTCAGTTTGCCAATGATTGTGAAGGAGCGACGGCTCAAACGCACCCACCATGGCCCGTCGCTCGCGCATGTGTTCACAGCCATCCTTGCGCATCAACGTGTGGCCGCCGAAAGCTCTTTGCATGGGCGAGGTGGTGTCAAATGACCCAAAATGTTCGATGTCGGCTTTGACCCTGTAGACATCCTCGGCTTTTGTGAAAACGATCCGTCCGATTGCTTTCAGGCGCACAATCGAGGTTTCCCGCCGTAGCCGTTGATAGACCGCGCCCGGATCGGTTTCTAGCATTGCCAGCGTGGTATGGAGGTCAATCGGGACATCTTTGCCTGCGGCAGGATCATCGCTCATCGAAATCTCCGATTGTCATAATTTTCAACAGGGGGCGAAACCCACTTCACGTTATTGGTCCCGCCTGAATTTTGATGCCCAAGTCGCTGTTTAATGAATTACTGACCGTGCAAATCGCTTTGGCCTGTTTCACGATACGCGGCGCGAGAGCTTCATCCGCGACTAGGGTTCCAAAAATTGTAATATCCACCCTTTCAAGTCGGCCAGGAAGTTCCGTGGACTTGGTGCCCTCGACCTTGACGGTAAACGGGTTCAGGTCAACTTTGCGTTGCTCGGCAGACCATTGAATCGACTTAACAATACAAGACCCCAAAGACGCCAATAACGTGTCTACGGGTGTGTTTGTTGGTGGGTAAGGGCTGGTATCCGATGGATCAGAAAACGCAAAGAGAATGGCGTCTTTGTCATCAAGGGAAACAAATACCGGTCCAAACGACTTTGGTCTAATTTTTAGAGCCATTTTCGGATTTCCTTTGTCAAAAGAGCAGGTTGGGAAGGAAAAGCGCCAATATCGGAAACATCGTCAGGATCAGAATGGCGAACAGATGGATGATCCAGTAGGGAACAGTCGCCACCGCGACACGCCCGAGGCTGACCTCATTGTTGGTCAGTGCCGTTAGAACTGAAAGGTTTAGACCAACAGGAGGAGTGACCTGACCAATTTCGATGACAATCGTGATTATAACGCCAATCCAGATCGGGTCGAAGCCAAGACCTGTCAGAAGTGGGAACACCACCGGTAGAGTCATGATCATGAGCGAAAGACCGTCAAAGAAACACCCAAGAACCAAATAAAACAGCACGACGACCAGCAACACGCTGTAAGTGCCAAGCCCGCTGAGCGCGACAGTTTCCAGGATCTTCTGTGGTACGCCGAGGATGCTCACCGATTGCGCAAGGATTGTTGCCCCGAGCACGAGGAAACCCACAGCCGAAAACAGGAGAACCGAGTGATAAATGGCGTCAATCAGTTTGCGAAATGTGAGATCGCCCCAGATGGACGAGATAAACACAGCGAGAACGACGCCGACTCCTGCCGCCTCGGTTGGAGTGGCCAGACCGGCGACGATGGTGCCGATGACTGAGAAGATCAGGGCCAATAGCGGCCAGATATGTTTGAAACCCGCCAGGATTTCCCAAAACGACGTCTCTGACTGGTCACGAGGCGCGATGGCTGGGTTCTTGATACATTTCACCAAGAGATAGATACTGAACATGCTGCCAACCAGGAAACCCGGTATGATGCCCGCCGCGAACAACCGGCCAATCGAGGTTTCCGTCAACGCACCGTAGATCAGGAACGACAGGCTTGGGGGGATGAGCAAGCCAAGCGTACCTCCGCCGGCCAGGCTGCCAACCACAGTATCTTTGTCATAGCCACGTTTCGACATTTCCGGATAGGCCACCGACCCCACCGCGGCGGCGGTTGACAGGCTTGATCCACTGACCGCGCCGAAAAGCGTACAAACCGCGATATTGGTATGAAGCAACCCGCCTGGGATCTTTCGAAACACGGGAGAAAACGCCGAGTAGGCCTTTTCACTGATCCCACTGCGCAACAGCACTTCGCCCAGAAGAATGAACATGGGAACAGCGCTGAGCGTGAACGAGTTGAACACGCTCCAGATTGCGTCGATCGCAAGCGAAGTTGCCCCATTTGAGAAAAAATAAAGGATGATCATCCCGGTAAGGCCAAGCGCTGCGCCCAAGGCTACGCCGGTGCTGGCGGCGGCGACAAGCACACCAATAAGGGTAGTCCAGAACATTAACTATTTGCCTCGCCTTGTTCGTTCTGCCCACTCTCGATCTCGGTATCGTTGTCGTCAATCCGATCAATGAAGCCGAATAAGCGGGCAAATAGTATTGCGCATGTGAGGGAAAGCGACAGCGGCATCAGTGCCATCCAAGGATAAAGCAGGATCCGCGTGGTTTCGGTCTTCAAGTTCCTCTTAAAGGCAAATTCGAACCACGGGATGGATTCAACGATCAGCCAGGTGAAAAAGCCAACCCCAATCATCAAAGCCACAATTTGCACCGCGACGTGCCATTTGCCTTTGAACATATTAGCCACCAGCGCGATCCGGACGTGCTTTGCCCGGAGAGTGACCATGGGAAGGCCAAGGAACAATGACACGCTCAGCAGCAATCCAACAACTTCTTCGGTGATGTGCAAAGGCGAGTTTGCAAATTTTCGCATCAGAACGCTGGTCACTATGACGCCTACAATCGTGACCATTCCAAGTGCAGCCGCCCCCGCGCACGCAAGGGCCAGCATTTCCAGCCCCTGCGCAGTGATTTTTTTGAGCGTTTTACGCATCTTCCGCTCTTAGCGTCCGAGAGCTTTTAAAACACGTTCGCGATAGGCGGGAGCATTGCCACCGGCTTCTTCGGCAAGCATCTTCCACGTCTCGGTAACCGAAGATACGAACAGGTCGCGATCAGCCTGAGAGAAGTCTTCGCCCCAAGTGACACCACCTTCGACTAGATTTTCACGCGCGGCCAGCTCACGTTCAAAATCGTCCTCGTACTGGTTGGTCCGGTCCCACAGGTCATCCGCTGCGCTTGTAAGAGCTTGCTTGATGGTGTCGTCAGTTGCGTCCCAACGATCGGTGGAAACGCCGATCACGTAAGGACCCGAAGCCATCGGATACAGGAATGACGCATATTGGGCGACTTCCTGAAGCGATACGGTGTGGGCGTAGAGTGCGGGATACAACGCGCAATCGACAACGCCAGTTTTCAACGCGACATACATTTCCTCTTGCGGAATAATCTGTGCAGCCACACCAAGGCGGGTAAAGGTCTCTACCTGATCACGCGCCCAAACCCGCAGTTTTTTCGATTTCAGCGCATCGATTGTCCGTACTGCTTCGTCTCGGCAGAAGACAGAAACCGACAACATCGGGATCGCCACATAACCAACCGAGGATACGCCCCAATCGGCAAATTCTTCTTCATAGATTTCGCGGACTGTCGGGATCGCCTTTTCGAATTCTTCGATTGAGCCGATCGTGCCTTGCACAACAACAGAGCTCAACGCAGGCGCGTCCCGCCCTAGATAGTTGGCCCACATGAGGCTCATTTCCACCGCACCTTTTGGCAAGAAGCGAAGGGTATCAGTGTTTGGCAGGCCCAAAGAGCCACCACTATAGAGTTTCAGCGAGACTTCACCGCCCAGAGCTTCGTTTGCCTCTGCGACAAACTGCTCTAACTCGGTGGATTCGGGGCGCGTCTCCGGCAGAAAGTTGTTAAAGCGCCATTCGTCGGCAGTAACGCTAGACATAGAAATACCAAAACCGGTCAGGCCGACGGCTAGATTTCGAAAAAGCTTCTTCATGATGGTTCCTCCTGAGGGCAGCTTATGGCCGCGCAACTAAAACAATTCCACTTATTTTTCACCTATTCGCACCAATGGTGTGTCACAGAATCGACAATGAGTCGGGGTCGTAGATTGGTATCACATATTGACCCTTCAGAGCGTTCATTTTGCTTGGAAAGGAATCGCCGGATTTCCCCACCCATTCGAAGCATGCGCCGGGTCAATGGTAGCTTTAGACGCTTTACGTCAATAAGAGTGCGATGCAGTATCTTGCTAATTGGGCTCGGTACGGTCCTACGTCGCGCGCCCATCCAATGTCGGCTTCGGTGCTACAGCCAAAGTTTGCAAAGTCCGTAACCTGCGGCGGTTTCAACGGGTCGACGCAACACATGCATTGAAACGCTCGGCTGGTGTCTCATATCCTAGCGTTTTTCGAGGTCGTTCATTGAGCTGTCTTGCGACAGCACTCAGCTTTGCTTGACTATGTATCGACAAATCTGTGCCCTTTGGGAAGTACTGTCGCAGCAAACGATTGGTGTTTTCGTTCGTGCCGCGTTGCCACGGTGGTCGCGGATCACAGAAATAGACGTCGATATCAGTCGCCAAGGTAAACTTCTTGTGCCCCGCCATCTCGCTTCCACGATCCCATGTCAGTGAATGGTAGAGTTCTTTTGGTAGCTTGTGAGCTTGCTTGATCAGCGCCTGAACAACGCTGTGACTGTCTTTGTTGCCAACCTTGGCCAGCATCACATAACGCGTATGTCGCTCGACCAACGTGGCAATGAAGCTGTTGCCAGAACCGGCGATCAAATCGCCTTCCCAGTGTCCTGGAACGGCACGGTCTTCCACATCCGCCGGTCTTTGTCGGATCGATATAGTGTCCTTGATTTGGCCAAGGCCGCTGCGCTTCATGGTGGCGTGGCGAGAGCGACGAATGGATCGCGTCGCCCGCAAGTGCGACAGCAATTCTTTCTTAAGTACATTGCGTGTCTGGATAAATAGGCTTCGGTAGATCGTCTCGTGAGAGACCCGTTTGTCTTCCTCATCGGGATGTGCGCGCATCAGCCAACCTGCGATTTGTTGCGGGGACCATTTGCGGGTCAGCTTGGCCGATATCGCCCCCTCTCATCGATACTTCGTATCGACTGCCGGGCAGTGGACATAGATAGATATTGCCTGCCAGTTTGCAGGGCTTTGGCCGATGGGCACGAGCCCATGCCGCTGCATCTGATTGAGCCGCACGGTAAAGTTTGGCACCACCGTTGCGCCGGATCTCGCGGCTGATGGTCGACGCAGACCGTTTCAAGGATCTCGCAATTGATCGCACAGATAGTTGCGCAGTCAGGCCTCGTGATATCTCCTCGCGTTCAGCCAAACTCAGAGCCAAACGGGACCTCATGCGATCTGGCGGACGGATACCACCGGTGCGCGCCAGCAGAGGATAAATCGATGATGATGCACGATCAAATCCACGTCCAATCGAACTCATCGACTCTCCGCGTTGCCAACGATCCCAGATCTCCGACTTCTGTTTATCTGTAAAAAAATGTCTGCGGCGATAGGCCATGATTTACACTCCATCTTTCCATAAAGACTAAAGTGTTGCGCCGACCCGTTGAAACCGCCGCGCATTGCCGCCATTGGTGCGGATTGCAGCGAACGGCAACAATCCGCCCTTCTCGTCGAAATGTACGTGGTGCAGCAATCGGGCCTCTTTCCTCTCCCCAAACTGTTAAGAACGGCCCTGAGCAGCCGTTGAATCTTGGCGCAGCGAATTCACACCTTCAGTCCCATTCCGGCCCTCGTGCTTCAGGTAGCCATTTGGTTGGGATGACACCAAATGGCCAGACGGCACCGAAATCGCTGCTTACAGAACAAAGCCTCGGTTGAGCTTGGGTTCTACACTTGGAGCAATTAGGTGTCGCTCGAACGGAGTCTCACATGCAAAAATTCTCGCTGCTCGATTTATCGCCTATCCCAGAAGGGAAGACTGCGGCCCACGCATTATCTAACACAACCGAGCTCGCGCGAGCGGCAGAGAAGGCTGGGTATCACCGTTATTGGCTGGCGGAACATCACAACATGCCTGGGATAGCTAGCGCGGCGACAGCGGTCGTTATTGGCTATGTGGCTGCAGCAACCAATACCATGCGGATAGGGGCCGGGGGGATTATGTTACCCAATCATGCCCCATTGATGGTGGCTGAACAGTTTGGAACGCTGGCGACGCTTTATCCGGACCGGATCGATCTGGGCATAGGCCGTGCGCCGGGGACAGATGTGGCGACGGCCCGGGCGCTGCGCCGTCACATGGCGCCCGAGGATAGCTTTCCTCAGGATGTGCAAGAACTGATAGGGTATTTTGACGATGTGCCGGGTGACGCTGCTGTTCAGGCTGTTCCCGGAGCAGGCACACAGGTTCCAGTCTGGATTCTCGGCTCAAGCCTTTATGGCGCGCAGTTAGCAGCTTATCTTGGTCTACCATACGCCTTTGCCTCGCATTTTGCACCAGCTATGCTGGAGGACGCCTTGTCAGTTTACCGGACATCGTTTCAACCCTCTGCCACCCTATCGCAGCCGTATGTGATGGTTGCTGCCGGGGTTTGCGCGGCGGAAACAGATGCAGAAGCTGAATTTCTGCGGTCATCACAATTGCTCGCATTTTCAAATTTACGAACAGGCAAACCCGGGAAGTTACCATACCCGACCCATGATTTAGCCGCCGAAATCCCAAGCTCAGTGTTTGCACAGGTGAAGCAGGCGATGTCGTGCTCCGCGACAGGTTCTCCGATGACGATCGAGGCTCAGCTTCGCACAATTATCGACAAGTATCAGCCTGACGAACTTTTGGTGACTGGCATGATTCACGACCACTCGGCACGGGTTCGATCTTTTGAGATTGCCGCCGCCGCATTGACGGCATTGCGCAAGCCGACGACGATCGCCTGATGATGTACTTCAGCTGTAAACGGTCCGGCCCAATGTATGTACCGGCTACTGTTCGCAAATGATTTTTCGCACGTTCTCGGAAGTCGCTCATATGTATCCGGCCTGTTGATCGACACGCGGGTCGTGGCCTCATTGGGATTACGCTCGCTCCGTGGTCTCATTAGCCGCAAGGTCTATAATGTCCAAATGGGCCGTCAGACTCTGGGGGCGTAGTATTTCCGTTCCATGCTGTTGATCTTTCGCGAACTCCTTTGGATCGTAGCGGCGCATTAGACGCCGACCGCGACCTCGTCTCTGGGGGCATCAAACGTGGTGCCATGGTGCAGGATGCTCCAGGCTGTTCGTGCAAGTTTATTGGCAAGCGCAACCGCCTGCTTGTTGCGATGCATGCGGGGTTCGGCCCTGATCAGCCAGTCACCGAAGCTAAAGTCGGGCCAGCGATGCGGGCGCATCAGGATCACCTTGGCGGCCTGCACAAACAGCATTCGCAAATATCGGCTGCCGCGTTTTGTGATACGCCCGAGCACAGTTCGGCCGCAGGAAGTGAACCTTGCAAAGTCACGCGCACGGTCCTTCGCTGCCATTCACCACCAGCAAAAAATACTGCGGTGCGCCCCGTCATTGCGGTCGTTCGCGTAAAACTCAATGGTAACGCAGAGGTTCTCCAGATTAACATCGGGGTCCTTTTTGTATCATGCAGGGCATGAATTGAACCTGTAGGTTATTGTTATTACAGGTCGCTTGTTGTGTTCGGTGCCATGTAAACTATTTATAATCAAAAGGTTAGAAACCTTTGGGATTATCGGCAATGGACATCGAAAAAAGTACTGAAGCAACTCAGGCAGTAGACGAACATTTACTGGCGATGCTACCTCATGTCATTACACTAATCGGGCATGACGAAGCCCTTACCCTTTACGGTGGGTTCTTGCACGGCGTTGATGCCGAGCCAGACACTATGCAGTCATTTCGTCTTGCTTACGAAGCGGCCGGCCATGTCGATAAATGAACTCACAAACGACACGCCGGATGTGATCAGATCTTTGAGTTACATCACTCGTTTATGTCATTTTTCAACTGAACCAGCCAACGAAGGAAGCCCAGCCCTTGCGATACGATTAGCACAGCATGTGCCTCAGTGGGTTGATACGGCTCCGGCTGCCCTGATGCGTGACGATAGAAATGCGCGCTGTCTGCCCATTGTCTGAAGCTGTCAGCCTGGACCTGTCCCGCTTTCGTTCCGCCCCTTGTGCTCATTTAGGCGGCGATCTTTTCAAAAGCCAAGGGACTTTTCCAGCCTAATGCCGAGTGTCTCCGGCGGGGATTATAGAACCCATTAATGTACTCGAAGATGGCGATCTCAGCAGCCCTGCGGGTTTGCCAAGAGTGCCGCCAGATCAATTCCGCTTTGATGGTTTTGAAGAAGGTTTCCATTGCGGCGTTATCATAGCAATTACCCTTGCCGCTCATGGATACCTTGAAGCCATACCGGCGCAGGATTTTCTGGTAATCCTGCGAGCAATATTGGCTGCCCCTATCAGAATGATGGATGCATCCTTTGGGCGGCCTGCGCAGGGTTATGGCCATGTTCAGCGCCCGTATGGCCAGATCGCGCTTCATCCGGTTGCTGACAGCCCAACCGACCACGCGCCTGGAGTACAGGTCCAGAACCACGGCCAGATAGAGCCAGCCCTCGCGGGTCCAGATGTGGCTGATATCAACAACCCATTTTTGATTGGGTCGATCTGCTGAGAAGTTCCGGTTCAGCAGGTTTGGCGTGATGTTGAACTTGTGATTGCTGTCCGTTGTGGCCTTGTACTTACGGGTTCTGACAACAGATATGCCGTTCTGGCGCATCAATCGGCCGACACGGCGGTGACCAATATCCAGACCAAGCTCTTTCAGTTCTTCGACCATTCTCGGTCGGCCGTAGCTCTGCAAACTCAGGCGGTGCTGCTCCCGGATGTGGGCCAACAGAACCATATCCCCACGTTGACGCTGGCAGGCAGGGCGTTTGCGCCAGGCTCGGTAGCCACGTGGGGTGACATCCACAATCCGGCAAAGTCGCTCTGTGGGAATGCTATTGCGGTGCTTTTCAACAAATGAAAACCTCATTTGCTTTGGTCCGCAAAGAAGATTGTTGCTTTTTTTAGCAGCTCCCTCTCCTCACGTAGAAGGCGGTTTTCCCGGCGAAGGCGCTCGTTCTCATTGGCCAGTTCCTGATCCTCTTTCGAAACAACGTCCGCGTCACGATAGGTTCCGATCCACTTGCACAGGGTGGACATACCAACCCCAAGATCGGAGGACGCCTGTCGGCGGGTCAGCCCGCTGGTCAGTGCGATCCGCACTGCGTCGCGTTTGAATTCTTCGGATGGTCGTGGTGCCATGGTGTATCTCCTTTGGGGCAGAATATGCTCTCAAAGGGGCGGAACAATACCGTGACAGGTCCAACTTGGGTCTCTGAAAAGATGCGACGAGCGGTCGACAAGAATTGCCCACGGTGGTTTGCTTTCGCGAAACGAAACATTAGCGCAATCAAGTCAAGCAGATCCTCAATCGACGCGTCTTTCAACACCCGCTCAAAATTTACAAATCCGCCTGAATATCCACCGCTACCGATGACTGAAATCCCAATCTCTCTCTCGACAATTCTACCAAACTTTACGTCGACATTATATTGCCCAAGTGCGACATCAGAAAACAGCCTCGCCATACGAAACCACATCCGGTTGCTGTCTCTTAGAACTTCGTCAGTCTTCATATAGGTCAGTGAAAATCGGCGCCCTTGTTGCGGGATGTTATCGTCGGTCATCCTACTGTGACGCGTGAGTGTGGCGATTGTCATGGATTCGGTAGTCTTGAATGTCGGCATCAGCGAGTAGTGATCCTCGTCCCTAAAACCGGACAGTTTCACTATTGACCCTATGCGGCCATTTTCAAGGTTGTATCTTCAAATGCCTGCAGGGGCGGTAATCCCCCCATTTTTAACAGGGGGCGGTCGTAGAATTTACGCGGCCATTTTCAGTTTCATTGCGGGTGTGATGCCGCCGAGGCCCATATTCGGGCGGTCATTATTGTAAGTCCATAGCCATTGTGTGGCAAAGTCCTGTGCCTCCTCTATGTTTTCGATGATATGTTGGTCCAACCATTCATGCCTGACGGTGCGATTATAGCGCTCGATGTAAGCGTTCTGCTGCGGCTTTCCGGGTTGAATGTACTGGATGATAATACCTTGTTTCTCAGCCCATTCCAGCAGCTTACCACTGATGTACTCCGGCCCATTATCGACCCGAATGGTTCCTGGTTTCCCACGCCATTCAATGATCCGATTAAGGCTGCGAATAACCCGTTCGGCTGGCAAAGAAAAATCGACCTCGATGCCCAAACCCTCGCGGTTAAAATCATCCAGCACGTTCAAGAGCCGAAACGCCCGACCATCCCCGAGGCGATCCGCCATGAAGTCCATCGACCAGGTCATGTTCGGGGCGTCCGGCACTGCCAGCGCATCGGGTTTGTCCCGCTTTAACCGTTTCCGAGGTTTGATCCGCAAGTTCAGTTCCAGTTCGCAGTAAATCCGGTAAACCCTTTTGTGGTTCCACGAATGACCTTGCACGTTACGTAGATGCAGGAAACATAGCCCAAACCCCCAAGTCTTCCGTGCGGCCGTCAGCCCAACCAGCAGATCGGCAATCTCTTCGTTCTCATCGCTCAAGAGCGGGCTGTAACGATAGCACGTCTCACTGACATCAAACGTGCGGCAGGCCAGCGCAATGCTGATACCGTGGCGCGCCACCGCTTTCTCGGCCAGACCCCGTCGTAAGGCTGGCCGGATCACTTTTTTCCCAGGGCTTCCTTCAGTAATTCTGCTTGCATGCTCATCTCGGCATACATCTTTTTCAGCCGCCGGTTCTCGTCTTCAAGCGCCTTCATTTGGCTGATCATCGACGCGTCCATACCACCGTATTTTGATCGCCATTTGTAGAACGACGCGTTGCTCATCCCGTGCTCGCGGCACAGCTCCGTTACAGGCACACCGCCTTCGGCTTGGCGTAGGATCGCAAGAATTTGGGGTTCGCTATATCTCGTCATCTTCATCAAAATCTCCTCATGCATTCTGCCGAGAAAATTCTACTTCCACATCCCCTTAGTTTCGGGGGGGATTACCGGGCGTTTTGTAGCCGATACTGGAGTGGCGGCGTTGGCGATTGTAGAAGACCTCAATGTATTCGAAGATTGCAGCTTTGGCTTGAGCGCGCGTTCTGAACCGCTGGCGATGCACGAGTTCTTTTTTCAATGGAGCAAAAAAGCTCTCCATTGGCGCGTTATCCAGGCATTCTCCTTTGCGGCTCATGCAGTGCCTGGCAGTGCATGTTCACATGCACGAGAGGGGATTGGGTGATGGAGGCCTTGCCAATCAGCTCGCGGTATTTCCCACCTGCATACTGGCTCCCCCTGTCCACTGCCCGGCAGGCTATTGCGCAGCAATGCACGAGAGGGAGTGTCGATATAGGTAATATCCGCCAGCCAAACGGTGTTGGGCGTCTGGCAGTTGAACTTCTGCTCCAGTAGATTTGGTGAAGGCTTCATGTCGTGTTTGCTGTCAGTAGTTTTGGGCTTTCGGCGCTTACGCAGAAGCGGAGACTCCTTGTTTTCTTTCATTATTATCGCCACACGCCGCTCAGAAGCGATCTCACCATCAGCCATTAGACCCTGATGAATGCGCTTGGACCCATAGCATTTCCCGCTGGCTTTGAAAAACGCCTTTATCTTTGGCAGCAACTCCAGATCTCGCGCTTCACGGATGACAAGCCGCTGATCGCGGGCGTCCTGACTGGTCAGAAAGCCATAGAACCAACCCCGGGATATCTTGAGGTGTCGGCATAATGTGGCAACCGCATATTGCGCTTTGTGGGCCGTGACGAAGCTGTGCTTGTTCGTCCGCTGCCCGGCAGGGCATTGCAAGGCGATGTCCCGAGAGGGATGGTTTCACCGCCCTCGTTGCGAAAAAAGCGGATGCTTTCACCGGGATATCGATCCCCCGGATCGGTCCCCGTTCCGGCTCAATCCAAAATCGCCACTTCCTCAGCAAGACGCTTGTTCTCTTTGCGAAGGCGGGCCAGTTCAGCGGCATCCGCCTTCTGACGGCGCTTGGCTTCTGATGAACCAAACACCTCAATCTCAAGCCTCCACGTCTTCAGTTGTGTACCGGTGATCCCAAGCTCGCTCGACACGCTACCCTGCGTCGCACTAGGCTCATAAAGTCATTCAACTGCCGCAGCCTTATAATCGTCCGTATATTTCCGTCGCTGTCGTCCCATTTGGTGCCCCTTTCATGGACAAGGGTAAAGTACCGCAATGTCCGGGAACAAGGACGAGGTTCACCCTTAAATGGGACTACGTGACGTATAGCCACTTGGAATTGCCCGACAGCAAAACCGGGCGGCGGCGCATCCCCCTGCCCCGCGAGGCCCATGACATTCTGATGGGTCTGCCACGCTTGCAGGGAAACCCCTATGTCATCTTGGGGAACACTGAGGACGGTCACCTAACCGACCTCGAAAAACCGTGGCGGCGCATTCGCAAGCGCGCAGGTCTCGAAGATGTTCGGTTGCATGACCTGAGACATACCTATGCATCCGTTGCGGTTACAAACGGTATTGATCCGTTCATGCTCAAGGAAATCATGGGCCACAAGAACCTGAGCACGACGTTGCGATACGCGCATTTGGCGGATGATGCCGTGCAAAGGGCCGCTGGCTCCGTTGCCAGCCGATTGGCGGGGGCATTGCAGGCTCAGACAACGGCAAGGCACAAGTTGAGGGTTGTTTCTTAAGGGCTGAACGGTTGCGCCAGCCCGTAGCAGAACCGTTCGATCCAACCGTTCAACCGTCTAATAGGGCCACTCGTAGACCATACGCATTGGTCCGTGATCTGCTTGCATCCTTAACAATAGGGCGCAACAGTGCAGCTGCTAAATAACGGATGACTCGAGGAAATATATGGTAAATCTACGGCTTGATCTGCGGTCAAAATATTCATTACTGCACGCATTTGATGAAGTAGGTCGCGCACAGTTTCCAAAGGATTGGCAGGGTGACGAAGCCTGGGCCAAGCCTGCCCCGACTGACCTTCTTGATGTCCAGCGGCAGCGCCAGGAGGCAGAAGCCAATTTGGCTAACGTGCTCAAAAAAATCCTCCAAATCAAAACGGAATTTGATGTCAGCCGAACCATGGTGGAACGAGATATTTTCTCATCGCTCTTGTCAAAGCTCTATCAGGAGCAAGCCGGCCATAGAGAGGTAATTATCTCACTACCCAACCCGAACCAGGGCGAAATTGAAGATGGCGAACGGTTCGCCCGCCGAGCTGCTGCCGAGAGGCACTTGAACGCGGCTTTTTGCTCGGGTGAGCTGATGGTTCAATTTGGTCGAAACTGTTTGGTGCCATGGAATGATTGCGCTCGAGAAGATGGGCTAACGATCAATTACATCTTGTCCCAAGTCACCCTGCCCGCCGACAAGGCCCCCGCAGGTTCGCATCCAGCCTTCATAGATCGCGCGCAGCTTGATGATTGGCTAGGCCGCATGTTCGAACTCCAAGAGGACGGAAACGCGGTCTTGACCACCGCCGAACTCTTGCGGCGGTGGCTGGAAGAACAGGTGCGAGATCTGCAACCCCGCGAAAAAACCAAAACCGCTTTCAAAAGGGAAGCGATGAAGAAATATCCAGAGCTAACCAATCGAAAGTTCGATCACGTCTGGGCCAACACAGTGCCGGAAAGCTGGACAAAAGCCGGTCGCAGGTAACTAAATCATCACATCGCGTGTGATGATTATCCAGCATGTATTTTTTTACTCAATTAAATCAACGGTATAAATCATTACGTTCATGCGTTATGATTAAAGGAAATCGTGCAGACTATTTGCATCATCCCCGCTGCTTTATCCCTTTGTCACATGAAGTCTGGCGCAATTAGCAGACACAGCAACGGGAGATAAACCCATGATTAAACTGAACAATGACCCGATCATCGACCATAACCGTTTGATGGACGAAAAAGAAGCGGCGAGCCTGATTTGCTACTCGGTGCGCGCCTTGCAGAACTGGCGTCATCGCGGCGGAGGACCGAAGTTCATTCGCGTCTCGTCGTCGATCTGGTTTGATGCTGAGATGGCGTGGGAGGCGAAGCCTTCAGGCCATCGTGGGCGTCAGCAGGCCTACAGCGATGCGGCCATACAAGCATGCTTGACCATCAAAGTGCTGTTCGGTTTGCCTTTGCGGCAGGCGACCGGGTTTGTGGAACGCCTGCTGGAATTGGCCGGGCTGGATTGGACGGTGCCGGACTTCAGCACACTGTGCCGGCAGGGTCATGCAAAGCATGATCCCGAGAGGGGGATCAACGAGGAAACGCTGGAGATACGGGCGATAGAAGTGACAAGTAGCAGCATCGGGGACGCGCCCATGCTGCCAGAACTCCTCGAACAGGTCCCGCCAGATGAAGAGATTGGCGCCGATACGGCAGACGGGGCTTATGACACGCGCAAATGCCACGACGCGATTGCGGCCCGTAAAGCCCATGCTGTGATCCCGCCGCGCAAGAACGCTAAGCTGTGGAAGCCCCCCTTTCGTGCATGCAGACATGCACTGTCGGGCAGTGGACACGCCGGGAGCCAGGGCGCGAAACGAAGCGGTTCGATCATCAAGATATCTGGGGCGAGCACTTTGGCGACAGCTGACCGGATACCACCGCCGAAGCCGCATTGAGACAAAAATGCACTGTGTGAAACTGCTCGGTCAGCGCCTCTCTGCGCGGGACTTCGAGCGCCAGGTTGCCGAGATCCAAATTCGCGCCGCGATCCTCAACGGCTTCACTGCGCTTGGCATACCCGAAACTGTTGTCGTAGGATAAATCCGTCTAGGGTAAGGGGGACGCTAACCTCAGGCCGGTTTGTGCAACAAAGCCGGGTCGACGTCGGAATTTCTGTGCTGAGCGGCGATCCGGTCGATCTCGACGACCTAGTCAACGAAGCGCATCAAATTCAGTCCGAGGTCGATTCAGGGTATCCGTTTCTCACCTTTGGACTCACCTATACGTTTTAGGGTCTGGCCTCATAGCCAGAACATATCAGTAGCCGAGAGCGCGGTGGCAGAGAGGAAGATTTGCGAACACCTGTCATATCTGCCGCCTCCTTAGTTGGACTTTTTGCCGGTTCACCCACCATCAATTACTCTGGAGGATACGCGGTGATCCGCAGTGTACTAGCCGGTCTTCGCCGCGAAAAAGTCAACTCCGTCCAAGAAGAGACCAGTTCGCGTTGTCTGACAGGCCCCCAGATAGGCTTACCCGCTCGGCTTGAGCTCTTCAGGTGCAGACAAAATCCCGTCGGCAATCATTTTGCACATGAGACGGCCGTCATAATACCGTTCTTCTGAAATTCTTCCGTCGATCCATTTTTGCCAGCAAAGGCCATCAATTTGGTGCGTAGCACCGACACCCGTGCCAAAGCTAGATTTGTTGCGAAAGACGCAGGTTTCCGACGCTACATGTATTCTCAAATCCGTGATTAGCCCATGTATTGAGGTGGCAGCCGATATGAACGGTTCCTGCTTTTTTCGGCCTTCCTCTGCACTGCTTGCAAACAGAACATCATTTGCAAACATTAAACCACTTGCCGAAAAGCAGACGTCAAAAGCTTCCAGCGGCAATCCTGCGCCCAAGAGTTCCACCTGGGCCAGAACACGGTCCTCAAAAGAAGGGTTAATTGCATCCTGCACAGGAAATTCCTTTTAACTCGGATCACCCAACTGAACGCAGATATCCTGAAGGGCCAGGTTAAGGGCCGAGTCGTTATCGACGTGAACGCTTGATCTGAAGACCTGGCGCGGGATCTCGATCTGCGCGCCAGGGACTTTGTTATAAAACTTAGGAGTTTAGCTCTCCAGCGTTGACGATCGGAGCACGGAAATTGGGAGTTTTGAAACGACTGCGCGATTTGTTGCCAAAACTAAGATTCAGACCAAAGAGAACCGAGTGAAAAGTTGCTTGCTCATCAATGAATTCGCGTCCAACTCTTACGAAATCCCCTTGATAGCCTATAAACCAACCCCAATTATCCGAAATCGGCTGCTGGTATCGCAAACCCAATTGAAGCCATTCGCCATCATCGTGGTCAGAACTTTCTTCAAAATCGCCAAAGCCAGCGGCAAGGTTGCCGACGAGGAGACCATTGAACAGCGCATGTGAGTGACCGATATTCATATAGGCCATATCCTCGATACCGTCATGATCTGGGTCCAGACCGTCGCCTGCCATATGCATATATCCACCCTGAACAAAGGTGTTTCCCCAGGCTTTTTCAGCGCCAATCCCAAATAATGGGCCACCGTGTTCGTCATCGGCATGATTGTTGGCATCTGCCCATGTTGCAAAGAGTCCCCAAGGAGCCTGTTCGGACCCGAGGGAATAGTGCAGCCCGAAACCATGATACCGCGCGTTATCGTTCCGGGAGGACGGAGTGCTGTGGGTTTCACCGTGCTCATCATAGGTGAAATCCAGGTAGATCTGGTGGTCATTTTCAAAGGTAACCAGCCCCCCAGCGTAGACGCCACCACCACTGGCAGTTGAGCATAGTTCCGTGCCTCCATTAGCACAGGAAACGCCATCGTCCTTCGCGCCAGACGGGATTACTTGTTGAAGCCAAAATTCAGTTTCGGCACTAAAGCTTTGGGCTGTGGCACCAGTAGAAAAGGAAAGAGATGCGATGACAAGACCGCAACCAAAGAAGACATAATCCATGAGTTTAAACTTTATTACCTATCATCCGGCATTCCCCAAGTAGAATACCTTCTCTTGTGTGTAGTATCATCGGCTTACCGTATTCTAAAGAAAGCTGACCTAATCACCGCACCAGATTAAGTGGTGATCAAAGCGGCCGAAGAGTTCACGGACAAAGCCACCACCATTAACGAGATGTGGCAGACTGACTTCACCTGACCGGATACCACCGCCGTAGCCGCGTCGAAACGAACCCTCTCGGGATCATGCTTCGCATAACCCTGCCGGGCAGTGGATGCATTGTATGAAACTTTTAGGTCAGCGCCTCTCCGCAAGAGACTTCGAGCGCCAGGTTGCTGAGATCCAAATCCGCGCCGCAATCCTCAATGGCTTCACAGCTCTTGGCATACCCCATACTGAGGCCGTAGGATAAATCCGTCCGGGGGAAGGCGAAGTCCGTACTCAGGCCGATTTGTGCAACAAAGCCCAAAATACCCATTGAATCGGCCGGATGATCTGACCGTCGCGGAGCAAAACTCCGCAGTCTGACACCTAAGGCGAACGAGCTGAGGGTGGGGAGATGTATTCAGTGGAACTTTATGGTCGGGTGCGGCGAGCGTGCCATGTGACCGACTCGTGGCTAACATCAATACCACGTTCGTGAAACAAACCTTCGGGATTTCGCAGCGAATGAGTAAAACGAACATACATTATCACCGCCAAGAGGATGATCTCCGGACTGGTTTGAAGTAGCTAAATGGCGAAGATTTGGTCATCCGCAAACGCTACGAACCCGCCCTGCCCTGTTCAAGCCAGTTTCTTCTGACACTGCTCCGCGCGCTAATGTTGGAAAAAACGATGAGTAGGCTGTGACACGCCGATACATGGCACTGGAATCCGTCAGACTGGATACCGTCGCCGCCATCTGCGATAATGAAACCATGGATTCGACGCAAGTCGCCTCCCCGTAAATCGGCTCAAAACCCGGTTGGGGAACAAGATCCACCGCCCCTCGAAACGCTACCAGATCGAGAGAGGGAAACCTAATGGACAATAATCTTTTGCAGGCAGAGCTGGCCTTTGACGGTGCACAAGGATTTGGCGCCGAAGCAGATGGCGGACGCGGCGGCGAGGTCGTAAAGGTCACCACTCTCGCGGATTCTGGACCCGGGTCACTCAGATGGGCTCTAGAAGAGCTCGACGGGCCGCGGATCGTGGTCTTTGAAGTCAGCGGTCAAATCACCCTGACAGACTCCATCAAAGTCAATGGCGACGTCACCGTCGCCGGTCAGACCTCGCCCGAGGGCGTAACGATTACCGGAGCCAAACTCCGGGTCATCGGAAGTGACGTCATCATACGTGGCCTGCAGTTCCGCCCCGGCGACGGGGAAGGTGATGAGCCTGAAAACCGGGATGGGATCTCGATCGGCAACAAAAATCAAACCGTCGAGAATGTTATCATCGATAGCAATTCGTTCAGCTGGTCGATCGACGAACTTGTCACGGTTTTGTACGGATCTCAAAACATCACCATCTCCAACAACATTATGGCCGAGGCGCTGCGAAACTCGCTCCACCCCAAGGGCGACCACTCGATGGGCCTGCTGATTGGCGATGGCAGTTCGAATGTCACGATCGTTGGCAACCTGATTGCCCACAACCAGTTCCGGAACATCATGGTTGAAGACGACGCGAAGAGCATCGAATTCATAAACAACCTTGTCTACAACTATGGAGATACAGGCTTTAAGGGGCACGAAGGCACCACCGCACATCTGATCGGCAACGTCTACATCGCAGGCAAGGATTCCGTCGACCGCGCGGCCATTCTGCTGTTGGAGCCACATTCTGACACTGGCTACTACCTTGAAGACAACGTCGCCGAAGTCGATGGCCCGGCGATGTCCAAGATCTCGGACAGCTACGTGTTCACCCCAAGCAATGTCACCGTATTGTCGTCTTCCGAGGTTTTCGACCACGTCCTGGCGAATGCCGGCGCTCGCTATCCGTCGCTGACCGTAACCGATGAACGGATCATCCAGACGGTGATTGACGGGACCGGTCGTATTATCGACTCCCCAGATGACGTCGGCGGCTACGATTCTGTGCCCAACACCGAAGCCCCGAGCGACCGGGATGACGATGGGATACCGGACGCCCACGAAGTAATTTCTGGCACCAATCCTGACGTGTCTGACGCACATGAGGATGCCGACGGCAACGGCGTGTCCAACATCGAGGATTACATCAACGGGCTGATCGTTAGTGTCGATACGGCCGCGCCGGTCGTCCAGTCGTCTTCGGCGCCGAATATCGGCTCTGCCCAGGCCGGAGAGGTGAGCACCGACATCACCGTTGTCTTCTCGGACAACGTGGCCGTTGACGTGTCAACTATCGACATCGGGGACATCACCGTTACCGGGCCGGGCGGCAGCCTTGCGGTGACCGGCGTTAGTGTCGACACCAGCATCGTCGGAACCCTGCGGACGGCGACCTATATGGTGACCGCGCCAGGCGGCACGTGGGACGTTGCCGACGACGGCAGCTATACCGTTGCGCTTCTGGACAGCGAGGTGCAGGACACCAGCGGCAACTCGGTAGTGGCCGACCCGTCTATGGCAACATTCACGGTCGATAGTGACGATACGATCGCGCCGTTCGTCCAGTCGTCTTCGGCGCCCGATATCGGCTCTGCTCAGGCCGGTGAGATGAGCACCGACATCACCGTTGTCTTCTCAGACAACGTGGCCGTTGACGTGTCGACCATCGACATCGGTGACATCACCGTTACCGGGCCGGGCGGCAGCCTTGCGGTGACCGGCGTTAGTGTCGACACCAGCATCGCCGGAACCCCGCGGACGGCGACCTATACGGTGACCGCGCCAGGCGGCACGTGGGACGTTGCCGACGACGGCAGCTATACCGTTGCGCTTCTGGACAACGAGGTACAGGACACCAGCGGCAACTCGGTGGTGGCCGACCCGTCTATGACGGCCTTCACGGTCGATGGTGCCGATACGACCGCGCCTGTCGTGCAGTCGTCTTCAGCGCCGAATATCGGCTCTGTCCAGGCCGGTGAGGTGAGCACCGACATCACCGTTGTCTTCTCGGACAACGTGGCCGTTGACGTGTCGACTATCGACATCGGTGACATCACCGTGACCGGGCCGGGCGGCAGCCTTGCGGTGACCGGCGTTAGTGTCGACACCAGCATCGCCGGAACCCCGCGGACGGCGACCTATACGGTGACCGCGCCAGGCGGCACGTGGGACCTTGCCGACGACGGCAACTATACCGTTGCGCTTCTGAACAGCGAGGTGCAGGACACCAGCGGCAACTCGGTGGTGGCCGACCCGTCTATGACGACCTTCACGGTTGATCTGACCGTGCCGCCGCCCGAACCGTTCCGGATCGAGGCCGAAACCTTCGACATTGTCAGCGGCTTCAATGTCAGGAACAACAGCTTGGCGTCCAACGATCAGTATCTGCAGGTCGGCGGCAGCGGCGAGCAGCGGGCCTCGTATACCTTCACCGAAGCCGACGGTATCTACGATCTGGGCATTGGCCATTACGACGAATCCGACGGTCAGTCGCAAATGAGCGCCCTGGTTAACGGGACCACGATTGACACGTTTATCTGGAATGCCGATGCCGGGTCCGCCTTTGCCGACCAGACAACTTTGGCCGAACACGCCATCACCAACGTGTCACTGTCGGCTGGCGACGTGATCGAGCTCGTCGGCTTCAAGGATGGCAGCGAGCCGCTGCGCACCGACTATATCGACTTCACATGGGTCAGTGGCGGCGATACGACCGCGCCTGTCGTCCAGTCGTCTTCAGCGCCGAATATCGGCTCTGCCCAGGCCGGAGAGGTGAGCACCGACATCACCGTTGTCTTCTCGGACAACGTGGCCGTTGACGTGTCGACTATCGACATCGGTGACATCACCGTGACCGGGCCGGGCGGCAGCCTTGCGGTGACCGGCGTTAGTGTCGACACCAGCATCGCTGGAACCCCGCGGACGGCGACCTATACGGTGACCGCGCCAGGCGGGATGTGGGACGTTGCCGACGACGGCAACTATACCGTTGCGCTTCTGGACAGCGAGGTGCAGGACACCAGCGGCAACTCGGTGGTGGCCGACCCGTCTATGACGGCCTTCACGGTCGATGGTGCCGATACGACCGCGCCTGTCGTGCAGTCGTCTTCGGCGCCCGATATCGGCTCTGCTCAGGCCGGTGAGATGAGCACCGACATCACCGTTGTCTTCTCAGACAACGTGGCCGTTGACGTGTCGACCATCGACATCGGTGACATCACCGTTACCGGGCCGGGCGGCAGCCTTGCGGTGACCGGCGTTAGTGTCGACACCAGCATCGCCGGAACCCCGCGGACGGCGACCTATACGGTGACCGCGCCAGGCGGCACGTGGGACGTTGCCGACGACGGCAGCTATACCGTTGCGCTTCTGGACAACGAGGTACAGGACACCAGCGGCAACTCTGTGGTGGCCGACCCGTCTATGACGGCCTTCACGGTCGATAGTGCCGATACGACCGCGCCTGTCGTCCAGTCGTCTTCGGCGCCGAATATCGGCTCTGTCCAGGCCGGTGAGGTGAGCACCGACATCACCGTTGTCTTCTCGGACAACGTGGCCGTTGACGTGTCGACCATCGACATCGGTGACATCACCGTTATCGGGCCGGGCGGCAGCCTTGCGGTGACCGGCGTTAGTGTCGACACCAGCATCGCTGGAACCCCGCGGACGGCGACCTATATGGTGACCGCGCCAGGCGGCACGTGGGACGTTGCCGACGACGGCAGCTATACCGTTGCGCTTCTGGACAGCGAGGTGCAGGACACCAGCGGCAACTCGGTGGTGGCCGACCCGTCTATGGCAACATTCATGGTTGATCTGACCGTGCCGCCGCCCGAACCGTTCCGGATCGAGGCCGAAACCTTCGACATTGTCAGCGGCTTCAATGTCAAGAACAACAGCTTGGCGTCCAACGATCAGTATCTGCAGGCCGGCGGCAGCGGCGAGCAGCGGGCTTCGTATACCTTCACCGAAGCCGACGGTATCTACGATCTGGGCATTGGCCATTACGACGAGTCCGACGGTCAGTCGCAAATGAGCGCCCTGGTAAACGGGACCACGATTGACACGTTTATCTGGAATACCGATGCCGGGTCCGCCTTTGCCGACCAGACAACTTTGGCCGAACACGCCATCACCAACGTGTCACTGTCGGCTGGCGACGTGATAGAGCTCGTCGGCTTCAAGGATGGCAGCGAGCCGCTGCGCACCGACTATATCGACTTCACATGGGTCAGTGGCGGCGATACGACCGCGCCTGTCGTCCAGTTATCTTCAGCGCCGAATATCGGCTCTGCCCAGGTCGGTGAGATGAGCACCGACATCACCGTTGTCTTCTCGGACAACGTGGCCGTTGACGTGTCGACTATCGACATCGGTGACATCACCGTTACCGGGCCGGGCGGCAGCCTTGCGGTGACCGGCGTTAGTGTCGACACCAGCATCGTCGGAACCCTGCGGACGGCGACCTATATGGTGACCGCGCCAGGCGGCACGTGGGACGTTGCCGACGACGGCAGCTATACCGTTGCGCTTCTGGACAGCGAGGTGCAGGACACCAGCGGCAACTCGGTAGTGGCCGACCCGTCTATGGCAACATTCACGGTCGATAGTGACGATACGATCGCGCCGTTCGTCCAGTCGTCTTCGGCGCCCGATATCGGCTCTGCTCAGGCCGGTGAGATGAGCACCGACATCACCGTTGTCTTCTCAGACAACGTGGCCGTTGACGTGTCGACCATCGACATCGGTGACATCACCGTTACCGGGCCGGGCGGCAGCCTTGCGGTGACCGGCGTTAGTGTCGACACCAGCATCGCCGAAACCCCGCGGACGGCGACCTATACGGTGACCGCGCCAGGCGGCACGTGGGACGTTGCCGACGACGGCAGCTATACCGTTGCGCTTCTGGACAACGAGGTACAGGACACCAGCGGCAACTCGGTGGTGGCCGACCCGTCTATGACGGCCTTCACGGTCGATGGTGCCGATACGACCGCGCCTGTCGTGCAGTCGTCTTCAGCGCCGAATATCGGCTCTGTCCAGGCCGGTGAGGTGAGCACCGACATCACCGTTGTCTTCTCGGACAACGTGGCCGTTGACGTGTCGACTATCGACATCGGTGACATCACCGTGACCGGGCCGGGCGGCAGCCTTGCGGTGACCGGCGTTAGTGTCGACACCAGCATCGCCGGAACCCCGCGGACGGCGACCTATACGGTGACCGCGCCAGGCGGCACGTGGGACCTTGCCGACGACGGCAACTATACCGTTGCGCTTCTGAACAGCGAGGTGCAGGACACCAGCGGCAACTCGGTGGTGGCCGACCCGTCTATGGCAACATTCACGGCTGATCTGACCGTGCCGCCGCCCGAACCGTTCCGGATCGAGGCCGAAACCTTCGACATTGTCAGCGGCTTCAATGTCAGGAACAACAGCTTGGCGTCCAACGATCAGTATCTGCAGGCCGGCGGCAGCGGCGAGCAGCGGGCCTCGTATACCTTCACCGAAGCCGACGGTATCTACGATCTGGGCATTGGCCATTACGACGAATCCGACGGTCAGTCGCAAATGAGCGCCCTGGTTAACGGGACCACGATTGACACGTTTATCTGGAATGCCGATGCCGGGTCCGCCTTTGCCGACCAGACAACTTTGGCCGAACACGCCATCACCAACGTGTCACTGTCGGCTGGCGACGTGATAGAGCTCGTCGGCCTCAAGGATGGCAGCGAGCCGCTGCGCACCGACTATATCGACTTTGTGTATGTTGACGAACTGATCGGATAGATGCAACTTTAGCGAACTTTCCTTTTCGCAGATCCGTACAAAATGCTGCGATAGTCGTATTGGCGTTGATACGTTAATTTTAGTGGACCGCCAAAGTGGAAAGTTCCCGCTATTACGCAGTAACGATTTCATTCCACGCCACATAGGCTGAGGCGCGCGTTTGACGGAAAGTTGGGCGAGAGATCAGATGACGTTGCAGATTGAAATGGTTGTAGATGGCATCGTGGACGGACAGAAAATGCTGCATTGATCCAAGCGGCTTGAACCGGCCCATTCGGCGCTCTCGTCGACGTGTAGGTTGATGTGAAACTTCGGCCCGTTTGTTCAATCCACTAAGCGAGCCAATATTTCCGAAGAGCTTCTCGGGGATCAGTTCAAGGGAGATGGGTTTTCACGCCTCGTTATGGCCGGTGGCGGAGTTCCACGTGATGTGCTGTCGCTTTTTATAGATGTCTTGGGGAGTGGTGCAGAAACAAGAATCGGAAAGGATGAAGTCCGCCTATTGAGCAAGGCGAACCTTGAGAGACGTATAGACGAGCTCAAGCAGGATTCTCAATATGATGAACAAGATGCGTTACTTAAAGGTATATATTCGATCAGAGAATTTTGTCTGCGAAGGAAAACTAATGTTTTTCTGATAGCGGAAAAAGTTCTTCAGCAAGATGATAGCGTGAAAGCACTAATTTTCCGATTGATGGACTATCGCATTATTCACAGCTGTGCCGACGCGCTCACCCATAAATCTCAAGAAGGATCTTATCAAGCATTCGCGATCGACATTGGTTGCTACGCACATATGAGAAAACTGACTGGGAAATTATCTGAAATTGATTTAACTCAGGCAACCGCAAAAGAAAAAATGCGGTCGGCACCCATTCTCGGCCTCAAAGAGTTGGGGGAGTCTCTCGTTTCTGCACCGGAGAATATCGAGGATGAATTGCTCAAAGACGTAGATTCTTAATATCCCATAACTTCCTAGATATCTGCATTTTCGAACCGGGGTGAATCCCACCTAACTGCGCATTGCTGCCGTTGGACTTGACCGCAGCGAAGGTCCGGAACCCGCCCTTCAAGTCGAATTGTGCATGGCGCAGCAATCAGACCGCCCCCTTCCATCACGGTCACTATCGGCCCTAAGCCGCCCCCTTCATTCTGGGGGCGCTTTTGGGTTCGGTTTTGACCGCTCTTTCCAGAATTGAAACGGTGAGCCCCTCAGATGCCCCCAGAATGGCTGATTTCGCAAAGTGGGTGGTTGCACCTCGCCAGCCTTCAGGTGGCCTGAGAGGGCATTTCTGCCCCCCCCTACGCGGCCAATCGAGAGACCAGGACCAGTCCGCAATCTAAAATGGCCCGGTGGCTTTTGGGCGGCGTGTGACGCCATCAAGAGCCCAGACCTATCAGGCGCAATGTCGCAAAGGTGGAAGAACCCGGCGCGTGTCCATCGGGCGGCATGGCAAGATTACCGTGGACGAGGCGCGCAAACTCGCCAAGGAAGGCATGGGACAGGTCGCAAAGGGCGAAGACCCTGCCGAGGATAGAATTGGTAAGGCACGAGGAAAGTACCGACTGACGTGAGATCGGCACAAAGGGCGGATTCCGGTCATTCGCTGTAATCTGACGAATAACCGAGTTGCGGGACAAAGCGGACTTCTCCTGCGGCTCAAGGGGCATTGCAACGATGGAAACCAGCGCGCCCTGCACTAACTTTGAGCGCCAACAATGCGGGTCAAGCCGATCGCGTGCAAACCGCTTTTCAATCCCTCCAAAATGCTGTCACCTAAAAGATGAAGATGAAATCGACGTAATCAATGCGCAGCGGCTCGCCGGCGTCACCGAACCCATAAAACTGCATGATGTCGCCATTGCTGATCGGAACGTCATCGATCTCCCGGGTGGTTTTGGTCATGCTATTGGCGAGCGGGCTTCCCAGATCCTGGTCCCAGACGAAATCGACGATTTGGGACTCCTCGATCGTGAATTGAAAGCTGGCCTCGCCGTCGTTCTCGTCGTAGTAACCGATGACGACATCGTATGGCCCGCTCGGCCCCGGGAAGTTAATGCTCGCAAGTTGCTGCCCCGCATCACCCGCCTTCAAAACCTGCCCGCCGGAAGCTCCGCCGAGCGAACTCACGACGAAACCCCCATCTATCATGAAGTCCTCCGCCTCAACCCTGATTGGCGACGGCGGAGCCGGGGTATTGACGAAGGTGATCTGGCGGAAATCGGTTATACCGTGCACCAATATGGTATCTCCGGCCCCCTCGTGATCGGTGTCGGGTCCAAAGTTAATTTCTACTCCCGAACTATGCTCGCTGAACCAGTTTATGCTGTAACCACCCAGATCAATCACATCGATCCCGGGTTCATAGTCTCTGACATCCGACCAGCCCCAGGGACGGCCACTGACCAAGTTCCCGACCGAGAAGGTATCGCTGCCCGGTCCTCCGAAGAGTTCGTGGTTATCACTGCCGCCTTCCAGCAAGTCGTCGCCGGTGCCGCCCACCAAAGTGCGGCCCTCAAGATGGTCGTTCCCCGCGCCACCGAAGATGAATTCATCCCCATTTCCGCCAACGACGTGATCATCGCCGGCAAAGCCATGCATGATCAGCCGCGCGCCGGGCGTGGCGGCGGGCGCCTGAAGTTGATTGTCGCCGGAATCACCTATGACAAAGACCTCTCCACCCTCCTTGCGCAGGAAGCCATAATCGATCCCGGAGGCAGAGGAGGCGGCATTGAGATAGGTGTCGGCGGCAATGTCAGGGTCGTTGGTGGCCGCCGCAGTGCCTATGGTCTGCCACATTTCCCCATAGACCTCCTGCCCGAAGTCTTCCATGACCCGGGCGTGGAACGAAACCAGCAGGCCGGAGCCATCCCAGTCAAACATGCCGCCAGGGATGTCGGGAGCGTCGTTCACATCAATCGTGTTGCTCCAGTCAAGCGCCGGATCCTGAAGATAGTACTGGCTCAGATCGTCGAGAAGCTCGTCCCGCAACGCATCATAAGGAATGCTGTTGTCGTGTGGCGCCGGGTCGAGACCGGCCGCCTCTATCGCGAAATAGCGGTTGGCCACGGCGAAGGTCACCGGCACGTTGATCGGCATGGCACCGATCTGGTCGGAATAGAACCAGAAATTCCGCCCCAATTCATAAAACAGGATCTGATCGTATTGGTTGTTGTCGCGGACGTTGTCATGCATCCATTCGTTGAAGTATGGCTGTGCCCAGATCTCGATTCCTGTAAGACCCAGAAAGGCGCAACCGGCGCCGCAGGTCCGCTCGACTACCGCGATTGTGCCAAGGCCATCGATATGACGCCCAGCAAGCAATGCTGGTTCGCGTCCGGTGATCTGGCGGTAGAAGTTCCAACCCTCGTCGAGTGCGTCGACGATCAGGTCAAGGGCATCGTCATCGTACCTGTCGGCATTGGCCAGCGGCGTCAGCAGTGCGATATCCTGACCGCGCCGGACCTCCATTTCGACATTGGGCAACTCACTCAAAAACGGGTCGTAGATGATCGTCTCGACACCTGAAGCGCCGGCAAAGTCGACATAGTCAAAGCGCAGCGGCTCGCCACCGTCCTTCATTCCAGCGACTTCGATCACATCGCCCATATTGATGTTAACACCTTGGATCGTGTGGGTCGTGGCCGTCATATTGTTGGCGAATGCGCTACCGAGATCCTCATCCCACAACCAGTTGTCGATTTCGACGTCATCGACGAAGACGCCGAAACTGGAGACACCATCATTCTCGTCGAAATATCCTATGGTGAGTTCGTAGGTGCCGGTCGGACGATTAAAGACGTAAGAGGCACGCTGCTCGCCCTGCCCTTCAGCCTGCAAAACCTGGTCGCCTGATGCAGGGGCCAGTGACTTCACTTGGAACGCGACGTCGCGCGTGAAGTTTTCCGCCTCGATGCGGAAAGACGGGGGCGGGGGTTGGTCATCAATGGCGACGGTGAACGAGGCCAGGTCGACGATCGCCTGCGCTGCATTGAACGAGGTGTCGTGAACCTCAAGGGCTTCGAGCGAAATCGAATAGAATCCATTGTCGGCGGGATCCCAAGTGAGGCCCGGGGCCTCGATCGTGTAGGTGACGGTGCGCGGAGTTCCGTCCGACGGTGTATCGACGGAGAAGCCTATGACGTCCACGTCAATGCCTCTAGGTCCCGTTACTCTGATATCATCAATGTCGAAATACAAGACATCCAGCGCGACATTATCCGAATAGGTCACGCTGATCTCGGTTGATGCAGTGCCGGCCTGCGCAAGCCCAATGTCGGGCGCCATGACGTTAACGACCTCGGGCGCGATCACATCGGCTCCCAAAGGCGCGAAGTCGACGAAGTCAAAGCGCAGCGGTTCGCCGCCGTCCTTCATTCCTACCACTTCAATCGCCTCGCCCTGATTGATCTGGACGCCCGTGATTGTGCGGGTCGTGGCCGTCATATTGTTGGCGAATGCGCTTCCGAGATCCTCATCCCACAACCAGTTGTCGATTTCGACGCCATCGACGAAGACGCCGAAACTGGAGACGCCATCGTTCTCGTCGAAATAACCAATGGTGAGGGCGTAGGTGCCGGCCGAGCGGTCAAAGACGTAGGAAGCTCGTTGCTCTCCGCTCCCGTCGGCCTGCAAGACTTGGTTGGCTGAGGCCGGGGCCAGTGACTTGACCTTGAATGCGACGTCTCTCGAAAAAGATTCGGCTTCAATTCTAAAGGCCATAGTACTACTCCCGGAAGGGCGGACTTTCGCCGCTTTCGCGTGAGCTGGGGTGCTGGAGGCACAATTAGTGGAGTTACATTCAGCACCTGGCAACAGCGAATGCGACGCCATCCGCAATTGAGGTGCGCATGCTAGGCCTCAAAATTGATTCATTCAAGTGAAACTTTCAGAAGCGCTCCGAAAATTAGGCGGACCAAAGTTAAGCGGTTATTGAGGCTGCCCTGGATTGCGACGCTGGCGGGCAGTTCTCGACAAATTGAGGTTATGGATTCATCTCTGGAATCCGGAGCGGTAGCGGATAGGCTTGAGCCGACCAGAACCGCCGGAAAATATGTCCCTGAACTGGGCGGTCTCTCCGTCGGCGGACAGCTGCCCGTCGTCGCTGCAATGACGTCTGCCAAGCAATTTGGTCCGTTTAGGAATCCAACTTGCCGTTCGCTGCAGCGTGACGGGATGACCCCGGATGCTTCCACTGCCAAACCACAAACGCAGGAACTTTCTCGAAAAATGCGATTAACATATTGATATACAAAGTAAACATAGATTTCGAGAGTAGGATTTGAACCTACGACCTTCAGGGTATGAGCCTGAAGATTATTGCATCCTCATTTTCCAGCCATCACCTCCGCCGCGTCACGCAAGGGGTCGTCCGCCAAATGAGCATAGCGCTGTGTCGTCATTGGGTTGGTACGGCCCAGCAAGCGCCCGAGGATTGCCAAGCGGAGCCGCGACCAGCCGGGACAGGTCCAGCCTGCTGAGTGATAACGGTTCCAGCTACGTCTCAGGGGAACTGGCGGAATGGCTGCAAGACAAGGGCATGAAGCACAGCCGTGGCGCGCCGTATCACCCGCAAACCCAAGGTAAGATCGAGCGGTGGCATCAAACCTTGAAGAACCGCATCTTGTTAGAGCACTACTTCCTGCCTGGACCTGTCACGGTATTGTTCCGCCCCTTTGAGAGCATATTCTGCCCCAAAGGAGATACACCATGGCACCACGACCATCCGAAGAATTCAAACGCGACGCAGTGCGGATCGCACTGACCAGCGGGCTGACCCGCCGACAGGCGTCCTCCGATCTTGGGGTTGGTATGTCCACCCTGTGCAAGTGGATCAGAACCTATCGTGACGCGGACGTTGTTTCGAAAGAGGATCAGGAACTGGCCAATGAGAACGAGCGCCTTCGCCGGGAAAACCGCCTTCTACGTGAGGAGAGGGAGCTGCTAAAAAAAGCAACAATCTTCTTTGCGGACCAAAGCAAATGAGGTTTTCATTTGTTGAAAAGCACCGCAATAGCATTCCCACAGAGCGACTTTGCCGGATTGTGGATGTCACCCCACGTGGCTACCGAGCCTGGCGCAAACGCCCTGCCTGCCAGCGTCAACGTGGGGATATGGTTCTGTTGGCCCACATCCGGGAGCAGCACCGCCTGAGTTTGCAGAGCTACGGCCGACCGAGAATGGTCGAAGAACTGAAAGAGCTTGGTCTGGATATTGGTCACCGCCGTGTCGGCCGATTGATGCGCCAGAACGGCATATCTGTTGTCAGAACCCGTAAGTACAAGGCCACAACGGACAGCAATCACAAGTTCAACATCACGCCAAACCTGCTGAACCGGAACTTCTCAGCAGATCGACCCAATCAAAAATGGGTTGTTGATATCAGCTACATCTGGACCCGCGAGGGCTGGCTCTATCTGGCCGTGGTTCTGGACCTGTACTCCAGGCGCGTGGTCGGTTGGGCTGTCAGCAACCGGATGAAGCGCGATCTGGCCATACGGGCGCTGAACATGGCCATAACCCTGCGCAGGCCGCCCAAAGGATGCATCCATCATTCTGATAGGGGCAGCCAATATTGCTCGCAGGATTACCAGAAAATCCTGCGCCGGTATGGCTTCAAGGTATCCATGAGCGGCAAGGGTAATTGCTATGATAACGCCGCAATGGAAACCTTCTTCAAAACCATCAAAGCGGAATTGATCTGGCGGCACTCTTGGCAAACCCGCAGGGCTGCTGAGATCGCCATCTTCGAGTACATTAATGGGTTCTATAATCCCCGCCGGAGACACTCGGCATTAGGCTGGAAAAGTCCCTTGGCTTTTGAAAAGATCGCCGCCTAAATGAGCACAAGGGGCGGAACGAAAGCGGGACAGGTCCATCGCCACGAAGGCCATCCAGGACGATCCTGATCTTCTCTTCGGATGAGTAATGCTTGCGCCCCTCTCACACATGCTGCGCATGTGCCGCCGGGCAGGGGTGGCCCGCTTGATATCTTTGACGATCTTCTCGCCAGGGCTTTTGCCTGTTCCAGTTGTATGTCTCATGTTCCACTCCTCAATGGTTACGATGAGCCAGAAACACTCTCTTATCAAATAACGCTATTTGGACCCATAGGCGCTGACGTCAGACACTTCCCGGAGCGGGGCAAAATCGGTCGTTTTTGCCCGCGACAAACATGAATGAGTTTTGTCCACCCAAGCAGAACCGCCTCAGAGAAAAAGGCGGGCAGAATTGCCCACCCCTAGCCGAATTTGCGATTAGTAGATCTGCGACAGAAGGTCGGGATTGATGAGCAAATTCCTCACGCCATGGGCATGATCTTCGCTGAAGGAGTTGTCATGCAACCACTCGCCTACCGAAGCAATGCTTAGCTTCAAGACATTCGGGCGCACGCTCCAGGTCACCTGAAAGGGCGAGCCTTTTTCATTGTAGCCAGGGCCGGTGGTCGAGCCGTCGTAGACGACCGGTTCACCCAGATCAGTCGGCAGGTTAGGAACCTGGTTCAGGCCGTTAATCTCTCCGATATGAGCCACTTCGGTAAAGTCGGCTCCGCCCTCGGATACCAGCACCGCAACGACGGTTTCGACGCGCAATTGCGGGTTGCCGATGGCATCGCTCAGGCATGTGGCAAGACTATTGCCAAGAGTCGCCTGCGCGGTGGAATGAACAAAGTGAATCTCGATGGTATCGCCCGGAACAAGGTCGCCATGCTTGCTTTCGCCGACTGGCAAATCGATAGGAGCCAATTCCGCCTCGGTCAGCACGCCGTTGTACTTGAAGCCAGTGCCATATCCGTGACCGTCGCCATTTCCGGCAAAGGTTGTGAATTCACCGCCCTTGTGCTCGGCGTTCTCGTGGAAATGGATGTCGCAAAGCGCCATCTGAGTTACCGCAGGCGCGGTGCCGAACGCACGATGGTTGGCGCCATTATGTGCATCGATATCGCGTGGCGACTGTGGGCCATATCCCATGCCGTCGGTGGCGGCAGCGAGCGCTGCGCGCTGCTCAGCTATCACTTCATCCGATACGGGGTGGTCGTCACCTGCGGCCAAAGCTGCGGAGCCGATCATTGCGGCCGATACGCAGAGCCAGAAATTTAATTTGAACATTATTTTCTTCCTTAAAAATCACAACGGGTAATGGGTCAGACCCAAATCGATTGTAGCCCGCTGTGTATCTGAATCAATGAGAGAGTCGAAATGGATGAGCGAGGTTTTGAATCCACTTCAAAGGTTCATCTCACGATCCAATTAGTGCCAACCGGGGTCTTACTGCTTGCTTGATCAAAAGTGTGCCGCCGAAACCTACACGCCAAAAGCGGTCGTTTTGGTCACGCTACAATCAAGTACCGAAACGGCTTCCCGTCCACAGCACAGCATCCAGTCGGTTGAGCTCAGACCTGCCAATTGCCATATCCGGCACCAAGGCCTACTTTCGGGAGGCCGACAAGACTTTGCAAAGCCCGGTTTCTGCGCATAGCGGCCCTTGGAGTGGAACGCAGCGAATGGCCGGAAACCGCGGCCCTTTGTGACCGGTGCTGCACAGCGTACCAATGTCGTAACAAGTTTCTCAATCGACATTGCAGTTACGCGTCCAGAAAAGCCCAACAGGTCAGCGTAAGCCACTGAGATTTAGTATTTTGTCAATCGCCACCAGTTTGCCGTTGGCACAAGCGCGCCCCTTTGCCTCGGCCAACATGGCGTCAAACATCTGGCCCTCATCTTGCGGCACCGGGCCTGTATGGCCTGGGCAATTGGTCAACAGATCTGGTGGCACATTATGTGGCACCGGTGCGGCAACGATCTTATCTGGGGGGCTTTGTTGCACAAATCAGTTTGAGGTCAGGCTTTCCCTTACACCGGACGGATTTAGCCTACGGCCTCTGTCTTGGGGATTCCAAGCGCAGTGAAGCCGTTGAGAATCGCGGCGCGGATTTGGATTTCCGCGACCTGTCGATCGAAGTCACGCGCGGAGAGGCGCTGACCGAGCAGTTTCACACAATGCATCCACTGCCCGGCAGGGTTATGCGAAGCATGATCCCGAGAGGGTTCGTCTCAACGCGGCTTCGGCGGTGGTATCCGGTCAGCTGTCGCCACAGTGCCCGGCAGGCGCATCCGCAGGATGCTGCCGAGAGGGGGCCTTGATGCCTGTACTATCAATCAAGAGATGCAAGGGACCTCCTGAGCCACGATATGGAATGTTCACCGCTAAGGTTTTCTGGCGACGACACAGCGTACTGAAGTCTGGAACCGCCCAACTCAACCCGACCAGCTCAAGCAGGCTTTCTATAAACCCTGTCATTTGCCTCAGAGGCAAGCCGAACAGAACCTTAAGGGTCAGACATGCTTGGATTGCAGCGTCGCTATAAGCTTGCTGCCGTCCCCGGCGACCAGAAGGTTCGGCTTCCCAAGCCATCTCAGCATCAAACCAGATTGATAGGGAACCGACGCCAGAACCAAACGATCTGGACCAGACGCTGGACCGCGTTGCGGCCAAAACCCGCGCAATCGCACAGGCCAAGGGGCATGCCCTGCCCCCAGCAGCATAGGGGAGTGACCATGTTCCAGACCCTCGCTAACCGATTTGCGGACACGCCGTCTGCCCTGCCCCTGGGCGAACGCCGCGACGTGGTCGCCTGCGCGGTGATTGAAACCGGCGGGTACTATCCATTTCAGGTGCCATATCGCGCTGCACTCGAGATCCAGCTGTATGGCACCGCCGCTATCGGCTGGACCGAGGATGAGGCGATCCAGAATTGGATCGAAACCGCGCAGCGAACGCCCGCCGGCATCCACACCACCGAACCTCCCATGGTGCCCGAACCAGCGACCTACAGCTAGGGCGTCCACTTGGCCGGGGCCTCTGTCCCGGCCCTTTTCCCCACACCGGCGCGCTGCGGCCCGCCACCGGGGAGCGAAAGCCACTCACGGATTTTGCAAACCGCGCCCCCGCCAATTTCACGGATCGGACCAGATGCCAGGATCACTAAGAACCCTGTTCGGCGGCCTGCCCGCTGCCCAACAGGCAGGCATGCTCTGCAATGAGCCCCGGTTCGCAGATTTCCTGCGCAAGGTTCACCAGTTCCCCGGCGAACCGCGGGCCTTTGTCCTTGGCTGGTGCAATATCGTCAGCCGCCGCGACCTCGGAACTGATCAGAACGCCGCCGCGCGCTTTCAACACCTGCGCTCGGAATGCGACGCCTGGCGCGGCGCTATCCCCAAGCCCGCCGCCGCAAATTTATCCAACTAAGGAACCCAAGTGGACGCCATGCCGGCACAATTTGAAACCAACATTTGTGCACCAGCAACTGGTGCACAAGAGCACCGCGAAATGACAGGTGACGCCACGACCACCACAGAGCCATTTGGCCTCAGGGCAGCATGGCTGCACTTCGCAAACCAAATCGAGATCCGGCGACTGGCAAAGCTTCATGTTCGCATTGAACGCAAGAAAGCTGCCTTGGCTGAGCTTGTGGGTGAGCGGCACACCATCATGAGGCGCCGGATGCGCAGAGCTGGCGGAAAGCACTGATCTCTCTCTGTGGCCCTTCACCACCGAAGGACCAGCGACGGAAACCAGGAGGACGCCATGTCCGCACCACTGATCATCGACAGCTTTGCCGGAGGCGGTGGCGCCAGCACTGGGATTGAAATGGCTCTGGGCCGCAGCCCTGACTACGCCATCAACCACAGCGCCGCAGCCCTAGCGCTGCACCAGGCCAACCACCCGGACACCATCCATCTGGATAGCAATATCTGGATAGCAATATCTGGGAGGTGGATCCGACCGAGCTGGTGCAGGGCCGCCCTGTCGGCCTGTTGTGGGCCAGCGCGGATTGCAAGCATTTCAGCAAGGCCAAGGGCGGCGCACCGCGCGATCGCAATATCCGCGATCTGGCTTGGGTCATTGTCGACTGGGCCGAGAAGGTGAAAGGCGCTCTCTGTCCGCCAGCTGTGGCCCGCCAAACGATCTCGTGAGCCAACTGCCACGGCAGTTGAAACCGGGACGATCCCGCCGCTACACTTGGGCCAGAGTTATCTGCCTCAGGGGACTATTGCTGCCCGATGATGATTATTGCCGACAACCAGCTGCTGCTAATCCTGATGTGTTTTGCCATGGGTTGTGTCGGCACTGGCTTTTTGTTTCGCAACCCTGCCGGTCACCACGCCTGGAAAGTCGCCGATCTGGTCTGGGTGGTACTGGGTGGCTTTGGAGCCCTGGTGGCGGTGATATCGGGCATTTACACCACCGACAGTTCGCGGCTGGAACGCCAGATCGACATCGCATTTGCCGCAACAGCCGCCTTTGACCGCGACGCCGCCCGTTTTCGCCTGCGGTTCTGCGACCCGGCTTATGACACCGACATTTCTGTGCTGTGTGACAAGATCGAATTCCTGTCTGCTTCAACGGCAGGCAATGCTGACTTGCCCCTGTTTCTGGCAGTCACGGATGAAGTCGCCCCGTTGCGCAGCCTGTCGTTTTTACTGGGCGGGCGCGATGATATGGGCGAAATGAGGGAGATGGCCGCCAAGGCAAATGCCTTTGATCCCGCAGCCTTTATTGTCTTTACTGCGCTGGATGACGCAACCCAGTCGGCAGTCGACAACATGCGCCGCAAAGTGCCCGCTATCGCCGGAGATTTCCTGATACTCGCGCGGACTTATGATGATCTGATCTCCCATGTCACCCAGCTCAAAAGCGAATGGGAAGTGCTGCAGGACAATGTCCGGATCTTGATCTTGCAAATCCTTGCTCTCTGCCTGGTTAGCTTTGCCGCACCGTTTCGGCTGGGAAAATCCCTCGTAGAGCTGCGCCTCTTTGCTCGTTAAACTGTCGAAAAATGAGGACCCCACATGCCCACCATCCGGCAGTCACACGGACACTCCAAACTTCCACCAAACAAAACCCACTCTGCAGGAACGGCCCAATGCTGCCATTCGAGTCAAACCCGCCTAACGGTAGTTTCCAGCCCGAAGCCGACCTTCTATCTGATGAGGTGGCGGCAGGAGAGACCATGCAGGAGGGGCGGAAACCGGCCATTCGGTGCGACAGACATCGAAGTCTGCTGAGCGGGGCTGAGTTCATTGCAGTCATTGAATTAATTAGGGACGAGGGAAATAGAAGTCGTGTAAAATCCCAAACACGAGAGCGACCCCAAGGAGGAACCCGCCCAAAATGATCGGAAGGAATACACCGCTGAGGAAGCTCATACCCTCGATGCGAGAGCGAAGATTGTCTTTTCGCACTTGAAACACAGGGGCTTTGGGCCCGCGTGCTAGGGGATATAGGCGGTGTGCCAAGCAGTGGGCGGTTGTCGTGAACAGTTGATAAGCGATAAGGCTTCCAACAATGGAATACGTCCAAAATCCGGTGTCATGGGCTCTGATGACGAAGAAATATATGATGAATGAAAGGGCCAAAACGCCGACGATTAACGTGTAGCCAATGTGGGACAACGGAATTATTTCAACGCCATTGTCGCAGGTGTTACATTGATATTTGGTCACGGAATTGTAGCGATCCCATGTTTTCGATACAGCCTTCATTCTGGCGGCGTCATTACAGGTACACTGCCGATCTTGGCTGTTGGTCGGCATGGTTGTTAATCCTTATTCCTCGGCGGCATCGAATTTCAGGATATTTTTGCACCGTTTGTACTGTCGCAGCCCCGTGCCCCAGGCACAAAGCCAGACTATTAGCCACAACACCAGCCCGATAACCGTTTGAAAAACGGTGCAGCCCAGACTGAACGATGCAAGCGAAAGGGTGAGTTGAATAAAGCCGGTGAAGACCTTCTTTATCAGCAGAAGCAGCGAGCCCAGACCAGGGATGATCTAATTGTAAATAATCCCGAGCAATCCAATTGCCTCCTTTAGTGTTTCAATCCACTAAACCTCAAGCACAGTTGCATTGGCACTAGATGGTCGTGGTTTTTCTAACGCTTAACTTATAGGAAACTTGGGTCCGGAAATATTAGGACATCTGCACTAAGGTCGTAGCCAGTATCCGGTGGCTTCGCTTTAGCACAGGATTGACTCTCCCGATGTTTAGCAGTCCGTTGGTATTGGGGGCAAAAAAGAGGATGGGTATGACGACAGACACGATCATTGTTGCCGACGATCACCCTATTTTCCGCGAGGGAATGACGAGAATCATTCGTCGTATCCTACCGGGGACTATCCTAGAAGCGGCAGAATTCGGAGCCTTATTAAGCCTCATTGAGGATGACAGCCATCCGACTCTTTTAATTTTAGATTTGGTTTTTCCAGGTTTTGATGGAGCAAATTCTGTCGAATATTTGCGGCAAAAGTGTTCGCAATCCGCGATCATCGTGGTCTCAATGAACGAAGACCCTAAAATAGCCCGTATGATGTTGGCGGCGGGGGCAAATGGCTATATTTCGAAATCAGTCCTCCCTGAGCAAATTCAAAAGGCCATCGCCGATGTTTTGGACGGCGAGGTTGTTATGCTGCTCGAAGCACAGCCAGAAAATGACCTTGAAAACCCGGACATCACCCTGGGTCTGTCGCCCCGCCATATCGATCTGCTCGTACGCCTTGGCCAAGGCAAATCCAACAAAGAGATTGCCAGAGAACTCGATATTTCGCCTTTCACCGTGCGGGCACATATGTCTGCCCTCTTCAAAAAGCTAGATGTCTCAAACCGAGCAAGCGCTGCCGCAATTGCGGCGCTCAATGGATTGGTCTAGGCAAGGGACGGGCCGTTTTTACTCGGTTGTTTTGTGCCGCATCGCCAACAATGTTGAGCGCAGTTCACGAGGTGAAACCGGTTTGAGAAGCGTCCAGCACCCGGCCTTCTTGGCAGACAATTCAAGCTCGGGCGTCAAGGTTCCACTGATGATAAGCGTCGGAATTTTTCGGCCGTAATGCGCGACAATTTTCTGCGCCAGTTCAAGGCCGTTACTCTCGATGTTCAGGTGCAAATCGCTGATCACTACGTCCGGCGCTGTTTTGGGGAAACTCAGTGAATGCGGCTCGATTGCAACGACTTCGTAGCGCCACTTCGATAATAGCAGTTGCAAACCGGCAAGTATTTGCGGGTTGTCATCGATTACCATGATTGTCTGGTTTTTTGGCTGGACATGAGCGCCTGTAGCTCCGTTCTGATCCGGGCTGAGCGGTTTGTCGACAGCCTTCAGGTCGCACAGCGCAAGATGCGAGCCTCGGCCTTCTATTGACTTTAGTTCAATCGAAAAATCCAAAAGTTTCGCCGTTCTGGCAACAATCGCCAAACCAAGGCCAAGCCCTTCTACACGATTTGGCCCGTCCGAGTTGCCGCGCTCAAACTCACAAAAGACCCGTGATTGCAACTCTTCAGACATGCCAAAGCCTTGGTCAAGAACTTCCACAGAAACGCAGTCGCGACGCCGGCGTACACCGATCAAAACCCGTTGCCCTCTTGAGTAATTGACGGCGTTGAAAACTAGATTTTGCAAAATGGACGTCAAAAGTGCTTTGTCCGTTTCGACCCACACAGATGTTGCGACATGCGCCAATTTCGTCTTATGCTCACTCGCTTCGGGTAGGGCCTGGCGCACCACTTGCTCGATGACATCGTTGAGCTCAAAGACACTAATATCCTTTTGAATGGCACCGGTTTCAAGTGAAGTGATGTTAAGTAATGACTTGAAAAGACTTGCTAAATTTCCAACTGAGGCATCTATCGTGTCGAGAATTTTTCGACCCTCCTCATTCATAGTTTGATCTCGCAAGCATTCGGAGAGCAAGCCAATTGCATGGATCGGTTGACGCAAATCATGATTTGCTTGGACGAGAAATTGAGTCTTTGCCAAATTGGCTGCATTGGCCTCATACGCCGCGCGCTCAAACTTCTGCGCGAGATCTAGATTTTCCACCTTTGTCGCGAGATAATCAGAGAGCTCCTCACTGGTATCATTGGCAAGCCGACACAGCATACCCATGAAAATAAGTACCAAAATCCCAAGCAGGATGTAGTCGCCACCCAGCATGAAAATGCGAAGGGCAAGTAGGCCCGTGAAAGGGATGACATAGACATAAAATGAGAACCGGAAAATCCCCAGAGAGCGCGAAGCCGAGGCACAGGCACCAGCAACAATGGCCATTTGAATAGAAAAATGAGCGGGGTTTTCAACATCCAGGCCGAGTGCAACAAACAGCCCCCAACTCACACCTACAAAAGCAAAAAGCCCATGCAGACGTATTTGCCATGCGGAAAGATCAAAATCAGCAGTCGATGTTGTTGGCACGGATTTCGTGAGCTGGTGAAGTAAAATGGGGGTTCCAAAAATCTCCCATGCTGCCCAAATGACCAGCACAAAAAACGGCAATACATCCCACGCCAGATAGGTTAGTACCATAAATGACGCGATATGGCCGAAATAGATCTTGGAAGGTGCACGCGCAAAAAGCTTTGCCCGGTCCTCGGTGAAATCACTGGGGGGAATGAGCAATATCGCCATATGGGTCTCCGATCCAGAGCGCCATCCTACTTGGCCATGCCTTCAAGGCAACTAGTACATTTACCCTAATATGTAGGTCGTCAAATTCATCGTAGAAAAGGGTCAATGAGCCTCTGAAATATGAAAGAAAGATCGATATGCCGAACTCAACTGGAAAAAAGACAAACGCAATTTTGGTTGCATCCGCCTTGGCAATTGGCAGCGTGTTTGCAGCGGGCGCGGCAAGTGCCCAAGGCAATTTATACTATATGCATAATGCGAGCGCCTACTATGTTTGGTCAGATCTTTCCATATGTGAAAGCGATTTGACAAGAAGTGGCAACACATGTGTTTCTTGGGGAGACAGAAAATGTGGGCGCAATATTTGGGCCACTTCGGCGACCACAAGGGTCGCAAGCGACAAATTGCGGCGAAATGATACCGTGATCTTGAAGCATACCAACGGCAATTCCGAATTTTGTAGACTGGAGCCATGATCGGCAGCGCGCCAATGAGACGTGCGACCGTTTTGGCTCTGGCTTTGCTTGCAGCACAGCCCGCAGCAGCAGGATGTTCTTTTTCAAAGGCACCTGTTGCAGGTAACTATGGTGGCTATACGTTTTATCAGGGTTTGATGCACCAGAAGGACCCCGAGACAGGCAGGACCTTGAATGCAAATCAGGCGGTCACTGCCGGGCACATTTCCGAATGTGTGCAAGTATGCCTCGACAATCCAGCCTGTACGGGCGTTACCTACCGGCGCACGTCGCATGGGCAATGTTTGACCTACGCAGGGTATGATTTCGAGTCCGGCCGCCCTATGGGATTGGCCCTTTCGTACTCGTCAGAAATCAAAGCGACCTCGGCACTCGTTCGCACATGGTTTCAAGGCCCGACATGCCAATAGGATCATTTGTGAAACAGAGCCCCCCCATCATTCGTTTGTTCAACGGACTTGCCTGCCTGAGTTTGACTGCTGTGCTGGGAACTGGCAGCGCTGCCTTCGCGCAATCGTGGATGGCTACTGATAGCAGAAACCCGATGGGACTTCATTCGCTGTCTCTTTCCGTGCAAAAGCATGAATTCGCCTTGCAAATTGGCTGCGATGAATCGGGACAAGAGACCCGTCAGTTGAAAATGATGTTTTTTGGGCCCGCACTGCCACGCCTCTATGGCACCGACGGCCAAACCGAAACGCTCTTGTTGCATTTCACCCAAGCCTCGGAACCTTCCTATACAATTGAATGGGACGTCTACTATTTTGACGGCGGTCTCGGCGATCAAGCCTGGATTGGCGACCTCACCGTAAACGCTCATTTTTTGCGCGAATTCTCACAAGCCATCGACATCGAGATCTTGAATTCGGACTTGGAGTTGATCTACCGCTTCCCTGCAAAAGGCAGTAGCATGGGCGCCAACGAGATTTGGCAGGTCTGCGGGATTGGCTCAAAATAGCGGGCTCAACGGGTTTTTGGACCAGCAGGATAGGCTCGAAGTACATCGCGGAAACCTGAGAACTTTGAATAGCCCCAAGTTTCTTAGACGCCTTGCAGCTTCCGTTGTTGTTGTCTTTCAAAGGCCGCTGGCGACAACATCCCATTCCTAGCGTGTTTGCGCTTCGGATTGTAAAACATCTCGATGTAATCGAACACGTCAGATCTAGCGTCTTCTCTGGTCTTGTATGTCCTGCGACGGATGCGTTCGCGTTTAGGCAGGTTGAAGAAGCTCTCGGCCACGGCATTATCATGGCAATTCCCGCGGCGGCTCATACTGTGTTCTAGATTGTGGTGTTTGAGAAACGACGCCCAATCAATGCTTGTGAACTGTGAACCTTGGTCAGAATGTACCAGGACTTTGCTCGTTGGTTTGCGCCGCCAAACGGCCATGAGTAACGCCTGCAACACCAAGTCTGTTGGCTGCCTATTTTGCATAGACCAACCGACGATGCGGCGGGAGAAGAGGTCGATCACTACAGCCAGATACGAGAACCCTTCATGTGTTTTGATGTAGGTAATGTCTGTCACCCAGACGTTGTTGGGGGCCTCGACATCGAATTGACGGTCTAGCGTATTGTCAACGACGACTGATGGCTTGCCACCATACTTACCGGGGCGGCGTTTATATCCGATTTGCGCGTATATCCCAGCCAATCGGGCCAGTCGGGCCACACGGTTTGGACAACATGTCTCACCCAGATCGCAGAGATCATCATGCAGCTTGCGATAACCGTAAATGTTGCCGCTTTCTTCCCAAGCTTCTTTGAGCAGCTTTGTCTGGCGTTCATCTTCTTGCGCACGATGACTTAACGGGTTTTTAACCCATGCATAGAAACCGCTCGGATGCAGACGCAAGCAACGGCACATGGCGCGAACCGAAAAAATCGGCCGATGCTCTGCCCCTTTCGTGCATTGCTGCGCAATACCCTGCCGGGCAGCGCATAAACGCGTACCTCACTTTGCATCCCTGGCGAAGTACGCGGTGGCCTTTTTTAGAATATCGCGCTCCTCAGAAACGCGGGCAAGTTCTTTCTTCAAACGCCTGATCTCTGCGGCTTGCTCCGTGGTCTCGATGATCTGTTTGCGCGGCTGCGAAAACTGGGCCTTCCACGTGTAAAGTGACTTGGTGCTGATCCCTAATCGCTCCGAAACGTCCGCAACTGAGTATCCCCGATCCACAACTTGTGCGACCGCGTCACGCTTAAACTCATCGGTAAATCTAATCCCTGACATCACAGTCTCCTTGCTTCCAAAATTACCAAGCAAGGCGTCTACAAATCTAGGGGCTATTCACGCAACTGAACTAAAAGTTTGCAATGTGATTCGCGGAAATTCAACGGGAATGACTAATTCCTGAAACATGTGTATGATTGACGCGAACAGGGACACGACGCTTTTTTTGAGTTGCGGGGCACATATGTCCACCAAATTGGAATCCAGAAGACTGGCCGCGATTGTTGCAGCCGACATGGTTGGCTACAGCCACCTTGTGGAAGTCGATGAGGCAGGCACGATTGCCCGGCAAAAGGTGATCAACGACGATCTCATCAGGCCAAAAGTGAAGGAATTCGGTGGCCGTGTTGTCAAAACTACTGGCGACGGGGCGCTCATCGAGTTTCCCAGCGCGATCAACGCTGTATTGTGCTCGGTTGCCGTCCAGCGCGAGATGGCAGACCGCGAAGTGGATATCCCCGAAGACCGTCGCATTGCCTATCGCGTCGGTATCAACCTTGGCGACATCATTCACGACGGCGGCGATATTTTTGGCGACGGCGTGAATGTGGCCTCAAGATTGGAAGGTCTGGCGGAACCGGGCGGCATTTACATTTCAGAGGCTGTTTTTAACAACGTGAAAGGCAAGCTTGATCTGGGATTCGCTGATCTTGGTCCGCAGAAGGTAAAGAACCTGTCTGAACCAATTTCAACGTTCAAAATTCTGCTTGATCCCGGTGACATCGGCAAGATCGTTAACTTAGGAACTCCGCATTCCGATCTGGTCCGAAACGTGTTGGCCGCATTTGCCATCTTTGTGTTGATCGCAAGTGGCGGATATTTTGCCTTTGACAGTGCTGCGACACGCGGGTCCGGACCGCCCAGGCTCCTGATTTTACCGCTGAAAGCCGAAATTTCCTCTAACAAAACATTTGCCGACGCAGCGACTGAAAACCTGATCACTTCCTTCGCTCGATTGAGCAGGCTGACAATTGTGCCGCGCATCGTTTCAATGGAATACAAAGGCATCGAGGTCACGCACAAAGATTTGCCTGAAGAATTCGACATCCGTTACATTCTGGACGGAACTGTGCGCTCGAAAGACGGTAACGTTGAAATAGCAGCCCGCCTTCGCGACACGCAAGACGGAAGTGAGGAGGTCATTTGGAAGCAAACTTTGAGTGCACCATCAGAGCAATTTTTCGACCTTCTGGCAACGCTAAAGCAGAGCGCGGTCGGCGCAATGAAAATCAAGTTAAATAACTCAGAACGCTCAGCTTTCAACACCCAACTAACCAACAATATTGAGGCCTATCTTGCTTTCGTCAAAGCGCAGCGACTGTTAAACGGCAGGAATTTCTCGAAGGTCAAACCGGCGCTTCTGCTTTATGAAAAAGCTATGGAACTTGATCCGGGCTTCGTTGACGCCAAAATTGGCTATGCAGAATTGAACTATATAATTTGGGAGCGGAGTTGGAACACAGTCAAACCTGTGCCTGAAGCTTTTGTTGACCTTGAAAATACAATCGAAACAATATTGGCCGCAGACGCACAAAATGCACGCGCAATCGGCCTTCGAATACGATTGCATATTGAGCATATGAACTTTGAGCAGGCGTTGTTGGAAGCTCGGGCTGCTATCTTTCTGGAAACAGATGATCCACGATTGAGGAACGTCCTTGGACTGGTGTTACTCGCATCAGGCGATTATTCTACTGCCAAGGAGGAGTTTGTCGCATATGAAGAGCTTTCTCCAAGGCTCAACGTGGGTGAAAAAAGAGACCTCGCGCAGCAATATCTTAGATTGGGCAATGTAAAGAAAGCACTTTCACTCGTTGCAGGCATTCAAATGGGAGAAGCGAAACTTTCTCTGCAACTGTTGCTGGCTGAGGCGCATGCGCGAAACGGTGATGTTGAGATTGCAAAAACCTATATAGACGAACTTCTGAAAGAAGTGCCATGGCTAAGCGTGATCTGGTACAAACCGCTATTTGACAGTTATTCTGACCCGAGCATCTATAAAGCTTGGGCTGAAGCCATGATTGCGGCTGGGCTTCCAGAAACGCCATACGATTTTGCCAATAGCACCGACCACGGCAGATTGTTGCATGACGACCTTATCGAGCTGTTCTCTGACCGCTACGTAGAGACACATGATAAAGATCCTTTTGGCGCACCCTACAGAGAAGTTCGCCGCGGTGACGGTTCGATTTCGATGGAATTTCAATGGCTGAACGGGCAAATCATCACGGGAATTTGGTACATCAAGGGCGACTATTTGTGTACTATACTTAGCAGCCAGCAAATGGGTCGGGAAGAGTGCAGCACCGTTTATATTGACGCGGAGCAGTCAACTGGCGAAGTAAAACATGTTTTAAAGCTTCATTCTTTTGGCCTGATAAAATCTGAATTCAGACTCGTAGCAGAGTGAATGGGCCAAGAGCTCCAGCAGGAATTATCCAACGGAAAGTTCTGGAAAGTCCGCACAGCAGACACTGGTGCTACGCGCAGCGAATGGCGGCTGTCCGCCCTTTGTGCTCGATATACCGCGTCATGCTGCACCCAGCACGAATGTCGTAGAAGGGCTGGAAGCTGCCGTTAGACGGGTTTTGCACGAGGGGCCGGTTTGGGCCGTCCGCGGCAGTTGGATTTACAACCGAAAAATCTGCAAAGTTGCCTTGTTGTCATCGACACATGCCGAAACGAATGTCTCCTTTTGCCTGTTCACCAAGGCCTCGGAGAATGGCGACCCAAGGGGGGTGGTCAGTCCTCTGGTCATATCTTTCAGCCCGACTACCTGGCTACTTGACTACTCCAGTTTACGGCTGCCCAAATTGCCTGTTGCCCTACCAACCTGCTCGATGCATCTGTGACGGAGCCGCGCCCATCAGAGGACGGCCAAGATCGACAAAACAGAGGAGTTAACAAGATCCGACGATCTGCCTTTGGACCCTTTTCGGACCCTTTTATTTTCAGATCACCGGATATAGTTTCATTAAAACAAGAAGTTATTTACAAAGTCGATCCCTACCGCCGGAGCCAATTCCCCTTGATTTTGCTATAAATGCAAAGAAACCAAGGGGTATTGGACCCTTTTGGGACACTAAAGCTGATGAAGCCCCCCCAACAGCGTGACCCGCTACGTCAATTTCATCAGAGCAGTGGTGAACCACACAATCGACGAGCGCGGCCTGTCGGCTAGCAACCCTTTCCACAAATTGAAGATCAAAGACGCCGGGAATACTGCCGGAGACCACCTAGGGTTGAAGACAGTTAGCAGCGAGCGACGGCTGCCCATATCTGACCGATTGGACGAAGCGTTACAGGAGCATAGAGAGAACAAGCTGGAGGAGGCACCAATTTTTGATCGGTATGGTCGCGACAAAGGAAATACTGCAGCCTCAGCAACGATGATGAAACGCTTCAGGAAAGTCATCTCTGACCCCAAGAAGGCGTTGCACAGCCTACGGCACAGGAAGAAGGACGACCTGAGAAACACCAGTTGTCCTGAAGAAATCAGCAAAGTGATCCTTGGTCACAGCAACAAAGAGGTCGCTGCACGGTACGGAGCTGGGTTCAAAATTGACGTGTTGCGCGACTGGATGGACAAATCCAACCTAGAGAATGGCCTATGACACCCTCCGGGAATTCAGGAGCAGCCCCGCTCAAGTCGGATCCAACGACTGACGATATTCCTGCCCGCCCTTTCAACCCACATCGTTGCTGTGCCTCCACTGCCATGACGGCGCTGGTCCAGGACGTTCTGCGATTCATGGAAGGGTATGAAGCCTACTATAAGAAGCGCAAACGAAGACGGAATGCTGCTGCTCAAGCCACCTACGAAGCCACAGTTGAAGCTGTTGTGTGTGATTTGGTTCACCGCCAGTTGGAAGTTCTTGGTGGGCAAGTTCATGTCACCCAAAGCCACCAGATCCTGCGATCGAAATCCCGCTACAAAGATGTGGCGCTTGGCAAGACCCTTTCTGATATCCTGAAGGTAATGTCTGCCGAAGAGATGTCTTTCATCTCTTTGTCTGCGGGAGAACGTAAGTTCACGATCAAAGATCAGGCTTTGAACGTTGCCGTCAGCGGAAAACAGACAGTTCTTGGCTCGGGATCTAGGCTTTTGCGCCTGATTGAAGGCTCATGCATCACCTTTGCTGATATCGGACGAACACCAGATGAAGAAGTCATTCTGCTGAGAGAACCTAAACAACGGGACGATAAACCCGGCAAACTGGTCGAATATGCAGACACAGAAGAGACCCCTACCCTCAGAGAGCAGATGCAGGTCATCAACACTTGACTGGAAAAGACAGACGTCTCCTGCTCCCTCCCGGACTGGACCTGTCACGGTATTGTTCCGCCCCTTTGAGAGCATATTCTGCCCCAAAGGAGATACACCATGGCACCACGACCATCCGAAGAATTCAAACGCGACGCAGTGCGGATCGCACTGACCAGCGGGCTGACCCGCCGACAGGTGTCCTCCGATCTTGGGGTTGGTATGTCCACCCTGTGCAAGTGGATCAGAACCTATCGTGACGCGGACGTTGTTTCGAAAGAGGATCAGGAACTGGCCAATGAGAACGAGCGCCTTCGCCGGGAAAACCGCCTTCTACGTGAGGAGAGGGAGCTGCTAAAAAAAGCAACAATCTTCTTTGCGGACCAAAGCAAATGAGGTTTTCATTTGTTGAAAAGCACCGCAATAGCATTCCCACAGAGCGACTTTGCCGGATTGTGGATGTCACCCCACGTGGCTACCGAGCCTGGCGCAAACGCCCTGCCTGCCAGCGTCAACGTGGGGATATGGTTCTGTTGGCCCACATCCGGGAGCAGCACCGCCTGAGTTTGCAGAGCTACGGCCGACCGAGAATGGTCGAAGAACTGAAAGAGCTTGGTCTGGATATTGGTCACCGCCGTGTCGGCCGATTGATGCGCCAGAACGGCATATCTGTTGTCAGAACCCGTAAGTACAAGGCCACAACGGACAGCAATCACAAGTTCAACATCACGCCAAACCTGCTGAACCGGAACTTCTCAGCAGATCGACCCAATCAAAAATGGGTTGTTGATATCAGCTACATCTGGACCCGCGAGGGCTGGCTCTATCTGGCCGTGGTTCTGGACCTGTACTCCAGGCGCGTGGTCGGTTGGGCTGTCAGCAACCGGATGAAGCGCGATCTGGCCATACGGGCGCTGAACATGGCCATAACCCTGCGCAGGCCGCCCAAAGGATGCATCCATCATTCTGATAGGGGCAGCCAATATTGCTCGCAGGATTACCAGAAAATCCTGCGCCGGTATGGCTTCAAGGTATCCATGAGCGGCAAGGGTAATTGCTATGATAACGCCGCAATGGAAACCTTCTTCAAAACCATCAAAGCGGAATTGATCTGGCGGCACTCTTGGCAAACCCGCAGGGCTGCTGAGATCGCCATCTTCGAGTACATTAATGGGTTCTATAATCCCCGCCGGAGACACTCGGCATTAGGCTGGAAAAGTCCCTTGGCTTTTGAAAAGATCGCCGCCTAAATGAGCACAAGGGGCGGAACGAAAGCGGGACAGGTCCAGACATCAACTCTCATGATCGTCGTCTGAAGCGCATATTTAACATCTCTGACTTTGCGCAGGGAGGCAGGCTGTATGGCGGATTCTGGCAACGTTTGAAACTCTCTGAACGTCTTGAAAACATGATGCTAGGCGAGGATTACGTTGCAGAGCTCGACTACGGCCAGATGGGTCTCATGCTGCTTTACGGACTTGAGGGGACTACGCCTCCAGAAGGCGACCTCTACGACCTGTCTGAATTTGGTATCCCGACAAGCTGTCGTCCTGGCGTCAAGAAGGTCATTCAGGCGGCCATTAACGCCAGTAAACCTCTGGGACGCATGCCCAAGCGAGCCAGGAAAACCATCCCAAAGAGGATATCACTGACTGAAATACTTGAGGCAGTCAGCAATAGGCATCCACTGATTGTTCATCGATTTGGTGCCGGGGTTGGCATGCTGCTCATGCGGCAGGAGTCAGACATCCTTGTTTCTGTTCTTTTGGCCCTGAAAGACAAGAACATACCAGCGCTCCCCATTCATGGTGCTGTGCTTGTGCCGGGGGAGAACGATGTTGAGGCACAGGAGGTCATGATCCGGGTATTCAAAGAGCATGTGGGCCTGACCCCAGAAGTCAGTATTGAGCACTCTTAATAAGCCAGGGGAGATATCAGTAAGTTATTAATAGTATTACTAAATATACAGAATACAAGAAGAATGCATAAAGAATAAGATGTCTCTAGGGTCAGGACTCATAACCAAAATAAGACGATTGCGGCGAGTGCAACGGCAGAGAGGAAGAGTTCAGGGCATCTGTCATAACGCATGGCGATGCGTCGCCAGTCTTTGAGCTTACTGAACATGTTTTCGATTTTGTGGCGGGATTTGTACCGGGACTTGTCATGCAAGATGATCTGTTTGCGCGATTTTCGTGCCGGAATGCAGGGCTCAATCTTCATATCTTTCAATCCATTACGAAACCAATCTGCGTCATATCCACGATCAGCGAGCAACCATTTGGCCCTCGGAAGGGACGCCATCAGGGCACGTGCGCCGATGTAATCACTCACGTCGTTTCCAGCGATCAGCTACAACCGGATCGGGCGACCGAATGCATCGGTCACGGCGTGCAGTTTTGAGTTCAAACCACCCTTTGTCAGCCCAATCAGGCGGGTTTTGCCCCCTTTTTGAGAGCCAGGCTTGATGCCGTTCGGTGCGCTTTAAGATGGGTCGCATCAATCATAAGCACGTCGGTCTTGTCACACTCGCAGGCCAACTCCATGAGAATGCGGGCGAATATCGCCTTGCGGCTCCAGCGGACCCACCTGTTGTAGAGTGTCTTCGGGGTGGCGTATTCCGCTGGAGCATCCCGCCACCTTAACCCATTGCGGTTAATAAATATTAGTCCGCTCAGGACACGTCCATCATCCCTCTCGGGACATTGCTATTCAATGCCCTGCCGGGCAGTGAACGCGAGGCTTCCCATGCGATTTTGGAAAGAACGGCTTAAGACGGGACATCTGGGAGTCCGTTAGCCAGAAAAGATCGCTCATATCACTGCTCCTGTTTGGGGACAGTGATTCAGACTTCCATCACAAAATCAATGGGTCCTGACCCTAGACCGTTTCCAAGACGGCCATCACTCCCGTTGTGGCCTCCCTCAAGATCAATTTGTCCAGGGTCAGGTCAGAAACCGCACGCCGAAGGCGCTCATTCTTTTTCTGAAGCCGCTTTAGTTCCTTGAGTTGTTCCGTGCCCATTCCGCATTCGCCGCTGGGCTCGAACCAATGGCGCCTTCAACGGCTCATTTCTTCTTCCAGCGGTAATAGATTTGTTCAGTCACACTGATCTGTCTGATCGCGCCTATTCGGGCCATACCTTGCCCCATCAAAACTTCAACCTGCCATAACTTCACGACAATCTCTTCGGCCTTGGGTCTCTTAATTGCCACCTATGGTCCTCCGGTTTCCTTATCATAGGGGCGGGCCACTTTGGGGGGAGGCTCAATCCGATATCTGCCCCAGAGATGCCCTTAACTTGCCGCTAAATATCCTATTTATACCCGAAATCATTAAGCCGATCAGCCCCTACCCGCTTAATGGCAGCTTACCGTAAACGCCTGACGGCATCACCTACAGACCAGATATGAGGGGTTCCCATCAAGTCGGCCTGGCTAAGCGGTTAAGTTGGCGACCGGATGTGGATCACTCGATCGGCCAGCATGTCCATGGTGCGCGCGCCGCAGGCCTTCATATGCGCCGATCTGGCATGCACGCCAGGGACTCCAATTTCTCGACGCCGACAATGGAGTCGGGGCCAAATGAGGTTTGCATCGGCCCAGCCTTCGCGGAGCCAATTGGAGCGATCGCCCCAAGGACAAAGCAACCACTGCGGCAATGACGCCAGGGGTTATTCGTCGCGCGCTGGTCCGGGTGGTTCTTGCAAATCCGGACCCCGCCAAGGAAGCCACTGGTAGCAATCCACACTAAGGAAATTTCCGGCGTTCAAAGCTGCGCTCTGGCCGGTTGATAAATATCCGGCAGCGCCTGGCATGACATGTGGAGCAGGGTCTTCATGATTGAGAGCCAGAATTTGGCCCTGCACTGCCCGGCAGGGCATTTGCAAAATACCCGAAGGGGAGCATCGCGGATATTCACCCTGAGCGCCTCAATATAAACAATCGGATATATCGATTCCAGAGCGCGGTTCTGCCGGTCCGACACCTCAGCCGGAACAGCGTCGGTGACGCGGCTGATAAGGTCGCCAGACAGCCGCAGGCGGTAAGGCTCTTGCAGGTCGGCGCGGAACGGACCGCACCTTCGTTCAATCAGCCCAAGCTCGTGGTCCTTCATCAGGCCTTTGTCGCCGCGTATATCCTCGGGTTGGTCAACGCCGCCGCAGCCGTTATCAAGGGTAGGTTCAACAGCCGCGAGCATGTCCTCGTATTTCTCCATACCATCAGGAGTGTCGCGCTCGCCGCAATAGACAATTATTTTCAGCCCCTGCACCCGCGGCTGGATCGCCAAGGCTGCGTCATTGAACGCATCATCCACCAGCGATATTTCAACACCTGCGTCGTTTAGCCTGCCTTTTCAGAGAGTATTTTGTCAGCTGGGTTGATCGTTATAATTGTGGCGTCGATCTGTGCGAGGTCGCGTTCAACTTGGCGCAAGCGCAGGATGGATTGCTTCTTCAACAGCGGGTGTATTGCGGAGGTTTGGTTCTTGATCAGGGCCTGCCGGGCGGTTTGGTGTTGGAGAATTGTTTGTGCTGGCGCTTCGAGAACCCAAATGCGTCCAGCGTATCTTTAGAAATGCCGATTCCGCGCCTCAGCGATGCGGCGCAATACCCTGCCGGTCGACACAACACTGGCATCGAACCCTGAAGACCCGCATCCTGCTGGAAAATTGCGCCCTGCCAGCTGATTTAGAAGCCCAAATCGAAGCCTTGGTCGATCACTACCACGGTAATCCCCCCATTTTTAACAGGGGGCGGTCGTAGAATTTACGCGGCCATTTTCAGTTTCATTGCGGGTGTGATGCCGCCGAGGCCCATATTCGGGCGGTCATTATTGTAAGTCCATAGCCATTGTGTGGCAAAGTCCTGTGCCTCCTCTATGTTTTCGATGATATGTTGGTCCAACCATTCATGCCTGACGGTGCGATTATAGCGCTCGATGTAAGCGTTCTGCTGCGGCTTTCCGGGTTGAATGTACTGGATGATAATACCTTGTTTCTCAGCCCATTCCAGCAGCTTACCACTGATGTACTCCGGCCCATTATCGACCCGAATGGTTCCTGGTTTCCCACGCCATTCAATGATCCGATTAAGGCTGCGAATAACCCGTTCGGCTGGCAAAGAAAAATCGACCTCGATGCCCAAACCCTCGCGGTTAAAATCATCCAGCACGTTCAAGAGCCGAAACGCCCGACCATCCCCGAGGCGATCCGCCATGAAGTCCATCGACCAGGTCATGTTCGGGGCGTCCGGCACTGCCAGCGCATCGGGTTTGTCCCGCTTTAACCGTTTCCGAGGTTTGATCCGCAAGTTCAGTTCCAGTTCGCAGTAAATCCGGTAAACCCTTTTGTGGTTCCACGAATGACCTTGCACGTTACGTAGATGCAGGAAACATAGCCCAAACCCCCAAGTCTTCCGTGCGGCCGTCAGCCCAACCAGCAGATCGGCAATCTCTTCGTTCTCATCGCTCAAGAGCGGGCTGTAACGATAGCACGTCTCACTGACATCAAACGTGCGGCAGGCCAGCGCAATGCTGATACCGTGGCGCGCCACCGCTTTCTCGGCCAGACCCCGTCGTAAGGCTGGCCGGATCACTTTTTTCCCAGGGCTTCCTTCAGTAATTCTGCTTGCATGCTCATCTCGGAATACATCTTTTTCAGCCGCCGGTTCTCGTCTTCAAGCGCCTTCATTTGGCTGATCATCGACGCGTCCATACCACCGTATTTTGATCGCCATTTGTAGAACGACGCGTTGCTCATCCCGTGCTCGCGGCACAGCTCCGTTACAGGCACACCGCCTTCGGCTTGGCGTAGGATCGCAAGAATTTGGGGTTCGCTATATCTCGTCATCTTCATCAAAATCTCCTCATGCATTCTGCCGAGAAAATTCTACTTCCACATCCCCTTAGTTTCGGGGGGGATTACCCCACCACCAGCGCTACCACGAGAGCCTGAACAACGTCAGGCCGCCTGGAGGTCTACTTCGGGCGTGACAAAGCCATTCCAAAACAAGGGGAAAGGAATGGTCGGGCGCCTGCAGGCCTGCAAATACACTCGATTTTGTGGTTAACCGAACGCGGAGCAAAACGGCTACAAATCCGGCCTCTACCGATGTTCTGCGGACACCAAAGTCTCAATAAACTTGGAAAACAACTCGCCCTGAGATCGTATTTGCAGTTTTGAGTACACGTTTCTTCGATGAATACGCACTGTTCCAGCTGTGATTTCGAGTATGCGCCCAACCGCATCCGCCGAATGTCCCTTCAGGGTAAACTCGACCACTTCACGCTCGCGCGGGGTCAAGACACCACCGCCGACATTGGTGAAGGCCAGCTCAACACTTTGATGGATGCTGGAATTTGTTGCGTTATCTTCATTTACCCCAAATTGTGTCGAGAGATCATGCCAGTGGCGCTGGCAACAGGCTCGCACGATTGGACAAAACTCGCCAATCTGGCGGAACTCCTTGGCTGAAAATGCCTTCTTCGCCCGCATAAGCGAGACCACAACAATTGCCTCACCGGGCATCTCAATGAAGAAACCAATTTCCTCTGCCAATCCGGTACGGGCGTAATAGTTGCGAAAATACTCACCCTGGAAAAAGCGGTCCGGGGCCAGGTCCCGAATCCGATACAGACCCGACTCCACATGATTGCCGCAGGCTAAATAAAAGGGATCCAGCAGGTATGGCCCTTCTTGGTAATCCTCTACAAAAATTTTGCGTTTTCCACGCGGAAAATCATCAAATAGATCCATGGGGCGTGCCGCCCCAAAATACCCAAAAATTACTGTATAGTCGAAGGGAACTATGCCTTTCAGCGCATCAGAGAGCGTCTGCGCAAACTGGTCAGTTCCGATCGTATCAATCAGCGTTCCCGTTGCTTTGATCAAATCCTTCATTCGAGAAACCTCTACACTCAGACTGGCATACCAAAAACGTGGTATATACAACGAAACTGGCTTTTCTTACAGTTTTCTCTAGATGAGTAGTATTCAGAAAATCCGAAAAAGATAGGTTAAAATGGAAATCACGGGGTATATCGGCGATGCTAGCCCGGTCAACAACAAGGTAATTGCTGAACTGCGTGGCGTCTCTAAACGTTTCGGGGATGTGCTGGCTGCAAGCGATCTAGACCTGTCCATTGCCGAGGGTGAATTCCTATCGTTCCTTGGCCCGTCGGGATGCGGAAAGACGACAGCCTTGCGCATGTTGGCAGGGTTTGAGGTTCCCACTGAAGGCGAGGTTTTGCTGGACGGCAAAGTTGTGAATGACCTTGATGCTTACCACCGTCCGGTCAACATGGTGTTCCAGCAATATGCCCTTTTCCCACATATGACTGTGGCGCAAAACATCGGCTATGGACTGCGCCAAGTTCGTCCACGACTGCCCAAAGCCCATATTGCCGAGAAAGTGAGCAAGGCGCTCGACGTTGTGCAGCTTAATGGCTTCGACGATCGGAAAATCTGGGAGATGTCCGGTGGCCAACAGCAACGCGTTGCGCTGGCCAGAGCAATTGTGAATGAACCCAAGCTGCTGTTGCTCGACGAACCGATGGCTGCCCTGGATCGGAAATTGCGCAAGGAAATGCAGATTGAGCTGCAAAACCTGCAACGTAAACTGGGCATTACCTTTGTTCTGGTCACCCATGATCAGGAAGAAGCCCTATCGATGAGTGACCGGATTTGCGTCATGAGGGATGGGCGCATTGTTCAAATCGGCAGTCCACAAGAGCTCTATGATCAGCCGAATTCGCGATATGTTGCGGGTTTTGTCGGAACTTCGAATTTCTTCGAGGGCAAGATCACCGACCAAGACGGGACACTCACCTCGGTTCTGTTGGACAACGGGTTGACCATGCAAGGCAAACCCGTTGGCCAGTTGGTTAAAAGCCAACAGGTTTGTGTCAGTGTCCGGCCAGAACAGATGAAATTGCGCCGCGAAGGCGAGGGCCTGAATGTCGTCGTGCGGAACCGGATCTTTCTTGGGGAGCACACCGAGTATCTGGTGATGCATGACTCTCTTGGCGAATTCCTGGTGCTTTCACCAAGGCAATCAGAACCGGACAACGGCCCGTTTAATGCAGGCGAAGATCTGCTTGTGAGCTGGGAGTCCAGCGCAGCACTCATTCTCGACAATACCTGACAACTTCGCAACCACAGGGAGAAAGACAGTGACCAAAGACAGCGACTATATCTCTAAGAGAAAATTCATGGAAGAACTGGGCCGGTACCGCAAGGGGTCGATCACCCGCCGCCATTTTCTGAATGTTACTGGGTTGGGTGCTGCGACCGCAGTCATGGGGGCAGCGATGCCTGGCCTGCGCCCCAGCCCTGCGTTTGCGGAAGGAAACATCGGTGATCGTGTCATCATTGCAACCTGGCCTAACTACCATGATCCATCCAATTTCGAAGCCTTTACCGAGGCAACCGGCGCCCATGTGCAGGTCAATGTGTTTGGCTCAAACGAAGAGATGCTGGCCAAATTGCAGGCCGGAGCCACCGGTTGGGATGTCTATGTGCCGACCAACTATACAATCTCCACTTATGTCGACGAAGGCCTGATAGAGCCGCTGGATACCTCCAAGCTATCAAACTATGACGCCTCCGCCTTTGATGCACGTTATGCCGAGGCTGGCTCGGTCGATGGTACGCTTTATGCAGTGCCCAAAAATTGGGGTTCAACCGGTATGGCCGTGAACACGGCGCAAAACGGCGGCAAGCCTATCTCATCCTGGAAAGAGTTCTTTGACATCTCGAGGGACAAATTCTCGGGACGTTCGATGGTGCATGACTATCAGCTGACAACAATTGGCAGTGCGCTGAATTATTTTGGGTATTCGTTCAACTCAGTAGACGAAGCTGAACTGGCGGATGCTGAAAAACTGCTGATCGACGTGAAACCGCATCTGTTTGCGATTACATCTGATTATCAGCCGTCGATGCGCAATGGCGATGCCTGGCTGACAATATGCTGGTCCGGCGATGGCAAGCAGCTCAACACCGACATGCCCGAAATTCACTATGTATTGGGCGCTGAGGGTGGCGAGATCTGGAGTGACTACTACGCCATTCCAAAAGGCGCGCCCCATACGGATGCGGCCTATGCGCTGATCAATTTCCTGATGGACCCGACAGTGAACACCAAAGAGGTTCTGGCGCATGGTTATCCGACAGCGGACGCAAAAACATTTGCGCTGCTGCCTGACGAACTGAAGAACGATCCGATCCTGTTCCCGGCTCAGGAACTCCTGAGCCCACTGGAATTTGGTGCGGCTGCAACTTTAACGGATCCAAACCGTGCCGAGTTGATGGCGCGTTTCAAGTCGGCCTGATCAGGATTGGAATGAGAACAACATGACGAAACGCACTCGCAATTGGTTGTTATTGGCACCCGCCGGAACCTGGTTTCTGGTGATGCTGATCATACCTTTATCTGTTGTTCTCATTTTCAGCTTTGGAGAGCGGGCGCCGGCCGGTGGCGTGGTGCCCGCTTTCACATTTGAACAATATGCCAACCTTCCGGCGCGTTGGGCTGCTTTCAAAAACACCATGACTTTGGCGCCAATTGGTACCTTATCGGCTTTGCTGATTGCCTACCCATTGGCCTATTTTCTTGCTGTCAAAGTAGACCCCAAATGGAGAACGATCCTGCTGGTACTGGTGATCGTTCCGTTCTGGACCTCGATCCTGATCCGCAGCTACGCTTGGATTTTCTTGCTGGGTGGCCGCGGCATACCTGCTCTTCTTGGTTGGTTCGGTATCGAAGGAGTGCGCCTGATCAACACCCCTTTTGCCGTCCTGATCGGCATCATCTACGGGTACCTTCCGCTAATGGTGTTTCCGATTTTTGTTAGCTTAGACAAGCTTGATAAACGGCTGCTAGAGGCCTCCTCGGATCTGGGGGCAAAACCCTGGAGAACCTTTCTTCAAATCACTCTGCCGCTATCAATTCCCGGTATCGCAACGGGTTGTATGCTCGTGTTTATTTTGCTGATGGGCGAATATCTGATCCCGGCGATGCTGGGCGGAGGCAAGGTCTTCTTTGTCGGCAACGCGCTGGTCGATCTGTTCCTGCAATCGCGCAACTGGGCCTATGGCTCTGCCGTGGCTGTCACCCTCGTTTTCGTGATGCTTATCACCGTCACGATCTACATGCGGCTCATCAATCGTCTCGGTGCGAACCGGGACGATGTATCGATAATGTGAGGTGATCTGATGAGACTCTATGCCGTTTGCGTTTATCTATTTCTCTATATCCCCATCGGGGTCATCGCGCTGTTCAGCTTTAACGCTGGTCGGCACGCCAGCCAGCTTCAGGGGTTTTCGACCAAATGGTATGGCAAGGTTCTGTCCAATCCGTTTGTCATGGATGCGCTGGAAACAAGCCTGATGGTTGCTTTCACCTCGGCCCTTTTAGCCAGCGTGTTTGGCACGATGGCGGCAGTGGCTTTACAGGGTATCAAAGGGCCGGTTCGCACGGCGTTTGATCTGCTGATCTACGTTGCCGTGATGATCCCCGGCATCGTGATTGGCATCGCGACTTTGATCGGATTGGTTACGGTATTTGACCAATTGAACCCGCTGATGGCGGCAATTTGGCCGGACGGATTTGTAGCGCCTAAACTTCATATGGGGATGGGATCTCTGATCGGGGCTCACACCATGTTCCTGATGGCGCTGGTGGTGATCATCGTACGTGCCAGACTGGCGGGCATGGACCGCGCCCTGACCGAGGCATCCTCGGATCTATACGCAACGCCGATGGGAACATTCAGGCAGGTGACGTTACCGTTGATATTCCCGGCAATTCTTGCCGGCTTTCTGCTCAGCTTCACCTTCAGTTTTGATGACTTCATCATCGCATTTTTTGTGGCAGGGTCTGAAACAACGCTGCCGATCTATGTGTTCTCTTCGATCCGTCGCGGGGTCACGCCGGAAATCAACGCAATTGGGACGATGGTTCTCGTGGTTTCCTTGATCGCGCTTGTCACTGCGCAATTGTTACTGCAACGCGGAGGCAAAAAAGCCAAATGACACTGCCTCAAGCGTCGGCAAGCCAACATGCCTATCCCCTGTTGCTGGGCAAAGTCGCACTGGTCACGGGTGCGGGCTCTGGTATCGGGCGCGCAGGTGCCATGGCAATGGCGCGGCATGGGGCGCAGGTTATTATTACCGACATCGACCCTGAAAAAGCCGCGCAGGTTGTCGCCGATTTGAACGCAGAGGATGTTAAGGCCACATCAGCCGGTCTTGATGTGACTGATGATCAGGCGATCAAAGCTTTGATTGATGAAACTGTTGATACATATGGGCGGCTGGATGTTCTTCATTCCCACGCCGGCTATCAAGTGGAAGGCAATCTGGAGCAAGTTCCGCTCGACGGCATGGAGATGTCGTGGAAGCTAAATGTGCGGGCGCATTTTATAGCGGCCCGCTCGGCAGTTGGACACATGCGAGCCCAAGGCGGTGGCAGCATCATCATCACCTCTTCCAACTCGGGCGTGCAGTATGATCGCGAAATGATTGCCTATGCCACCACCAAACATGCCGTGGTGGCGATGACCCGTCAAATGGCAGCCGATTATGCCCAACACAACATCCGCTGCAACACGCTGTGTCCCGGTTTTATCGATACCCCGTTTAATGCAGGTTTTGAGACGCAAATGGGGGGGCGCGACAAGCTGGAAAGCTATGTGTCCCGGACAATTCCAATGGGCCGCTGGGGGACCACTGATGAAATGGCGGATTCCATTTTGTTCCTGGCCTCGGACATGTCCACATTCATGACCGGCCACGCCCTGGTCATTGATGGTGGCGAATGCATTTGATCTACTCTCGGAGAAGCAATAAATGACCCAAACCACACAAAACTCAAATGGTCGCCTGGCGGGCAAAATTGCTGTCATCGCCGGCGGTGCTACTGGCATAGGTCGCTCGACGGCTCTGGCATTTGCACGTGAGGGCGCCAAAGTCAGCATCTTTGATATTCAGGACGATGAGGGCCAAAAAACAGTGGACATGATCCGCGAGATCGGTGCTGAGGCGGAATTTTTCCATGCGGATGTAACCAAGGTCAACGAAATTGACCGGGCGTTTGACGGCGCGATTGACGCGTTTGGACCTTACAACGTTCTGTTCAATCACGCCGGCACAATCATTGTAAAAGCGCTGCATGAAACAACCGAGGATGAATATGACCGGCTGATGGACATTAATGTCAAATCCGCGTTCCTGGTCTGCCGCCGCGCCGTCAAAGAAATGAGCGACAATGGCGGCGGATCTATTGTCATCACCTCTTCAATTGCGGCTGAGCGGGGCTATGCGCTGGAATCTGTCTACTGCATGTCCAAGGGGGCAGTGCTTCAACTGGCGCGCACCATTTCGACCGAATACCGGGATGCAGGTATTCGTTGCAATGCTGTGTGCCCCGGATTTGTCGAAACGGCTCATGGTCTGAAAGAGATCGCCGAGCTGGACGCCGCAGGGCAGGAATGGGAAGATTCAGGAATGGCCGCAACACAGGGCCGTATCTGTTACCCAGAAGAAGTGGCCGCAGCTGTGGTTTTCTTGGCGTCGGACGAGGCCAGTTTTGTCAACGGAACCGCCACCTATGTCGACAATGGCTGGTACGCCAAGGGCTGATGAACCAGTTGCGCCGTGGGCGAAGCCTGCGCCGCACTCTGCTTGCTCAGCTATGGAGCGCAGTTTTGGAGAAAAGTTGAATCACCACAATTCCAATCAGAATAAGGGTGATGCCAACAGCAGTTGGAAAAATGCACAACAACCTCTTTGATCTCTGGTCCGGCAACGTCAGTCGCGTTTTTCGTAAACGATAAAGGGTGTCTGCTCGGCGACTTGATCGTATAGCATTCGACCTATGTTGTTTGTTTCCTGCGTCAACCAATAGGTGCCCGGAATACCATTGGCTTTTGCTGCGCCGTGCACAGCCCCGATCAACGCGCGGCCTATTCCGCCGCCCCGTCGGCCGGGATCGACAAACAAATCCATCAGGTAACAGGTGTCCTCAATACTCCAGAGCGTCCGGTGAAACAGGAAATGAGCCAGCCCAACAAGTTGACCATCGGTTTCGGCGACAACGCCCTGAAACTCTCCGTTTCCTTTGGAGAGAAGCCGTTCAAACGCGGTCTGGTAGACCTCTTCGTCAACTGTTGTCTCGTAGAATTCCAGGTAGGCAGTCCATAGCCGCCGCCATTCGGGGTGGTCTTCAGCGGTAAGAGCGCGGATCGTCAGGTTGCTGTTAGGGTTGCTGCTCAGCATTTGATCCGCTCCATCTTGGGGTCAAACAATGGCCTGAGAGAGGCGGTTGCCAAATGGCGCTCACCGGCGACCTCCAGTTGCCAATTGCCAGTTCTGACAATCTCTGCCGTCAGTGGCCTATCCAGTTCGACAAAGCCTATCCCGACAGCTCCACCAAGCGTATGGCCATAGCCACCAACCTGCATGTAACCAACCTCCTGGCCGTCCAGATAGATCAGCTCATTGCCATAGAGAAGTGGCTCAGGGTCTTGCAGCAGGAACTGCAGCATCCGGGTGCTGGGCACGCCCTTTTCCTTGATTGCCGCCAAGGCATCGCGGCCGATAAAGCCGCCGGGTTTGTCCAGCTTCACTGCAAAGCCGAGGCCCGCCTCAATTGGGTTGTCAGTATTGTCTACGTCCAGCCCAAAATCGCGGTAAGCCTTCTCCAACCGCAGGCTGTTCAGCGTCTGCATACCCGCATCACGTAGGCCAAATTCCTTGCCTGCCTCTTTGAGCAGGTCATAGATCTGAACAGCTGCATAAGACGGCACCTGAAGCTCCCAGCCCAGTTCGCCGACAAAGGTGACGCGGAACGCCTTGACCATCCAGTAGCCCACGTCGATGTCCTGACAGGTCATAAAGGCGAACGCCTCGTTCGACATATCGGCGCTGGTCACTTTCTCCATTAGCTGTCGCGCCTTGGGACCGTGAATGTTGATCTGAGTGATCGCCGGGGTGAGATCGGTGATCACCACCACCTCAGCCTCCGATATATGCCGCTTCATCCGCATCAACGTGTGGCCGTGGCTGTTCTCACCGACCACGACCATGAAGCGATCATCGGCCAGTCGCGTCACCGTCAGGTCGGCCTCAAAACCGCCCTGTTCATTGACCCAGGCTGTGTAAATCAGACGACCTGCCTCCACATCCACATCGTTACAGCTGAGGCGGCTCATCAAAGCCAGCGCGTCGGGGCCCTCGACCTGAAATTTGGACATGGCGGACATGTCCATGATGATGACATCCTCACGTGCGGCGCGGTGTTCCTCGGCGTGCCAGTCAAACCAGTTCTGGCGATGCCAGCTGTATGTCTCGATCTTTGCCTGCTCAACGCTGGGCGCAAACCAGTCGGGCATTTCCCATCCGTGACCTTCACCGAAGTAAGCCCCCGAGGCCGCCAATCGGTCATGCAGCACCGAGCGTTTCAGGTCGCGCGCCGTCTCAAATCCCTCGTTGTGGTAGTGCTGGCCGAACAGTTTGCCCAGCAGCTCCGGCCCGCGATCCCGGCGGAATGCGCGGGTTGCCTCGTGACGGGTAAAGCGGTTGACGTTAATGCCTGTCACATCAATGGGTGGGTGCCCATCGACAATCCAATGGGCCAGCACATTGCCGGTCCCTGCCCCATTCAAAATGCCCAGACTGTTCATCCCACAAGCCACAAAACACTTGCGCAGCTCTGGCGTCTCACCCACCAGCGGCGCAAGGTCGGGGGTGAAGCTTTCGGGGCCGCAAAACAGCTTGCGCACACCAATATCCAGCGTTGACGGCACGCGGGAGTAGGCTTTTTCCAGATGCGCGCCAACCCGGTCCCAGTCGGGCTCAATCTCCCCAAACGAGAAATCCTCGGGGATACCGTCCAGTTTCCACGGCGCGGCACCGGGTTCAAACAGACCCAGCATCAGCCCGCCCACTTCCTCGCGGTAGTAGGTATAGGTTGAAGGATCTTCCAGCACTGGTAGATCGCGGCTGAGGCCGGGCACGTTTTCGGTGATCAGGTAGTAATGTTCAGCGGCTTGCAGCGGCAGGTTAATCCCAGCCTTGGCCCCCAGTTGGCGCGACCACATGCCGCCGCAGATGACCACATTTTCGGCGGTGATCGTTTGACCATCAGCGGTACGGACTCCCGTAGCGGTGCCGTTCGATGCGATGATTTCGCAGACCGTGACACCTTCAAATATCTTCGCCCCGCCCATCCGCGCGCCCTTGGCCAGCGACATAGTGAGGTCCACCGGATTGGCCCGGCCGTCCTCTGGGATGTAGAAACCTGCCATAACGTCTGACAGATCCCCAATCGGAAACAGGTCAGCGGATTCCTGTGGCGAGACCTCATGGATGTTGATCCCATGGCGACGCATAAACGGCGCCAGCCTGCGCATCTCGTGCACCCGCTCTGCGTTGTTGGCAATCTGCAGGTAACCCACATCACGAAAGCCGGTTGGCACACCGGTTTCCTGTTCCAGACTGGCATAGAGATCGCGTCCATGGGTGTAGATCTCGCATTCTGCCTCGGTCTTCAGAAGCCCCGCCACGATCAGGCCTGCGGCATGCCAGGTGGTGCCGCTGGTCAGCTGGTTGCGCTCAAGCACCACAACATCACTCATGCCCAATTTGGTCAGATGATAGGCGGTGTTACAGCCAATGGAACCGCCGCCAATGATTACGGTCTGCGCATGAGTGGGAAGAGATGTCATCGAAGTCGTCCTTGTATTCGTCTACTGGTCAGCACTTGCCCAGCGCAACGTTTCTTAAATCTTGGTGGTTACATCGCCCAACCGCACGTCGCCATCTTTTACGATGCTGCATAAACAAAGTTCTGACTTGACTCGACTCAGAAAGCAACCCACTCATTGAATGAACATTCAATTGATAGAAGGCCGAATTGCACTCACAACAGTAATCCGGGTGTAAACAAGAAAAGCGGTTTAGACCGTTTTTTTGAAGCTCATGGAGATAACGCCTCGCTTGGAGGTGTGCGACATCAGGGAGACTGCAGAATGGATGTAATTGATCAACTCGGCTCACTCAAAGAAGGTAAATTGAGTCGCCGAAAATTCACCACATCGCTCATGGCGGCAGGCATTGGGGTGATGACCACGCCGCTGGCTACCCGCAAGGCAACGGCGGCGGCAGCCGACCAGGGCACCTTCTTCACCTGGGGGGGCTACGACATACCAGAGTTGTTTGTACCCTATAAGGAAAAGCATGGTGAGTTGCCGAACTTTGCCATCTTTGGTGGCGCCGAAGAGGCGCTGACTAAAATGCTCGGAGGCTACGTCGTTGATGTATCGCACCCCTGCAACGCCGGCATTCCACGCTGGATTGCCTCGGGTCTGTTCCAGCCAATTGATACATCGCGGCTGTCGAACTGGGCTGATGTGATGCCCGAACTATATGATCTCAAGGGCAACATCGTTGACGGAAGACCCTATTTGGCACCGTTTGATTGGGGCCAGACTTCAATTACTTATCGCACCGACATGTTCGAGGTCGAGGGCGAGGAATCCTGGGATATGCTCTGGGATGAACGTTACAAGGGGCGGCTTGGTAGCCTCGCCTCAGGCGGGGATGCCTGGTGGTGTGGCGCGATCAAGGCTGGTGTGCCACTCACGGAAATAGATACGCCAGACGCCTTTGAAAAAATCGCGGCCGTGATGCGCGCCCAGCGCCCGCTGATCCGGCTTTATACCGATGACACCACCACTCTCGAACAGGCGCTTGCCTCGGGTGAACTGATAGCGGCGATGACCTGGAACAGCTCAGCGACCCTGCTGCAAGCCGATGGGGTTCCAGTGCGTTTTGCCAAGCCCAAAGAAGGCGCGCTGACCTGGGTTTGCGGCTTAATGATCCATAAGGATGCGCCCAACCTGGATCTTGCCTACGACATTATCGACTCGTTGCTGAGTGTTGAGTCCGGCAAGTTCATGATCAGCGATTACGGCTATGGCCACTCCAACATCAAAGCATTCGACGCGTTTGACGACGAAACGCTACAGGGCCTTGGCCTCAGTAAGACACCCGCCGATATCCTGGCAGGCGGTCATTTCCAGATCCCACAATCCCAGCAATGGGAAACCAAGATGAATACTCTCTTCGAGGAAATCAAATCAGGTTTCTGATGCTCTTGGTTCCGTGCCTGAAGGGGACAGTTGTGCCGGATGGCGCGGAACATGAGATCAGATCTAAGTTTTGCCGCCAGTCCTGTTTTGCCGCCAGTCCTGTTTTAGAGCCAGTCCTGTTTTGGAGCCCCCTGACATGAGCATAACAAACGGCCCCATGTCGGACGACGCGACAGGCTTGCCGAAAACCAGTCGACTCGGAGCGCTGCTACAGCGGTCTGAGGCAGCGCGTGGGTTCTCTCTGCTGTCGCCGACGCTATTCATCATGACGGTCGGTATTCTGGTGCCAATTGGAATTCTGGTCGTCATGAGTTTCTGGACGCAGGTGGGGTTTGGCTTTGACACCACCGCCACCACCGCGAATTACCAAATGGCAGCAGAGCGCCCGATTTACGGCGCGCTGCTTCGACGCTCTCTGTGGATGTCGGGCATGGCCACCATGGCCACCGTAATTCTCTCTTACCCGATGGCCTACTTTGTCGCGTTCCATGTCCACCGCAACAAGATGATGTGGATCGTGCTGATAACCCTGCCGTTCTGGACCAGCTATCTATTGCGCGTGTTCGCCTGGAAAGTGGTGTTGGGGTACCAGGGTGTGATCAATTCAGCCCTGATGAACCTGGGCCTGATTGAGGCTCCGCTCGAGTTTCTGCTTTACAGCCAGTCAGCCGTTGTCATCACTCTGGCTCATGCCTGGGCAGCCTTCGCCATCTTGCCAATGTACGTGTCGTTGGAAAAAATCGACAAATCGCTGTTGGAGGCTGCAACTGATCTTGGCGATGGCCCTATCGCACGTTTCCTGCGGATTACCCTACCTTTGTCACTGCCAGGGGTCATATCCGCCAGCTTGCTAATTTTCATCCCCACCACCGGAGACTACATCACCCCTACCCTTCTTGGCGGCCCGGACGGAGCGATGATCGGCAACCTGATCCAGAAACAGTTTGGCGCCGTCAACAACTGGCCCATGGGGGCCACCCTGTCGATCATTCTCATGCTATCAATAGGGGCGATTGCACTCAGTTTCATGCTGATTGCCAATTTCGTCAGAAAGCGCATTTCATGAGCGGGCATTCCTATATCAAACGGCCAAACCGACCGCTTCAGTTCTACGCCGCGCTGTTTCTGGTTGTTCTCTATCTGCCGATCCTGTTTTTGCCGCTCTTTAGCTTCAACACTTCGATCTACGTCAAATTCCCGCTGACGGGTTTTACCTTCCGATGGTATGTCGAACTGATGGACCGCGAGCCGGTCTGGGCGGCCTTGATGAACAGTCTTCGGGTTGGCATCACCACCTCGATCATCTCGACCGGATTTGGGGTATTCGCAGCCAAGGCGATCACCCGATACAGATTGCCCGGAAAAGGCCCATTGATCGGGTTCATAATGCTACCGCTGGTGGTGCCTGGTATCATCTTTGGTGTCGCGCTTCTGGTTCTGATCAGCCGCATGGGCATTCAGTTGTCACTTGTCACAGTCACCGTTGGGCATGTAATCGTATGCCTGCCCTTTGCCATCGCCACCATGATCCCGCGCTTCGAAGGGTTTGATCCATCGGTAGAAGAGGCCTCGGCCGATCTGGGGGAAAACGCGTGGTGGACATTCTGGCGCGTCACTTTCCCGATGGTTTTTCCCGGCATTCTGGCCAGTCTGCTGCTGACCTTCACCGTATCCTTTGACGAATTCATCATGGCGTTCTTCCTCAGCGGCACCGATCCAACCTTGCCAATGTATATCTGGAGCCAGTTGCGCTTTCCCAAGGAATTTCCATCCATCCTTGCCCTCGCCTCGATCATCCTGGTCGTGTCCTTTGCCCTGGTGTTCCTCGGGCAGTGGCTCAACCGAGACGCGCAAGCCACAGATTTGAATAGTGAATGACCAGATGATGCAAAACGATGCCTTCATTTCAATCCAAAACGTCAATAAGTACTTTGGCAAGTTTCACGCTATCAATGATGTGTCCATCGACATCAAACATGGCGAGTTTTTCTCGCTGCTGGGATCATCAGGATGTGGCAAGACAACGCTTTTGCGAATGCTGGCAGGGTTCGAAAGCCCAACATCGGGTGAGATCTATATCGACGGCCAGCCCATGTCAGGCGTGCCGCCGCATCATAGGCCCGTTAACATGGTGTTTCAGAACTATGCGATTTTCCCGCATCTAAATGTGCGCGACAACATCGCCTATGGCCTGCGCAAACAAAAACTGCCCCGCGCCCAGCGCGACGCATTGGTTGACGAGATGCTCGATCTGATCAAACTTCCCGATTATGGCGACCGCAAAGCCAACCAACTGTCTGGTGGCCAACGGCAACGGATCGCACTGGCTCGCTCGCTGATCTTGCGGCCAAAGGTTCTGTTACTGGATGAACCGCTTGGTGCGCTCGACAAGCAATTGCGCGAACAGATGCAACTGGAATTGCGCGCCTTGCAGAAAACCGTGGGGATCACTTTTGTGTTCGTCACCCACGATCAGGAAGAGGCGCTGACCCTGTCTGATCGCATGGCCGTAATGTCAAATGGGCGTGACCTGCAGGTGGATACCCCAACACGGCTTTATGAAAGCCCGATCAACCGCGAGGTGGCCAGCTTTATCGGCACCATGAATTTCTTTGACGGCACGGTTAAGGCATTGACCAATGGCGGCGCAGAAATTGAGACCGTTGGACTAGGCAATGTGTACACAACCAACATTCCACCAAGTCTAACACCGGGCCAATCCGTCTGCGCCGCAATCCGACCCGAAAAACTGTCTCTGAGCAGAGAGTCGCAAAGTGGTTTCAATCAGGCCAAAGGCCGGTTGGACAACGCAGCCTACTTGGGCGAACGTAGCCACTATTATGTCAGTATCGAGGGTGTATCAAAGCCCGTTGCCGTCTCAGTTCAGAACCGGCAACGGGCCAATGGCAATGGCGAAAATCAATGCCCGGTTTGGTTATGCTGGGATGACAACGCATTTGTGGTTTTGGAGAACGGATAAATGGGGCATCACAGCTCAAATGCCCTAATTTTCGGTGGAACGATGAGTAGAGAAAAGATCGCACAGAACAATGGCAAGAAACCTCGAACCGCCTCGAAAGAGGTGCGCCGACAGCAATTGATTGATGCGACAATCGACAGTATCGCCAAGCACGGCATCGTCGGGACAACCATGACCACTGTCACACGCACGGCGGGGCTTTCCATCGGCTTGGCCAACTTTCATTTCTCGACCAAGCAGAATCTGTTTGAGGAAACCCTCCGCTTTCTTGCTGAAGAGCATCATCAGCAATGGAAGAAAAGTTATGAAAAGGCCAATCTCGCCCCCGAGGACAAGCTGTTGGCCATTGTCGCCGCGCATTTCCATCCAAAAATATGCAATCGTAAAAAAATCGCTGTCTGGTACAGCTTTTTTGGCGAGGCCGGCGGGCGGGCATCGTACCGCAAACTTGCTGATGATATCGACACCGAACGCCGCGATATATCGACCGAGTTGTGCCGCAAGATTATCGAAGATGGTGGCTATGACACCGTCGACGCAACCGACGTCACCTTAATGCTGGAAAGCATCTATGATGGTTTTTGGTTGAACATCCTGATGTATCCCGGCGAGTTTTCACTTGCTGATGCAAAGCGGCGAATAGAAGGCTACCTCTCTCAGGTTTTCCCTCGGCATTTTCAGCGGCCCGCGCCGCCAGACAGCACAGGATAGGTCGTGGCCCGAGACCCTCGCTATGACATTTTGTTTGAACCCGTTCAAATCGGCCCGGTGACGACCAAGAACAGGTTTTACCAAGTGCCGCATTGCAATGGAATGGGTCATCAGTACCCGTCCAGCTGGGTTGAGATGCGGCGGATCAAGGCCGAGGGTGGCTGGGGTGTCATCAATACCGAAGAAGTCGAAATAAGCCATACGTCAGAATTGAGCCCGACCCCTGAAGGGCGGTTATGGGATGACCGTGACATCCCCCTTTTGGCGCGGATGGCGGATGCGGTACACAACTACGGTGCGCTGGCCGGCATCGAACCTGCACACCTAGGGGGCGGGGCATCAAACAATTACAGCCGAGAGATACCAATGGGAGTGTCGGCCCGTCCGATTGATCTGCTAGAGCCAGTCCAGACGCGGGCGATGGACAAGGCCGACATCAAGGCGTTTCGCAAGATGCATGTGGATGCGGCGCGTCGCTGCAAACAGGCTGGATATGACATCGTCTATCTGTATTGCGGCCATGACATGACGACTTTTGCGCATTTCCTGTCCCGCCGGAATGATCGTACAGACGAATACGGCGGCAGTCTGGAAAACCGCGTGCGCCTGATCCGAGAGGTGTTGCAGGACACCAAAGAGGTCATAGGGGACACCTGCGCCGTCGCCATTCGGTTCGGCGTTGACGAGTTGAAGGGCCCGGCTGGTTTGACCAGTGGTGGTGAAGGCCGGGATGTTGTCGAACTGCTGGCCGACCTGCCCGATCTTTGGGATGTGAATATCAGCGACTGGTCCAAAGACAGCGCTACATCCCGGTTCGAACTCGAAGGGTTTCAAGACAGTTATGTCAAGTTTGTCAAACAGGTAACCCAGAAACCTGTTGTTGGCGTTGGCCGCTATACCTCTCCTGACGCGATGGTATCGCTGATCAAGAGCGGCCAGCTTGACCTGATAGGCGCAGCGCGACCGTCCATTGCCGACCCGTTCCTGCCCAACAAGATCGACGAGGGCCGGGTCGAAGACATCCGCGAATGCATTGGCTGTAATATTTGTGTTACCGGTGATTTTTTGGCGACACCGATGCGCTGCACTCAAAACCCAACGATGGGTGAAGAATGGCGCCGTGGCTGGCACCCCGAACGCATAGCCCCCAAAAAGCGGGACGAAAGCGTTCTGGTCATCGGCGCTGGCCCCTCTGGGCTCGAAGCCAGCCGCGCGCTGGCCCAACGTGGTCTTTCGGTCACCCTGGCGGAAGCAACGACGAAACTAGGCGGGCGGGTGGCCAACGAGAGCCAGTTGCCAGGTCTGTCGCAATGGAAGCGTGTGACTGATTATCGTGAATACCAGATCAGCCAGATGGCAAATGTGCAGGTGTTTTTTGACAGCAAGCTGACCGCTGAGGATGTGATGGAGGTTGGCGCCGATCATGTGGTGATCGCCACCGGATCGACCTGGGCACGCCACGGTATTGGGCGACACAATCACCTTCCAATCCCAGCCACGACAGGCAGCACTGTCTTGACCCCAGACGAGATCATGGCCGGCACGATCCCCGAGGGCCCAGTGATCGTGTTCGACGACGATCATTATTACATGGGCGGCATTCTGGCCGAGAAACTGCGGGGATACGGGTTGGACGTCACTTATGTCACCCCGGTGGCCGACGTGTCGCACTGGACCCATAACACAATGGAACAGGTTAGAATTCAGACTCGGCTCATGCAGCTGGGAGTGAAGATAGTCCCTCTGCACAACCTTGCCAAAATCCACTCCGACCATGTTGATTTGACATGCATCTATACCGAGCAGGTGAAAACCCTGCCCTGCTCCGCTGTTGTCATGGTGACCATGCGGGATGCGAAGGATGATCTTTACCACAGCCTGACTAGGCGGCTCGGCGGGCCTCTGGCATCCGTTACCCGCATCGGGGATTGCTATTCCCCAGGCACCATTGCTGCGGCCATCTATTCTGGCCACCGCTATGCCCGCGAGTTGGGTGAACCGATATGCGACGGCGTGCCGTTCCGGCGCGAACTTCCTGCACTCGCCACTGATTGACCCAAAAACCGGAGACCAAGATGGCCCGAGACCCTCGTTATGACATCCTGTTTGAGCCAGTGAAAATCGGCCCGGTCACCGCGCCAAACCGGTTCTATCAGGTGCCCCACTGCACCGGCATGGGCTGGCAACGCCCTCACACTCTGGCCGAAATGCGGGGTGTAAAGGCCGAGGGCGGTTGGGGTGTGGTTTGCACCGAGTATAACTCGATCCACCCCAGTTCTGATGATCTGCCCCACCCGTCTGCCTCGCTGTGGGATGACAGCGACGTGCGGGCGCATTCAGTGATGACCGACAAGGTCCACGCCCATGGCGCACTCGCCGGGGCCGAGCTGTGGTACGGCGGCATTCGGACTGCGAACATGATGACCCGTGAGGTCGCAATGGAGCTGGACAGCTTCCCCAACAGTGTGGGCCACCCGTTCCAGACCCGTGCAATGGACAAGAGTGACATCAAGACGTTTCGCCACTGGCATCGCCGCGCTGCATTGCGGGCCAAGGAGGCCGAGTTCGACATTGTCTATGTCTACGCAACCCATGGCTATTTGATCTCGAATTTCCTTAATCCACGAATGAATACGCGCGGCGACGAATATGGTGGTTCACTGGTAAACAGAACCCGGCTGGTGCGCGAACTGATAGAGGAGACCAAGGACGCGGTGGGTGACCGCTGTGCCGTCGCCGTGCGGTTTTCCGCAGACGAAGAGATCGGCGAAGACGGGGTCCCAATCTATGGCGAGCGCCGCGAGATGTTCGAAATGCTGTCCGAACTGCCGGACCTCTGGGATATCAATATTGCTGACTACTCTTTGGAAATGGGCGTATCGCGCTTTGTCAAAGAAGCGCCGCTGGAACCCTATATGAGTTTCGTCAAATCTGTGACTTCCAAACCCGTTGTTTCCGTTGGCCGCTTTACTTCGCCCGACACCATGGTCAGTCAGGTGAAACGCGGCATCGTCGATTTGATCGGTGCCGCGCGGCCCTCGATTGCGGATCCGTTTCTGCCCAACAAAATCAAAGAGGGACGCATCGATTCAATCCGTGAATGTATCGGCTGCAACGTCTGTTATTCTGGCGATTCAATTGGTGTGCCAATCCGCTGCACCCAGAACCCGACCATGGGCGAGGAATGGCGCAAGGGGTGGCACCCCGAGAAAATCGCCCCCAAGGAGTCAGACAGCCGGGTTCTGATTGTTGGTGCAGGCCCAACGGGACTGGAGGCCGCCCGCGCGTTGGGTGAACGTGGCTACGATGTGATGCTGGCCGAAGCGCGGCGCCAATTGGGCGGGCGGGTCACAGCTGAAAGCACCCTGCCGGGGATGAGCGAATATGCCCGTGTGCGCAATTACCGCGAGCAGGAACTGCAAGGTTTGCCGAATGTTGAGATCTACCGGGAAAGCCACCTGACGGCCGAAGACGTATTTGCGACCGAGCCGGATCACGTCGCCTTGGCAACGGGTGCCAGCTGGCGCCAAGAGCGTTTCGATGGCGAGACCTATGTGTCGGTTGCGGCACCTGGAACCTCACCTGAAATATTGACCCCAGATGACATCATGGGGGGGGCAATGCCATCGGGGCCGGTGCTGGTTTATGACGAAGACAGCTATTATCTGGGTGGCGTCATCGCCGAGCACTTGAAGTTGGCCGGGCACAAGGTTGCACTGGCCACGCCTGCCGACACCATCTCGGATTGGGCTGGCAAAACCTCTGAGCGCTGGCGGGTGCGTACGCATCTTATGAAACTCGGGGTCGAGACCATCGTCTCGCATAGTTTGGCCAGTTTTGATGGCAAGAAAGCCACCCTGAGATGCGCGTACTCGGGGGTTAAAAAACCGATAGCCGTGGCTTCGGTTGTCATGGTGACACAGCGCCGACCCAATGATGCGCTCTACCACGAGCTGCTTGCAAGCGTCGACGGGCAGATCGAGAAACTGCCGTTCACACTGAAACGTATCGGGGATTGCGAAGCACCCGCTATCATCGCCGCCGCCACCTATGCCGGCCACAAATATGCGCGCGAGTTGGACGCCTCTGTTGATCGCGACCAGCCGCTGAGACATGACCGCATTGATGTTGGTGCACCGTCTGCTTCAACGCCCGTCACAGGTGCAGTTTGAATGGCCGCCGCCCAGTCCGCCCAGTCCTTGTCGTAGCGGCTGGTGCAGTCACGCTGGCCTGCGCGTGGATCTATCTCACAGGGGATCCCAGCTCAGGTCAGCCCGATGTCACAGCAGCACCGGATACTTGCGATTCCTGCACGGCCCGCCACCAATCTTTGACACGCCTGCGCGCAGTGCTAAACGACGACGGGAGCAATGACTGATGACCGCGGCCTACCCCACCCTATTCACGCCTCTGTCCGTTGGACCGGTCGAACTGAAAAACCGGATCATATCAACCGGCCACATGACCGTCATGCTAAAGAACGGCTCCAAGCGACGCCCAGTGCACTGATCTGCGATGTCGTGGCGGGTTTGAAGCCGCTGCAGCACGCATTCGAAAAGCCGGGCTGGACGGGATCGAGGTTGTGACCTCGAACGGCTATCTGATCGCGCAATTCTTTAATCCGCGCGTCAATATCCGCACCGAGCCGACCTTAACTTCAATAGGATAGAATATTCACGGTTCAAAAGAAGTTTCAGGGCCAACAAAACTCAAACAGGCGGGGTCAAAAACGACGACGTGATTCAACTCAGGGCGTGACCGAGAAGAGTACAACATCGCTTGGGCCCCTGCATCTCGGGCAGTATCGGAGAACACCCAAGTCGGCGATCATAATGCATTTGCGCGAATATCTTGCCAAATCACAGATGCCGCTTTGTTGTCGCGTTCATCGACTACACGGTCAGATTTAAGCCACATGGGTACCAGCTTTCGCGCAACTCGATCACCAAGATAGCGCTGCATTGCCACACTTGCTCCCTCCGCACGGAGCGAAACATAGGCCGCGATCTGCCCCGAATGATGGAAACGTCCATCTGGCGCTCTTGCTGGTTTCGCAGGTGTGTCAACAAAGGTTTGGGGGAGAATGCGCCAGACCGGGCCGTCGAATGATCTCAATGATTGCATAATTGCACCCATAGTTATCAAAATACGCTTTGTCCCGCATTGGCGCCGGTGCTCCACGCCCTTCAAAATTCTCCCGCTGTGTGGCTGGGGAAATGATGAACCGTTGGTGAATTTGCGTCAAATGCAGTCATTTCAATTTGGTGTGAAATGGAGTGTGGCACATCATAGAGGCTCTGTTGCACAACTCAGCCTGAAGGCGTGCTGCCCCTTTCCCCGGACGGAGTTATCCTACGGGATGGGTTTGGGGAATGCCAAGCGCGGTGAAGCCGTTGAGCTCGGCGGCCCGAACTTGTAGCTCGGAGACCTGGCGATTGAACTCCCGCGCCATAATGCCCTCGCCCAGCAGTTTGACACAGCGCATTCACTGCCCGGCAGGGTTATGCGAAGCATGATCCCGAGAGGGTTGTCTCGACGAGGCTTCTGCGATGATAGCCACTCCATCTTCGCCAAATGGCCCGCCCGAGGTATTTGGTAGCTCTCAGGATTTCATTGCGCGCTTCCGCTCCTGGCGTTGTCCACTGCCCGCCAGTGGTTTGCTTGCAAACCATGACAGGGGGCTTCCATGGTTTGGCATTGCGGCGGGTGGGAATGACGGCATGGGCATCTCGGCTGGCGATCGCGTTATGACAAGCACGGGTGTCACAGCCCCCTCTCAGCGAATGTAACATTCGCCTGCCGGGCAATGGATATGTACTTTGCGCCACTGGCGCGGCTTGGATGGCCCGTGCTTGCGCGTGTGCCACTCCCCTTCGCCCTCCACTGTCCGGCAGGCGCATCCGCAGGATGCTGCCGAGAGGGGGCCTTAATGCCGGTACTGTCCGCTGCCCGGCAGGCGGCTTTGCCGCCGAAAGGGGATCAGCAGGTGCAACGGCCCTTTAGAGCCGCGATACGGGATCATCACTTTCAGGTCCTTCTGACGTCGGCTAAGCGTGCTGAAATCTGGTACCGGCCAATCCAGATTAGCCAGATTCAACAGGCTTTCAACGAGGCCAATCACCTGCCGAAGCGGCAACCGAAACAGCACCTTCAGCCCCTCTCGGTCATTGTTGCACAATAACCTGTCAGGCAATGGTCAAACAAGTCTGGATCGCGGCATCGCTGAATGTCGGCTGGCGCCCTGGCTTGCCAGTGGGGGTCGCGCGCCAATCCATTCCGGGATCGAACCAACCTCTCACACATGTAAACATGTGTTGCCGGTCAGTGGATCGGCAGCGATCCGCGTCTCTTCAGGGCAGCGTTATAGGATCGCCAGTTTGTGGTTTTGTATTTCTGCGGTAAGGGTTTGCTCATGCAGGATGGGTAACATCCTGGATTCCCGACGTGAATCCATCACGGCTATTTGTGCAACAAAGCCATCCTTGTACCATTATTGTTTTCAATAAGTTACAGCAATTCAGGTAACAAACTGTGTAACAAACGTTTTTGGGTTGCGCCTACCATACCCCCAATATAGACACCCGGTGACCGACAAGTGCGAGTATGGCGGAATCGGTAGACGCGTTGGATTCAAAATCCAATTTCTTAACGGAAGTGCCGGTTCAAGTCCGGCTACTCGTACCATTAAACTTTGTCGGTAGGGTGTTGTTTCACTAACAACCCCTACCCAAAGATCACCACCAAATACTATCTTTGTAGTCGTGAGGGATCAAACCCCCATCTTTTTTGCACTCTACGTCCAAATAAGTGGCGTTCATGTGGATTGAACAGCGACGCCATGTCAGCAGCCGTAAAAGCATGTGTCACGTTGTCAGCATCGATCCAGTCAAATGATGCACCAGAGGCAGAGAGTAGCTTAATTTACGCCAAATTCTGTCCAACTATTGGGAAGTAGCTTACCAGAGACAAAACCCCTTCAACGTACAACATTTTGACAGTTTTTCTGCCGCCCTTGTTGACCTGCCCCTGCCCGCGGTGTTCAACCTTTTGAACCCGGCAACAGGACATCTATTCACATGCTGCGCAGCATCTATAACTGGACCATGGCTCTGGCCGATCACCCACATGCCCTCTGGTGGTTGGCGGCAGTGGCTTTCATTGAGAGTTCGGTGTTCCCGATCCCGCCGGATGTTCTGATGATCCCGATGATTCTGGCCCGCCCCTCACGCGCCTGGCTGATTGCGCTGATCGCCCTTGTCGCCTCGGTTCTGGGCGGATTGCTGGGCTATGGTATCGGCGCTTTCTTCTACGACAGTATTGGTCAGCCAATTCTGGAGGCGATGGGAAAGGGAGACTCGATGGAGGCCTTTAACACCAAGTTCAACGATTTTGGTTTTTGGGCGGTGCTGGGCGCTGGCGTCACCCCGTTCCCCTTCAAGGTGATCACCATCATGTCGGGCTGGACCAGCATGCCACTGGGCACCTTTGTTGCGACGGCGATACTGGCGCGGGCAATGCGTTTTTTCCTTGTTGCTGCACTGCTTTGGAAGTTCGGCACACCAATTCGTGACTTCATTGAAAACCGTTTGGGGCTTGTCTTTACCGTCTTTGTCGTGCTGCTGTTCGGTGGATTTTTTGCACTTAGGTATCTCTGACCCATGCGTCGTATTCTAATTCTTGCCGCTGCCGGCGGCTCTGCAGCCCTGCTTTTGGGCGCCCTTGGTTTTCAATTCATCGGTGACATGCCGCCCTGCAAACTGTGTTACTGGCAACGCTATCCCCATGTCGCCGCCGCCGGTATCGGCGTGCTGGCGCTGCTGATCCCCGGCGCCATATTACCCTATCTGGGGGCGCTGGCAGCGTTGGCGACGGCGGCTATTGGCCTGTACCATTCCGGCGTCGAGCGGAGCTGGTGGGAAGGCCCCACCACCTGCACCTCGGGGCCGATCACAAACCTGTCGCCCGAGCAGCTGATGCAACAGATTATGGGGGCGCCGCTGGTGCGCTGTGACGAGATCCCCTGGGAGATGTTCACCCTGTCGATGGCCTCGTGGAATGCCATCGCGTCTTTGGTACTGGTTGGGTTCTGGATCGCGGCGGCAAAAAGCAGCCGCTGACCATCGCAGACCTGATGCCCCTGTCAAAGCGGCCTCAGGTCTCTTTCTTGGTCGATAGCAGCAGATTGGTTTCGCTGCTGACGATGCCGTCAAAGGTTCGGATTTTGGCCAGTGCGGTGTCCAGCGTTTCCAGCGTTTCGGTGCCCAGTTCAACGATCAGATCCCAGCGGCCATTGGTGGAATGGATCGCCCGCACTTCGGGAATGCCCTGCAATTGACGGGTAATCCGATTGGCCCCGCGCCCCTCGATGCCGATCAGCATCAGCCCGCGCACCGGATCGCGCAGCACATCCTCTTTGACCACCACAGTGAAGCCCAGAATGTCGCCGCGGCTCTGCAGCCGCTCAATCCGCGCCCGCACGGTGGTCCGCGACAGGTTCAGCTGCAACGCCAGATCCGACAGTGACGCCCGCGCATCATGGCGCAGGGCCGACACCAGGCGCTCATCCGTTTTGTCCATAAATCATTCCACTTCGACAATTCATTGGCCCTTATGCACAAAATCACCGCTGGCTTCCACCACAAAACGGAGATTAGTTGGGGCCAATCAAAGACAAAGCCAAGGAGGCCATTGTTGTGACCCCGCAAACCTGTATCCTCATCGGCGCCCCCGTCGACAGCGGCAAACGCCGGGCTGGCTGCCTGATGGGGCCGGATGCCCTGCGCACGGCCGGACTGGCCTCGGCCTTGACCGGACTGGGCCTTCAGGTCGAGGATTACGGCAATCTCTCGCCTGCCCCTTATCAATCAGACACTGCAGACGGCCCGCTGTTTGCCCCCAATGAAACGATCGGCTGGACCCAGAAACTGGCCGAGACCGCCGAACGGGCGATGGATTGTGGCCTACCGATTTTTCTGGGCGGCGATCACTCACTGTCGCTGGGCTCGGTTACCGGGGTGGCCAATTACGCCGCCAGCAAGGGTCGGCCTCAGTTCGTGTTATGGCTGGATGCGCACACCGATTTCCACACCCCCCGCACCACCGACAGCGGCAATCTGCACGGCACCCCGGTGGGGTATTTCACCGGCCGGGCCGATTTTGACGGCTTCCCCCCGGTGGCAAACCCGGTACCGCAGGAGAATGTCTGCATGATCGGGCTGCGCTCGGTGGACAGCCCGGAACGTCTGGCGCTCGAGGCCAGCTCGATCCGCCGCTTTGACATGCGCCAAATTGACGAAGGCGGCATTGCCGGGCCACTGTCCGCGTTTCTCGAGCACGTCGCCCGTCACAATGGCATGTTGCACGTGTCGCTCGACGTTGATTTCCTCGACCCCTCGGTGGCGCCGGCGGTGGGCACCACGGTGCCCGGCGGTGCCACCGTCCGCGAGGCCCATCTGGTTTGCGAAATGTTGCATGATTCCGGCCTGATGACCTCGCTTGATCTGGTTGAGCTGAACCCCTTCCTTGATGAACGCGGTCGCACCGCACATCTGATGGTCGACCTCTGCGCCTCGGCGCTTGGCCGCCGCGTATTTGACCGACCGACCCGGAGCTACCAATGACCCAACACACCCAACCCTCGGCTAAGGCCCTTGTCCCTTTTGTCAGTGTCGACAACATGATGCGGCTCATTCATCATGTTGGGCTCGAGCAGATGCTGCGCGATCTGGCGGGCTATGTCGAAGACGACTTTAAGCGCTGGGAACTGTTCGACAAGACCCCGCGGGTGGCCAGCCACTCGGATGTCGGAGTGATCGAGCTGATGCCTACCTCGGATGGCGAATCTTATGGCTTCAAATATGTCAACGGCCACCCCAAGAACACCTCGGAGGGGCTGCAAACCGTCACCGCCTTTGGTCTGCTGGCGGATGTCTATACCGGCTACCCGGTGCTACTGACCGAAATGACAATCCTGACCGCCCTGCGCACTGCCGCTACCTCGGCTATGGTGGCCAAATATCTGGCCCCCAAAGGGGCCACCACCATGGCAATGATCGGCAATGGCGCGCAGTCTGAATTCCAAAGTCTGGCGATGAAGGCGATCTGTGGCATCACGTCGGTGCGGCTTTACGACAAAGATCCCGCTGCAACCGCCAAATGTGCCGCCAATCTGGCGGGCACCGGTTTGAACGTGGTGATCTGCACCAGCCCGGAACAGGCTATTGAGGGCGCACAGATCCTAACCACCTGCACCGCCGACAAACAAAGCGCCACCATCCTTAGCGACAACATGGTTGGCGCCGGTGTCCACATCAACGCCATCGGCGGCGATTGTCCCGGCAAGACCGAACTGGCTGCCGGCATTCTGTCGCGCTCTGATGTCTTTGTCGAATTCCCGCCCCAGACCCGCGTTGAGGGCGAAATTCAGCAGATGCCCGAGGATTTCCCGGTCACTGAATTGTGGCAGGTGATAACCGGCGCCAAAACCGGCCGCAGCAGCGCCGAGCAGATTACCCTGTTCGACAGCGTTGGGTTTGCAATCGAGGATTTCTCAGCCCTGCGCTACGTCCGCGATCACATCAAGGGCAGCGATTTCTTCTTTGAGCTGGATATGCTGGCCGACCCGGATGACCCGCGCGACCTGTTTGGCATGGTCCAGCGCGCCGCCCGTTAACATGAGCAGCCCGGCGCATCTGTCGCCGGGCTGCCCAATATGATTTAGCTACGGCTGCGTTTTTCAAACCGCGGCAGCATCGCCGAGAAATCCATCCCCTGCCCGTCCTCATCCTCGACAAACTGGGCATAAAGTGCCTGTGCCAGCTGGCCCATCGGTGTATCCGCATCGGCGCTCTCAGCAGCCTGCTGTGACAGCCGCAGGTCCTTCAGCATCAGTTCTGCCGCAAACCCTGGCTGGTAGCCGTTATCCGCCGGCGATTGCGGGCCAACACCCGGCGCCGGACAATAGGCGTTCATGGTCCAGCTATAGCCCGATGAGGTCGAGACCACGTCAAACATTTTCTGCCGGTCCAGCCCCAGTTTATCCGCCAGCGCAAAGGCCTCGCAGGTGGCGACCATGGTGACGCCAAGGATCATGTTGTTGCAGATCTTGGCCGATTGCCCGGCACCAGCCTCGCCGCAATGCACCGCCTTCTGGCCCATCACCTCGAACAGCGGATCAGCCTTGGCAAAGGCCTCGGCGCTGCCACCGGCCATAAAGGTCAGCGTGCCGCCCGCCGCACCGCCAACCCCGCCGGATACCGGCGCATCGACGAACAACAGCCCCTTTTCTGCCGCCTGCCCGGCCACCGCACGGGCTGAATCCACGTCAACCGTGGAGCAATCCACCAGAGCCGCGCCCGCCGCCATCACCGGGATCACCTGATCAGCCACCGCCCGCAGGATCTGGCCGTTGGGCAGCATGGTGATCACCACCTCTGCCCCGGCAGCCGCCTCAGCGCCGGACGCCACCATCGAGACGCCGTCGATCGCCACATCCGCCATATCAAAGCCAGTAACCTGATGGCCTGCCTTGGCCAGATTGGCCGCCATCGGGCCGCCCATATTGCCTAGGCCAATAAATCCGATCTTCATGGGTTAACCCTCCTCAAATGTAAGTGCCTCGCCGCGCAGTGGCATCAGCATCTGGCTGACGGCACTGGCGGGAACGTTCATATCCGCAAATTTCCAACTCGGATTGCGGTCCTTGTCGATGATCAGGGCCCGAATGCCTTCCAGAAAATCCGCATTTTCCATGGCGCGGTGGGTGAACCGGTACTCCATCTCCAAGGCCCGGCGCAGCGTCAGCATAGACCCCCGCAGCCGGTGCAGCATCTCCACCGTACAGGCCATAGACAACGGCGCATTGCGACCCATGGATTTGAGCGTGGCCGTGGCGAAATCGCTATCCTCGCCCCGCAGGCTGGTCAGAATGTCGGCCAGCGTTTCGCCGCCAAAGTGGCGGTTTATGTCGTCCTGCATATCGCGCAGCTTCCCGGGCTCGGGTGTACTGGAGGCCGCCTGCAGGCAGATCGGATCGCCGTCGGTCTCTAACGCGGCGATCAATCCGGGCCATTCGCTCTGCGCTATGTAAAGATCGGCAAACCCCGCCAAAATCGCATCATCAGCGCCCATGCGGCTGTTGGTGACGCCAAGGTATTCGCCCAGCCGCTCCGGTGCCAGCGCCAGCAACAGGGTGCCGCCCACATCCGGCACCAGACCGATCGCCACCTCAGGCATCGAGATCTGGCTGCTCTCGCCGACAATACGTTGGGTGCCGTGGCAGCCGATGCCAACCCCGCCGCCCATGGTAAAGCCTTGCAGAAAACTGACCACCGGCTTGGGGTATTCAAAAATCCTGGCGTTCATCCGGTATTCGTCGCGCCAGAACTTGCGACCAAATTCATAGTCGCCACTGCTGCCGGTGCGATACATTTCGGCAATGTCGCCACCGGCGCAGAACGCCTTGTCACCCTCGGCGTCCAGCACAACCACCTGAACCCGGTCATCGCTGGCCCATGCCACCAGCGCGGCGTCAATCGCCATGCACATATCATAGGTCAGCGCGTTCAGAGCATCAGGTCTGGTCAGGGTAATACGGCCCGCCTTGCCCGAGATGCGGATATTGATGTCACTCATATATTTGGGTCCCTAGTGATTTTCGGCCAGCAGGTGCCGCGCCACGATCACTCGCATGATTTCATTGGTGCCCTCAAGGATCTGATGCACCCGCAGATCACGGACGATTTTCTCGATGCCATAATCCGCCAGATAGCCATAACCGCCGTGCAGCTGCAAACAGCCATTGGCCACCTCAAAGGCCACGTCGGTGACCATCAGCTTGGCCATGGCGCAGAACTTGCTGGCGTCCGGCGCGCCGGTGTCTAGCTTCCAGGCTGCCTGCCGCAAAAAGATCCGCGAGGCCTGCAATTTGGTCTCAAATTCAGCCAGCCGGAACTGCAATCCCTGGAACTGGTCGATGCTTTTGCCAAAGGCCTTGCGTTCGGACATATATTTCAGCGTCAGGTTCAGCGCCTGCTGGGCGCCGCCAAGGGCGCCGGCCGAGATGTTCAACCGACCACCATCCAAGCCAGCCATCGCATAAGAGAATCCCTTGCCCTCAACCCCGATCAGATTGTCGGCAGGGATTTTGCAGTCATCAAATTGCACCTGCGTGGTAGGTTGCGCCTTCCAGCCCATTTTGGCCTCAAGCGCGCCAAACGACAACCCATCGGCGCCGGCCTCGACCATCACGGCCGAGATCCCCTTGGGGCCGTCCTCGCCACTGCGCACCATGCAGAGATAGGCATCGGAATAGCCGCCGCCGGAAATGAACGCCTTGGTTCCGTTCAGGATGTAGCCGGTGCTGGTCTTCTCAGCCCGTGTCCTTAGCGCAGCGGCGTCAGACCCCGATCCCGGTTCGGTCAGACAGTACGAGAACACCTTGGACATCGAGCACAGATCCGGCAACCATTTCTGCTTGGTCTCGTTTGATCCAAACTTGTCGATCATGCCACCGCACATATTGTGGATCGACAAAAACGACCCCACGGCGGGGCAGGCCATCGCCAGCGCCTCAAACACCAGCGTCGCATCCAGCCGCGACAGACCAGATCCGCCATATTCATCAGAAACATAGAGCCCGCCAAACCCCAGCTCGCCGATCTGCGGCCACAGTGCCCGTGGCATGGTCCCCTCGGCTTCCCATTGCTGGGCATGCGGGGCAATCTGCTCTTGTCCAAATGCAAAGGCCATGTCGAAAATGGCGATCTGTTCCTCGGTTGGTGCAAAATCCATCTCGGGACCTCCAGTTGATCTGATTGCAGATATTATAACGCCTGCCGGCGGGAATTGAACAACTGTTTATTTCCTAATCCTTGCAAGAATCTTTCAACGGCGCAGGTCGAACCAGCAGGCTGTTTGTTGTTGTTGCTCTACAGAGATACCAGTGTTGTTCGACAGAGATACCTGCAGTGTCTGACGTCAGCGCCTATGGGTCCAAATAGCGTTATTTGATAAGAGAGTGTTTCTGGCTCATCGTAACCACTGAGGAGTGGAACATGAGACATACAACTGGAACAGGCAAAAGCCCTGGCGAGAAGATCGTCAAAGATATCAAGCGGGCCACCCCTGGACCTGTCACGGTATTGTTCCGCCCCTTTGAGAGCATATTCTGCCCCAAAGGAGATACACCATGGCACCACGACCATCCGAAGAATTCAAACGCGACGCAGTGCGGATCGCACTGACCAGCGGGCTGACCCGCCGACAGGCGTCCTCCGATCTTGGGGTTGGTATGTCCACCCTGTGCAAGTGGATCAGAACCTATCGTGACGCGGACGTTGTTTCGAAAGAGGATCAGGAACTGGCCAATGAGAACGAGCGCCTTCGCCGGGAAAACCGCCTTCTACGTGAGGAGAGGGAGCTGCTAAAAAAAGCAACAATCTTCTTTGCGGACCAAAGCAAATGAGGTTTTCATTTGTTGAAAAGCACCGCAATAGCATTCCCACAGAGCGACTTTGCCGGATTGTGGATGTCACCCCACGTGGCTACCGAGCCTGGCGCAAACGCCCTGCCTGCCAGCGTCAACGTGGGGATATGGTTCTGTTGGCCCACATCCGGGAGCAGCACCGCCTGAGTTTGCAGAGCTACGGCCGACCGAGAATGGTCGAAGAACTGAAAGAGCTTGGTCTGGATATTGGTCACCGCCGTGTCGGCCGATTGATGCGCCAGAACGGCATATCTGTTGTCAGAACCCGTAAGTACAAGGCCACAACGGACAGCAATCACAAGTTCAACATCACGCCAAACCTGCTGAACCGGAACTTCTCAGCAGATCGACCCAATCAAAAATGGGTTGTTGATATCAGCTACATCTGGACCCGCGAGGGCTGGCTCTATCTGGCCGTGGTTCTGGACCTGTACTCCAGGCGCGTGGTCGGTTGGGCTGTCAGCAACCGGATGAAGCGCGATCTGGCCATACGGGCGCTGAACATGGCCATAACCCTGCGCAGGCCGCCCAAAGGATGCATCCATCATTCTGATAGGGGCAGCCAATATTGCTCGCAGGATTACCAGAAAATCCTGCGCCGGTATGGCTTCAAGGTATCCATGAGCGGCAAGGGTAATTGCTATGATAACGCCGCAATGGAAACCTTCTTCAAAACCATCAAAGCGGAATTGATCTGGCGGCACTCTTGGCAAACCCGCAGGGCTGCTGAGATCGCCATCTTCGAGTACATTAATGGGTTCTATAATCCCCGCCGGAGACACTCGGCATTAGGCTGGAAAAGTCCCTTGGCTTTTGAAAAGATCGCCGCCTAAATGAGCACAAGGGGCGGAACGAAAGCGGGACAGGTCCAGCCCGCTCTTGAGCGATGAGAACGAAGAGATTACCGATCTGCTGGTTGGGCTGACGGCCGCACGGAAGACTTGGGGGTTTGGGCCATGTTTCCTGCATCTACGTAACGTGCAAGGTCATTCGTGGAACCACAAAAGGGTTTACCGGATTTACTGCGAACTGGAACTGAACTTGCGGATCAAACCTCGGAAACGGTTAAAGCGGGACAAACCCGATGCGCTGGCAGTGCCGGACGCCCCGAACATGACCTGGTCGATGGACTTCATGGCGGATCGCCTCGGGGATGGTCGGGCGTTTCGGCTCTTGAACGTGCTGGATGATTTTAACCGCGAGGGTTTGGGCATCGAGGTCGATTTTTCTTTGCCAGCCGAACGGGTTATTCGCAGCCTTAATCGGATCATTGAATGGCGTGGGAAACCAGGAACCATTCGGGTCGATAATGGGCCGGAGTACATCAGTGGTAAGCTGCTGGAATGGGCTGAGAAACAAGGTATTATCATCCAGTACATTCAACCCGGAAAGCCGCAGCAGAACGCTTACATCGAGCGCTATAATCGCACCGTCAGGCATGAATGGTTGGACCAACATATCATCGAAAACATAGAGGAGGCACAGGACTTTGCCACACAATGGCTATGGACTTACAATAATGACCGCCCGAATATGGGCCTCGGCGGCATCACACCCGCAATGAAACTGAAAATGGCCGCGTAAATTCTACGACCGCCCCCTGTTAAAAATGGGGGGATTACCCTGGGAGCTGCCGTTAGACGTGATTGGCACGAATGGCCGCTGATGGGCCGTTAACCCCTTACCCGCCTGTTTGCACCTGTTGCACGGTAGCCACGCTTCGAACTGGCTCCGCATGCTTCCACACGCGAAACCTAAACGCAAACAACCCCGCCGAAGCGGGGTGTAACGTGTTGTAATTTGTCTGTGTTATATTGGTTGCGGGAGTAGGATTTGAACCTACGACCTTCAGGTTATGAGCCTGACGAGCTACCGGGCTGCTCCATCCCGCGACAGTTTTGTTTGGGCTACCGCTTACGCTGCTTGAGCCCAGGTCAGTCTCTCTTGCGATGTGCGGCGAGACTGTGGTGCTTCAGGACGATGGTTTGTTCTGAAGGTATTGTTTGTTATCGTTGGGGATTTTTCTAGGTTTGGCGGTGCCCTACTCTCCCACACCTTAAGATGCAGTACCATCGGCGCAACAGTGCTTAACTTCCGGGTTCGGGATGGGACCGGGTGTTTCACTTGCGCTATGACCACCAAACCGAGGAAAATCCCCGCTTTGGAGAGATATACGGCGAGCTTGCAGAGCAAGCGCGCCGAGCAGGAGACAGTGTCTTTGCGAAGCAAAGGCGCGTTCCTGCATCAACTCCGGAGTGTTTGCCGACGGCAAGTCACTCCGTTTTGTCCAAGTCTTGTATAGTCTGATACGTGTCTTGCCGCCAGTTATGGCGACCTTAAGACACGGTTGGAATGTATGCTTTGATTGTCGTTCACAGAGTTTTTGTTATTGCTAACAGTCTGTCTATTACTGGATCAAATCAAGCCTATCGGGCAATTAGTACCAGTCAACTGAACGTGTTACCACGCTTACATCTCTGGCCTATCGACGAGGTGGTCTACCTCGGCCCTCAGGGATACCTTGTTTTGAGGGGGGCTTCCCGCTTAGATGCCTTCAGCGGTTATCCTGTCCGAACATAGCTACCCAGCACTGCCGTTGGCACGACAACTGGTCCACCAGTGGTTCGTTCACCCCGGTCCTCTCGTACTAGGGGCAACTCCTCTCAAGTATCCTACACCCACGGCAGATAGGGACCGAACTGTCTCACGACGTTCTAAACCCAGCTCACGTACCTCTTTAAACGGCGAACAGCCGTACCCTTGGGACCTGCTCCAGCCCCAGGATGAGATGAGCCGACATCGAGGTGCCAAACACTGCCGTCGATATGGACTCTTGGGCAGTATCAGCCTGTTATCCCCGGCGTACCTTTTATCCGTTGAGCGATGGCCCTTCCACTCGGGACCACCGGATCACTATGACCGACTTTCGTCTCTGCTCGACTTGTCAGTCTCGCAGTCAGGCTGGCTTCTGCCATTGCACTCAACGACCGATTTCCGACCGGTCTGAGCCAACCTTCGCGCGCCTCCGTTACGCTTTAGGAGGCGACCGCCCCAGTCAAACTACCCGCCACACAGGGTCCCGGATCCGGATAACGGACCGCGGTTAGACATCAAGCAGAGCAAGGGTGGTATCTCAAGGGAGGCTCCACCAAAACTAGCGTTTTGGTTTCGAAGCCCACCACCTATCCTGCACATGCTCGGCCTAATGCCAATGTGAAGCTGTAGTAAAGGTGCACGGGGTCTTTCCGTCTAACCGCGGGAAGCCTGCATCTTGACAGGCAATTCAATTTCGCTGAGTCTATGTTGGAGACAGCGGGGAAGTCGTTACGCCATTCGTGCAGGTCGGAACTTACCCGACAAGGAATTTCGCTACCTTAGGACCGTTATAGTTACGGCCGCCGTTTACCTGGGCTTCAATTCAGAGCTCTCACCCCTCCTTTTAACCTTCAGGCACCGGGCAGGCGTCAGACCCTATACGTCGTCTTACGACTTCGCAGAGCCCTGTGTTTTTAATAAACAGTCGCCACCCCCTGGTTTGTGCCCCCAGCTTCCACTTGCGTAGAAACCGGGCCTCCTTCTCGCGAACTTACGGAGGTATTTTGCCGAGTTCCTTCAACATAGTTCTCTCAAGCGCCTTGGTATTCTCTACCTATCCACCTGTGTCGGTTTAGGGTACGATCTCATGGAAGGGCTATTTCCAGGGACCTCTCAGCAGCCCATTCAATCCGATAAGGATGAACTACCTCTGAGATCCGTCACCACTTCCTGGCCCAGGAATATTAACCTGGTTCCCATCGACTACGCCTTTCGGCCTCGCCTTAGGGGTCGGCTTACCCTGCTCAGATTAGCTTTAAGCAGGAACCCTTGGATTTTCGGCGAGAGTGTCTCTCACACTCTTTGTCGCTACTCATGTCATCATTCTCACTAGTGATCTCTCCACCGGATGGCTTACGCCCCGGCTTCATCGAAAGATCCGGTCCTCCAAAATGCCCCGAAGGACACTAAAGAGGATAGGATCTATGTCACACTACGCTCTGCTACCATGCACTTACGTGCATCCTCGGCTTCGGCTCATGGCTTGAGCCCCGTTACATCTTCGCCGCAGGACAACTTATTTAGACCAGTGAGCTGTTACGCTATCTTTAAAGGATGGCTGCTTCTAAGCCAACCTCCTGGTTGTTTTGGTCGTCCCACCTGCTTTCCCACTTAGCCATGAATTAGGGGCCTTAGCCGGAGGTCAGGGTTGTTTCCCTCTTCACTACGGACGTTAGCATCCGCAGTGTGTCTGCCATCTAGTACTCCTCGGTATTCGGAGTTTGGTTAGGGTCAGTAAGGCTGTATGCCCCCATTGCCCATCCAGTGCTCTACCCCCGAGGGTATTCGGATGACGCTCTACCTAAATAGATTTCGCAGAGAACCAGCTATCTCCGAGTTTGATTGGCCTTTCACCCCTTGGCACAGCTCATCCCGATCTTTTTCAACAGATGTGGGTTCGGTCCTCCAGTGCATGTTACTGCACCTTCAACCTGGCCATGCCAAGATCACTCGGTTTCGGGTCTGATCCCACAAACTCATGCGCCCTATTAAGACTCGCTTTCGCTGCGCCTACACCTAACGGCTTAAGCTTGCTTGTGAGACCAAGTCGATGACCCATTATACAAAAGGTACGCTGTCAGGCCTCCGGATCCGAAGATCATTGGGGCCCTCCAACTGATTGTAGGCGTTCGGTTTCAGGTACTGTTTCACTCCCCTCGTCGGGGTGCTTTTCACCTTTCCCTCACGGTACTGGTTCACTATCGGTCAGTAAGGAGTACTTAGCCTTCGAAGGTGGTCCTCCGATCTTCAGACAGAATTTCACGTGTTCCGCCCTACTTAATACGTCCATCAGAGCTTAGAATACGGGACTATCACCCGCTATGGTCATGCTTCCCAACATGTTCTTCTCACTCATCTGGCTCGGCTGGTCCCCGTTCGCTCGCCGCTACTAGGGGAGTATCATATTGATTTCCTTTCCTCCGGGTACTTAGATGTTTCAGTTCCCCGGGTTTGCCTTTTTAACCCTATGTATTCAGGTTAAAAATACCTGGTTTACCAACTTATTTTGCCCTACCGCGCGGAGCGCTACTTGAGGGCGAACCCTTTCGTAGTCTCAACAAAGTAGTATAAATAAGAAAGTATCAGGTGGGTTGCCCCATTCAGAAATTCATGGATCAAAGCTTATTCTCAGCTCCCCATGACTTATCGCAGAGTATCACGTCTTTCATCGCCTCTTACTGCCAAGGCATTCACCAAACGCCCTTTTCGCGCTTGATTTGATCCAGAAATAGAAAGACTTGCGTCAATCAGAGAACAGAAGCTGGTAAGAAACTGTTCCCATATATCTCTGATATCAAAAGCATACTTTCCCGCTCGCACCATAGTAATGATGCGAACAATTTGAGCACGTCCCGTATGCAATCACCATCCGTGCGGGAGGTGACTGAAGAACGTACTCGGGTTAGTTTACTTGACTTGGACAACACCGTCGTTTCAGTCCGGCATACCCATAAACATCCGAGGAAACAGATGTCGTACAGGCTTGCATCACGCCCCCGAAGGGAAGATCAGCACCAATCTGAGGTCTCTCCCTTACTCGGGCGACCAACAGTATTGTTGATTATATCTCTCTAAACGATGTCAAGGCTTCTTGCGAAGCCACGTCCGATTGGACGTTCAAACATTCAAAGGAATGCTTGAAGATCTAATCAAAGTAAATTGGTGGAGCCTAGGAGGATCGAACTCCTGACCTCCTGAATGCAAATCAGGCGCTCTCCCAGCTGAGCTAAGGCCCCAGTTAATTTGCGCCGCAAATTGACTGGGCGTGCTGGCAGCCGACTTTCAGGGAAAGTCTGCGAGAAGCACTCAGTCATGTTCTGCGAGGCAGGGTGTAATCCTGAGACCCGCTGTCGGGACAGTCCACTGCGTAGACTACCCTGTCGCTTGTCACCAAGAGGACCTGTTATTCCCACTTGTCCGCGAAGCGGAAAGTGGGGTGGTGGGTCGAGGAGGACTTGAACCTCCGACCTCACGCTTATCAGGCGTGCGCTCTAACCACCTGAGCTACCGACCCGATTTTCATTCTGCATAAGCAAAACAAAACCAGTGTGCGAGCAGCACTCAGTGGTTATGTCACCGAACAGCTGCCGATAACGGCTGCTGCCGCGTGTTTCTGAAGAGATATGAGGACGGCCTGGCTCTGTCTGAGATCTTGCGATCCCAAACTGAGACTTGCGTCTCTATGATCATACACCCATTTCGGGCGCCGCTTCGTGAGAAGCGGAGATCTGCTAAGTGTTTCACGAGATCAGCAAGCTGATCTGGCTAGAAACATCCTTAGAAAGGAGGTGATCCAGCCGCAGGTTCCCCTACGGCTACCTTGTTACGACTTCACCCCAGTCGCTGAACCCACCGTGGTCCGCTGCCTCCTGTTGCCAGGTTGGCGCACGGCCTTCGGGTAGACCCAACTCCCATGGTGTGACGGGCGGTGTGTACAAGGCCCGGGAACGTATTCACCGCGTCATGCTGTTACGCGATTACTAGCGATTCCGACTTCATGGGGTCGAGTTGCAGACCCCAATCCGAACTGAGACAGTTTTTTGGGATTAACCCATTGTCACTGCCATTGTAGCACGTGTGTAGCCCAACCCGTAAGGGCCATGAGGACTTGACGTCATCCACACCTTCCTCCCGCTTATCACGGGCAGTTTCTCTAGAGTGCCCAGCTTAACCTGCTGGCAACTAAAGATGTGGGTTGCGCTCGTTGCCGGACTTAACCGAACATCTCACGACACGAGCTGACGACAGCCATGCAGCACCTGTCACTATGTCCCGAAGGAAGGCTCCATCTCTGGAGTTGTCATAGGATGTCAAGGGTTGGTAAGGTTCTGCGCGTTGCTTCGAATTAAACCACATGCTCCACCGCTTGTGCGGGCCCCCGTCAATTCCTTTGAGTTTTAATCTTGCGACCGTACTCCCCAGGCGGAATGCTTAATCCGTTAGGTGTGTCACCGAATAGCATGCTACCCGACGACTGGCATTCATCGTTTACGGTGTGGACTACCAGGGTATCTAATCCTGTTTGCTCCCCACACTTTCGTACCTCAGCGTCAGTATCGAGCCAGTGAGCCGCCTTCGCCACTGGTGTTCCTCCGAATATCTACGAATTTCACCTCTACACTCGGAATTCCACTCACCTCTCTCGAACTCTAGACCAGGAGTTTATGAGGCAGTTCCAGGGTTGAGCCCTGGGATTTCACCCCATACTTTCTGATCCGCCTACGTACGCTTTACGCCCAGTAATTCCGAACAACGCTAGTCCCCTCCGTATTACCGCGGCTGCTGGCACGGAGTTAGCCGGGACTTCTTTACTAGATACTGTCATTATCATCTCTAGCGAAAGTGCTTTACGACCCTAAGGCCTTCATCACACACGCGGCATGGCTGGATCAGGCTTGCGCCCATTGTCCAAGATTCCCCACTGCTGCCTCCCGTAGGAGTCTGGGCCGTGTCTCAGTCCCAGTGTTGCTGATCATCCTCTAAAACCAGCTAAAGATCGTAGACTTGGTAGGCCATTACCCCACCAACTATCTAATCTTACGCGGGCTGATCCTTCTCCGATAAATCTTTCCCCAAAAGGGCGTATACGGTATTACTCTCAGTTTCCCGAGGCTATTCCGTAGAGAAGGGTACATTCCCACGCGTTACTAACCCGTCCGCCGCTCGATCCCGAAGGATTGCGCTCGACTTGCATGTGTTAGGCCTGCCGCCAGCGTTCGTTCTGAGCCAGGATCAAACTCTCAAGTTGAAACGATCTTGCGATCGTGTCCTTGACGTCGAACCTCTGCACATATCGTCCCATTGTTCAAATGGGACAGTTTAACCGTTTGGTTGTGCTTCAGTTTCAAAAGAAACCGAAACCCTCCAAACAGTGAAGCTGACACTGGTCATCGGTTCGTATGCATATACGACCCTACCAGCGTTGATATATGCACAGGTTGATCCATCGAATGAACCAAACCGCCCACATATCTCTTCAGATATATAAATTTTCAAAGAGCAACAGACCAAAGGTCCTAGGCTCGTAAGCCCCAGAGACCAAAATCAAACCGATGCGCCAATCTCTCAGCACGCCCGCTTCAACCCCAATCTCCATCCCCCGTCTCTCCGAAGCGTCCCCGGTAGCACATCTGCGCCGCCGGTAGGGGGGTTCTAGGGTTATCGCACCCAGCCCGCAACAGCTAAATTACACAAATCGAAAGTTTCCTTAAAGAAAGCGGACAAACCTCGCAAAAACAACACCTTACGCCAAGATAAAGCCGCCCCCTGCCCCATTATCCCAGCACAAAACCAGCAGACCCGCCAAACCACAGCCCCCGGATCAACCATATAGACCTGAATGATGTCAGCGCCCGCAGGTTCGAATAGGGTGCAAAGGTGAGAAAGCGCTGTTGGCGCATCGGAGATGTGCAAATATACCATGGCGCTTCCAGGACCTGTTTGCCCCCTCACGGCGGCATGCTTTGCATGCGTCTGCCGGGCAATGGATGGTGGTCATGGGACACAGGGTCTCGGCAAAGACAGGGTCTCGGGGCAGTCGCCCTTCGGCTGACAGTACAAATACCAGCGTGCCAGGGACAACAGACTGCATTGTCGCCGCGCGCTGGAATTTGGCTGACTTCTTTTGGTGGCCTCAACAGGTGGCCTCAACACTTTACTCATTTTGCAAAGCTTGAGGTTGGTGACCACTGGAGACAGATTAACTTGGTGCCGAACTCAGTGATTTGGCTTTATGATCTACACCACGAGGAACTTATCTGGACACAGGCAACCAGCATAGCTCCAGAGCCTACCGCCAATATCCGCCTTAAAGTAGAGATGCACATTTGGGGGCACATCGACTCTGGTAACCCATATAAATAGGGGGTTTTTGGGTGAAATGGCGGTACTGTCAAACCAAGTCGAACGGACCGTTGCAGGGACAACATGACTGTCCATTATGCCGCGCCAAATTGGCGCCACTCAGCGAGAGCGGTGGTGCTGTTGGAATTGTAGCGTGAATATAGGTGACATTCCAGCCCTCTCAGGTATGTAAACATACCCTGTCGGGCAGCGATTGAAGTGATTGCAGACCGAGGCGTGGACCGAGACGGGTTTCTGCAGATTTCGCAAACGGTGGACGCGCAGCATGGCTCGTTCTCGGCGTCGACCCGGCCCCGTCTCGTGGCTTGCTAACAAACCACTGTCCGGCTGTGGCTGGGAATTCTCAGCCCGATTGTTCAGCCAACACCCGGTTTCTTGTCGGTCAGCAGTGCCGATGACCTTCATCGTGGTGGACCTGTCACGGTATTGTTCCGCCCCTTTGAGAGCATATTCTGCCCCAAAGGAGATACACCATGGCACCACGACCATCCGAAGAATTCAAACGCGACGCAGTGCGGATCGCACTGACCAGCGGGCTGACCCGCCGACAGGCGTCCTCCGATCTTGGGGTTGGTATGTCCACCCTGTGCAAGTGGATCGGAACCTATCGTGACGCGGACGTTGTTTCGAAAGAGGATCAGGAACTGGCCAATGAGAACGAGCGCCTTCGCCGGGAAAACCGCCTTCTACGTGAGGAGAGGGAGCTGCTAAAAAAAGCAACAATCTTCTTTGCGGACCAAAGCAAATGAGGTTTTCATTTGTTGAAAAGCACCGCAATAGCATTCCCACAGAGCGACTTTGCCGGATTGTGGATGTCACCCCACGTGGCTACCGAGCCTGGCGCAAACGCCCTGCCTGCCAGCGTCAACGTGGGGATATGGTTCTGTTGGCCCACATCCGGGAGCAGCACCGCCTGAGTTTGCAGAGCTACGGCCGACCGAGAATGGTCGAAGAACTGAAAGAGCTTGGTCTGGATATTGGTCACCGCCGTGTCGGCCGATTGATGCGCCAGAACGGCATATCTGTTGTCAGAACCCGTAAGTACAAGGCCACAACGGACAGCAATCACAAGTTCAACATCACGCCAAACCTGCTGAACCGGAACTTCTCAGCAGATCGACCCAATCAAAAATGGGTTGTTGATATCAGCCACATCTGGACCCGCGAGGGCTGGCTCTATCTGGCCGTGGTTCTGGACCTGTACTCCAGGCGCGTGGTCGGTTGGGCTGTCAGCAACCGGATGAAGCGCGATCTGGCCATACGGGCGCTGAACATGGCCATAGCCCTGCGCAGGCCGCCCAAAGGATGCATCCATCATTCTGATAGGGGCAGCCATACCGGCGCAGGATTACCAGAAAATCCTGCGCCGGTATGGCTTCAAGGTATCCATGAGCGGCAAGGGTAATTGCTATGATAACGCCGCAATGGAAACCTTCTTCAAAACCATCAAAGCGGAATTGATCTGGCGGCACTCTTGGCAAACCCGCAGGGCTGCTGAGATCGCCATCTTCGAGTACATTAATGGGTTCTATAATCCCCGCCGGAGACACTCGGCATTAGGCTGGAAAAGTCCCTTGGCTTTTGAAAAGATCGCCGCCTAAATGAGCACAAGGGGCGGAACGAAAGCGGGACAGGTCCATGGCGCCGTAAGACCGCAGCAGATCGGTCACGATGAAATGTGGGTTTCACCGTTGATTTTCACCAAAACCTGGTCCAGGTGACATTGCCAGTTGGAATGGGCGCGCATCTTCCGGATACGTTTTCTTCGGATCTCCGCGGCGAACAACGGCCCCAAGCGATTCCACCAGAAACGGCCCGTTTCGTGGCTGAGGTCGATGCCGCGCTCGTGCCGCAGATCCTCCACATTCCGGAGCGACAGTGGCAACCGAACGTACATCATTACCGCAAGCCAGATGATATTGGCACTGGTCTTGAAATATCAAATTGGGCTGTGTTTGGTCATGCCAAGAAGCCAAATCGCCGCCCTGCCCTTCACAACTGAGTTTCCTCTGACAAGACCGTGAAATGAGGTGTCATTTGTCATGGTCGAACGCTACGAAACTGCCCTGCCCGGCTCTAGGAAAACCGCTCTGATACTGCCCGGCAACATGTTCTCCCACACCAACTGACCCTCGATAAGAGGCCCAAACTCATGCCAAGTCGCGCTCAACCCTTAAACGCCATTGCGCAGCATATGCTACCATTTGCAAAGTAGTCTCTGGCGCTTCAATGCTCTTTGATTTTGAGGCTTCGATATCGGACACGAACAACAGCGCTGCCCCAATACTGGTTCCCGTGGAAGACAGGCTCTGAAGAACCGGGCGCCCGGTCGCAGCCTGCAACATAGCAAGGTACTGCGCATTATGGGCAAAGGGTCCTTCAACAATTATCGGCCCGTCCGCTCCTGTTAGTCGCAGGCAGGTGTCTGTCATCAAAGCCAAATAGTAAGAAAGCGCCACGGCACGAAAACCGGACCCTTCCGAGGGGTAAGCCCCATGCCACCGCATCTCCATTCCTTGATACGGGCCAGATAGGGGATCAACCGCAGGCAACAGCATGATCTCCTGATCCAAAACCCACTCAACATCCGCCGGGCTGATCTCAACCGGATGCCCTTTCTGGATCTGCTCAAACTCACGTCCGCCCATAAAGCGGCCTGACGGCACCGCCTCGCCCAGCGCATTCACATTGATCAACGTGTCCCGAGATGGGTCCAAGACGGTCTCGGTTCCGCCCATCGCCATCACCACCACCCATGTCCCTGTCGAAACCACAGAAAACGGCGTTTTCTGGGTCAAGACATGAGAATAGAGCGACGCGTTGGAATCGTGGATGCCGCAGATTACAGGCGTGCCCTTGGGCAGCCCGGTGGCCGTGGCGATTTTAGGCAGAACAGGCCCCAGAATATCTGTCGACTTGCGCACTGGCGCGATCTTGTCTGAGATATCGAGCGTCTCAACCAAATCAGAAAACTCTCCCTGAAGCGGCCGCCACAGGTCGGTATGACACCCCATTGAGGTAACGTCGTTGGCCACAACGCCGGTCAAACGATGGCTCCAGTACTGTGGGTAAGTCAGAATATGAGCCGTGCGGGCGTGCAACTCTGGATCAGCCTGAAACTGCCAATGCAATTGCGCGCCGACGTTCAGGCCATTGGCCAGACGTGGCGACCCTGTCTGCTCAAATGGGGGTCGGATCGCATCGTATTGCGCGGCCGTTTCTGCCAGTCCGTCATGCTCATAATCAAGGATCGGAGCCGCCAGGTCTCCGTTTTCATCCAGCAACACAATGCTGGCGCCGTGCGTCGTCACCGAAATGGCATCAATCCCGTAATCGCGGTGAAACTGCCCCAGGGCATCCAGCAAAAACGCCCAATGGCCTTCCGCATCGAAGTGCGGCCAAGGTGGGCCCGGACGAACTACATTTGGGCGCGTCACAACTGCAATTTCCGACACTGTCGTCAGATCAACCAGCGCCAGCTTGACGTTTGTCTTGCCAATATCAATGACCGCGATGTGGCGAGGAGACTTCATGGCATATGAAACAGGCTGGGCAAAGGCACCGCAACGGGCGCATTATCCGGCCCGACCTCCATCAGGTCGGCCATATGAGCCCACCATTTTTGCATGATCGGGTGATCTGCCAGAGTATCCATCCCATGATCCTTGGTCCGGATCAGCACGCCAATCAGCAACCCGGTTTCTTCGTCCAGGTGAATGCTGTAGTCACTGACACCTGCCTCGCCCAGTAGCCTCACCAGTTCAGGCCAGATCTCGTCATGGCGGCGTTGGTATTCGTCTGCCTTGCCGGGGGTCAGACGCATCCGAAAGACAAAACGGTCACTCATGTTGAGGGCCGCTTGGCTGCAATCATCGTCCAGAGCCGCGGCAGGGCGATCACCCCGATCAGCAGCAAGCCAATGAAGATCGACATCACGATGCCCGGAACGTTGAGCAGGCCCAGGCCAAAGGTGACCAGCCCCATGACAAAGGCAGCGATCACAACTCCAGGGATCGAGCCAGAGCCGCCGAGAATATTAATCCCGCCAAGCACCACCATGGTGACCACATTCAACTCCATACCTGTTGCGATGCTGGGACGGGTTGAGCCAAGGCGCGAGGTCAGGCAAATCGCTGCCACTCCGGACATCAATCCGGTCAGCAGGAACAGAATAAATTTGACCCGTTGCACCCGAATACCGCTGAACAGCGCGCCGGTGGAGTTGTTGCCAATGGCATAGACCGCACGGCCAAAATTGGTTTTGTGCAGTACCACACCATAGATCACGGCAATCACGGCAAATATGCCAATCTCGGCGGTGAACACCCAGTAGATATAGCCCTGCCCAAACCAGGCAAAACTGTCTGGATAGCCACCATACGCGCCATCACCCAGGATGATGTAACTGATGCCGCGAAACAGGCTCATGGTACCGATGGTCACCACAATGGAGGGCAGGCCCAGAACCGTGACAAAGAAGGCATTGAAGGCACCGCAGAGCAAACCGACGGTTAGACCGATCATCACCAGTTCCGGCGTCCCTGCCCCGTATTGCACCGCCAGTCCCATTGCCGTGCTGGCCAGCGCGATTATCGACGCTACGGAAAGATCGATCTCTCCTGAGATGATCAACAATGCCATGGCAAAGGCAATCATCCCCTTTTCAGTAAAGTTATACGTCGCATCGCTGAGGTTCCAGGCATTCAGGAAATAGGGTGACGCAAAACTGTTTAGCACAAAGATCCCAACGGCAACGACCAGCAACAGGGACTCCCAGCTGCGCAGAATGCGAGACGCGCGGCTGTTCAGGCGGTTGGGAACAAAACGCGCTGTCATGGTGGTATCACTCATACTGAACCTTCGGTTGATTTGAGAATGATACGGCCCTTGGTTCGGCCAGCGCGGGCGTTAAAGGCAACGGCAATCAAGATCGCGCTGCCGGAAATCGCCAGTTGCCAGAAGGGTGAAATATTCACCACGGGTAGCGCGTTCTTGACCACGCCCAGAAAGAGGGCCCCCAGCACCGCGCCGCCAACAGACCCGATGCCTCCGGCAATCGAGATGCCGCCAATGACGCAGGCCGCCACCACTTCAAGCTCAAAACCTCTAGCGATATCGACATAGGCAACGGCATAGCGAGCAACCCACAGATAGCCCGTCAGCCCCGCAAGGGCACCTGACAAGACAAAGGCCAGAAACTGCGTCTTGCCCACATTGATGCCAGTATAGACCGCCGCGTGGGGATTGCCGCCGACAGCAAATATTGACCGACCCAGCGCCGTGCGCGCCATCATCACGCCAAACACGATGACAGTCCCGACAGCGAACCAAGACAGCACTGGCAGGCCCAAAACTGATGCGCGAGAGAAACCGGTAAAGGCCGCGCTCATCTCGTGGGCGTTGACCCATTTGCCATCGGAAATCAAAAAGATGATGCCGCGAAAGATCGTCATGGTGCCCAGCGTCACCACGATAGGTGGTATTGCCAGTTTCCAGACCAGCAGTCCGTTGATCGCCCCCATCACTGCGCCGAGAAGGATGGCAATGGCAAGAATGACCGGGATCGGCAGGCCGGGCATGGCCACATTCAGCATGGCCACCACCATGCCGGTTAGCGCCAGATTTGCCGCCATTGAAAGATCAATGCAGCGGGTCAAAATGACCACCATCTGCCCCAGTGCCAAAATGATCAGCGGCGCCGTATCGTTGAACACATTGGCAAGGTTCGCCGGAGCGATGAAGCCAGAAAACCGAGTAGAAACCACCCCCAGCAGCACCAGGATAGCCGCGCCAAGGATCGCCTCACGGATTGGAATGTGTCGCAATACCATAGCCTAGGCCTCTTCCATTCGGGTGGCTGAAATGCCTGCAGCATGACGCACCAGAGTTTCGGGGCTCAACGCGTCGCCCTCCAGCTCGGCTTCAATCCGACCGTCTCGCATCACGATGACACGATCCGACATGCCGATCACCTCGGGAATTTCCGAGCTAACCATGATCACTGACAACCCCTGCGCCGCCAATTCGACCATGAACTCATGCACCGCAGCTTTGGAGCCGATGTCGATACCCTTGGTGGGCTCATCCAGAATGATCACCTGCGGCTGTGTCGCCAACCATTTGGCAATCACCACCTTTTGCTGGTTGCCGCCCGACAGATTGCCCACGTCCTGATCCAAAGAGGCTGCGCGCAGGTCCAGACGCTCGGAATACTCGCGCGCCAGTTTGAACTCTTCAGCCAGTCTCAGAAACCCGGATTTCGAAGTACGTCTCAGTGACGGCAGAGTGATGTTCTGAAAAATTGGAAGACCGATAATAGTCCCCTGCTTACCGCGATCCTCGGGCACATAAACGATGCCGTTGGCCACCGCATCCGCAGGTGAGCGAATGATCTTAATGCGACCATTGATCTTGCAGACGCCCTTGGATGGTTTGGTAATGCCAAACAGTGATTGCATGAACTCCGACCGGCCTGCCCCAACCAAGCCATAAAACCCAAGAATCTCACCGCGTTTGAGGGTGAAATTGATATCCGCGAACTCGGTCGGGTGGGCATAGCCGACCACCTGCAACACGTCCTCGGCCACATTGGGTGTTCGCTCAGGAAAGATGTGATCGATGGTGCGTCCAACCATCAATTTGATCAGTGCGTCCTGGTCCGTGTCAGCAATAGAGCCAGCCCCCACAAAAGCGCCATCTCTAAAGACAGTGTAGCGATCGGCAATGCGGAAAATCTCATCAAACTTGTGGCTGATGAACAGGATCGCCTTGCCCTGCGCTTTTAGCGTCTCAATCAACTCGTAGAGCTCTTCGATCTCTTTATGGGACAGTGCGGCGGTCGGCTCGTCCATAATAACAACGCGCGCATCAACGGACAGAGCACGAGCGATAGCAACCAAATGTTTGTTGGCAATGCCAAGGTCGCGTAGCCGGGTGCTGGGATGAAAAGTTGCGCCGATACTTTGCAGCAATTTGGACGCGCCGCGCTGCATTTCGACCTTGTCGATCAGGCCCCAACGCGTGCGTGGCGCGTGACCAATAAAGATGTTCTCGGAGACCGAGAGTTCGTCAAACAGCACCGTTTCCTGATGGATCGCGGTGATGCCTGCGTCGGCTGCCGCATTTGCGTTTGAGAAGTTGACCGGCTCTCCGTCTATGCGGATGGTGCCGCCGTCGGGGTAATATATCCCAGTCAGAATTTTGACGGTGGTGGATTTTCCAGCGCCGTTCTCTCCGACCAGAGCTGTCACTTGGCCCGCATAAAGATCTAGTTGGACTGCATCCAGTGCTTTGACACCGGGAAATATTTTGGTGATCGCGTCCATCGACACGACGGGCAGTGCGCTCTCGGTCATTTCAGCTCTTTTCGGCTAGGTCGCGGTCTGGGCGAGTAGTTTAGCCCGGCACCTTTACAGCGCCGGGCCAATCCATGATTGGTTTAGAAGATCGACTTGAACGCGTCGATATTACTGGCATCATAGACAAACGGGTCAGCCATTGCGCCTTCACTGTTGTCGTCTAACGCAACTTCGCCCATGCGGCCCATTGGGATGGACTTTCCGGCTTCTGCCGTTGCAGTGCCACTGGCCAGATTGAAGGCGATCATCGTTGCGGCATAGCCCAGATCGATCGGGTTCCAGATCGCGAAGGATTTGGAGGCGCCACTCTCGATGTGACCAGCCATTTCTGACGGCAGAGCCAAACCAGTTACATTGATCTCACCAATCTTACCCGCGTCTGTCACAGCTTGTGCAGCGGCAACGATACCCACGGTTGTAGGTGCAATGATGGCTTTCAGGTTCGGGTAGCTGGCCATAAGGCCTTGCGCTTCGCGGTAAGATTTGTCTGCCAAATCATCACCATAAACCGTCGCCACAACGCTGATGCCCGAATAGTTGCCCGTCACTTTGTTCATTTCGTCGATCCAGATATTCTGGTTCGTCGCAGTGGCCGAGGCGGACAGAACCGCAACATCACCACCATCCGGCAAGTGATCGGCGGCCAGTTTGATGATCATATTGCCAATCAGCGGGTTTGACGATGGGTTCAGGTGCATCTGACGACCCTCAGAGGCTACGCCACTGTCCCAACTGATCACGGTGATGCCTCGGCTCATGGCTTTTTTCAAAGCGGGCACCAGTGCGTCAGTGTCATTTGCTGAAATCGCGATGGCGTCAACGTTCTGAGCAATCAGCGCATTGATCACCTCGATCTGGCCTTCGGCAGTGGTGTCAGTTGGACCAGTATAGATGATCTCGACATTTCCCAACTCAGCTGCGGCCTCTTCGGCACCTTTTGCAGCAGCTTCAAAGAAGCCAATGCCCAATGCCTTGACGACAAGCGCGATGCGCACTTTTTCTTCAGCCATAACGGGGGCTGCGAACATCGTTGCCGCTATCGCCGCTGATGCCATTGCCTTCTTAAATACACTCATGGTTTCCTCCCTGGAGTGGTTGCGATTTTGGGGAACTTAAGACGCCGCCCCTTCTTTTTGTGCAGTGTTTGTCGGTGCAACGATGAGTTTCACATCCGCCGCCTCAAGCATCGCGGCTGTACGGTCGTCGATGCCGTCGTCAGTGATGATGGTCGTGATCCGGCTAAGCGGACACAGGATTAGGCTGGACCGGTTGGCGAACTTAGAGCTATCAACCAGCACCACCAGTTCCTCAGCCTGACCAATTAGCTTTGTCTCAGCTTGGATCAACAGCGGATCCTGCTCCATTAGGCCCAGCGGTCCAATGCCCTGCGCGCCCATGAACATGCGTTTTGCATAGAAATTTCGGGTCACATCGTTGTCAAAGGGCGATAGGATGATGTTCTGCTCGCGGTAGATCACCCCACCAGACAACAGCACCGTATTGCGCGTGTTTTTCAGCAGATGTTCGGCAATCGGGAATGAGTTGGTAAACACCTGCATCTGCAGCGATGCCAGTGGGTGCACCATCTGAAACGTCGTCGTGCCCCCGTTGATGATGATCGGGTCACCATCCGCACACAGCTCGACCGCAGCCTTGGCTATGGCCTGCTTTTCAGCACTATTGATTGACTCATTGTAAGAAAACGGCCGTCCTGCCAACCCAACAAAAGGTGCGGACATCAAAGCCTCAGCTCCACCGCGGACCCGACGCAATTCCCCCTGACTATCCAGCGTTCTGATGTCACGGCGCACAGTCGCCTCCGAGGCCCCGGTCAGCATACACAGATCAGCCACAGTCACGACAGACCTGTCTTGGACCGCTGATAAAATTACTCTGTGTCTGTCTTTCTCGTGCATCGACCAGTCTCCATTTTGGTGGCCTCAAGGTGGAGCGAGTCGCCACCTTGTGTCAATCATTAAATGTCACGTTCAGTCACTCTGCGTCGCAGCATGCTCAATATTGATCGTTTATGATTGACATATCATGGTCTGAGAGCCAGCCTAGCGACAAGAAAGCGCAACAATATTTGCCGTTGATGGAGACGATGATGCCCGACGCCACCCAGAGCCAACCTCTTGAAAACAAGTGGGATGAAGCCCGCGCCGAAGGCATGAGTGAGCCAGAAAAACTTCTCTATCGCTCCAACCTTCTGGGGTCAGACAAGCGAATCACGAACTATGGCGGCGGCAACACCTCGGCCAAAGTGATGCAAGATGATCCGCTGACCGGGGACGCCGTCGAGGTGCTCTGGGTTAAAGGCTCGGGCGGCGATGTGGGCTCCATCAAGATGGAAGGGTTCTCGACATTGTATATGGAGAAACTGAACGCCCTGCGCGGCATCTATCGTGGCGTGGAGTTTGAGGACGAAATGGTGGGATACCTGCCCCATTGCACCTTCAACCTGAACCCACGGACTGCATCCATCGACACGCCACTACACGCTTATGTACCGAAAAAGCATGTCGATCACATGCATCCCGACGCGATCATCGCCATTGCAGCAGCCAAAGACAGCTCGGCGCTAACTCAGCAGATCTTTGGCAACAGCATCGGTTGGTTACCATGGAAAAGGCCGGGCTATGAATTGGGCCGTTGGCTGTCAGATTTCTGTGCGGAAAATCCAGACGCCAAGGGCGTTGTACTGGAAAGCCACGGGTTGTTCACCTGGGACGATGATGCGCGGGTTTGCTATGATCTGACGCTAGAGATCATCCAGACCGCAATGGATTGGTTCGCAGTTCAGACCGAGGGCAAAGATGCCTTTGGCGGGGCCATTCACGCCAGCCTGCCCGCTGATGAACGCCGCGCAACCGCAGCCCGCCTGATGCCAGCCATTCGTGGCATGGTCTCAGGCGTTCAGCATATGGTTGGCCATTTCACCGACAGCGACACGGTTTTGGACTTCGTCAACGCCCAAGACATGAAACGTCTTGCGGCACTTGGCACCTCTTGCCCTGACCATTTTCTCCGCACCAAAATCTGCCCGCTGGTGGTCGATTTTGACCCCGCCAACCCGGACGTGGACGCTACGCTGGCCGGTCTGGGTGATGCCGTCGCCGAATACCGCGAGGGCTACAGGGCATATTACGACCGCTGCAAGAAAGACGACAGCCCCGCCATCCGCGACCCCAACGCCGTGGTCTATCTGATCCCTGGAGTTGGGATGCTCACCTTTGCCAAGGACAAGGCAACCGCGCGGATCTCTGGCGAGTTCTATGTTAATGCGATCAACGTGATGCGCGGTGCCGATGCAGTTTCCGAGTATAAAGGCCTGCCCGAGCAAGAGGCCTTTGATATCGAATACTGGCTGTTGGAAGACGCCAAATTGCAGCAGATGCCCAAGCCCAGATCTCTGGCCGGTCGTGTGGCGCTGATCACCGGCGGCGCCGGTGGCATCGGATCCGCCACCGCCGAGCGTTACCTGCGGGAGGGCGCCTGTGTAATGCTGGCTGACATCGACGATGCTGCTTTGGCGGAAGCCGCCGTCAAACTGATCGAACACTATTCCCCAGACGTGGTGCGCACAGTCAACATGGATGTCACCAGCGAAGACGCTGTCGCAGCGGCCTACGCAGACACCGCAACGGAGTTTGGCGGTGTTGATATTCTAGTCTCAAACGCAGGAATCGCCAGTTCGGCTCCGGTCGAAGAAACCAGCCTTGAGATGTGGAACACCAACATGGCGATCCTCTCCACCGGCTATTTTCTGGTCAGCCGCGAAGCGTTCAAGGTGATGAAAGTTCAGGACATGGGCGGCGCAGTGGTCTTTGTCGCTTCCAAAAACGGTCTTGCCGCCTCGCCCAATGCTTCGGCCTATTGCACAGCCAAGGCCTCCGAAATCCATCTGGCCCGCTGCTTGGCACTGGAAGGCGCACCACAGGGTATCCGTGTCAACGTGGTGAACCCGGACGCGGTACTGAAGGGGTCGAAAATCTGGTCAGGCAACTGGCTGAAGGAACGCGCTTCTACCTATGGTAAGGACAAGGAGGGTCTGGAAGAACACTATCGCCAGCGCTCGCTGCTGAAACGATCAGTCCTGCCCGAGGACATCGCCGAGGCGGCCTATTTCCTGGCCTCTGATCTGTCGGCCAAATCCACTGGTAATATCATCAACGTGGACGCAGGCAACGTCCAGTCCTTTACGCGCTAGGGAGGCGGATCATGATCAACGCGGATATCATCGCACAAGACAACACCCGCGCCGCAGCGGACTTGAGGGCCGACTATGACGCCTTGGGCGAACATCTGGATCGTCGCGGAATCGACATCGCACAGGTCAAGGCCAAGGTCGCCAAATACGGCGTTGCGGTGCCCAGCTGGGGCGTTGGCACCGGCGGCACCCGTTTCGCACGCTTCCCCGGCCCAGGCGAGCCGCGTGGCATCTTTGACAAGCTTGACGACTGTGGCGTGATCCAGCAGCTGACCAAGGCCACGCCCTCGGTTTCGCTGCATATCCCCTGGGACAAGGCCCCCGCCGCCGACCTGAACGCCAAGGCCGAAGAGGTTGGTCTTACATTTGATGCGATGAACTCGAACACCTTTCAGGATCAACCGGACCAGACCCACAGCTACAAATTTGGCTCTCTGTCCAACACAGATGCTGCGACGCGCCAGCAGGCCGTTGATCACAACATCGAATGCATCGAACTAGGCCAGCAGATCGGCTCCAAAGCGCTGACCATCTGGGTTGGCGACGGGTCGAACTTCCCTGGCCAGACCAACTTCACCCGCCAGTTCGAGCGGTATCTGGACGCCACCAAACAGGTCTATAACGCCCTGCCCGACGATTGGACGCTGCTGACCGAACACAAGATGTATGAGCCAGCGTTCTACTCGAGTGTGGTGCAAGACTGGGGCACCAACCTGCTGATCGCTCAGCAGATGGGCGACAAGGCGAAATGTCTGGTCGATCTGGGCCACCATGCGCCCAATGTGAACATCGAAATGATCGTGGCGCGGCTGACTCAATTTGGCAAGTTGGGCGGTTTCCACTTCAACGACAGCAAATACGGCGACGATGATCTGGATACCGGCAGCATTGATCCCTACCGTCTGTTCCTAGTGTTTAACGAGCTGGTCGAAGCCGAAGCTGACCCTGATTTCAACCCGATGCACATGCTGGACCAAAGCCACAACGTGACCGACCCCATTGAAAGCCTGATGGTTTCGGCGATGGAAGTGCAGCGCGCCTATGCGCAGGCCTTGTTGGTGGATCGCGCGGCCCTGGTCGGGTTTCAGGACGACAATGATGCCCTGATGGCAACAACAACGCTGAAACACGGGTTTCGCACCGATGTTGAACCCATTCTTGCCATGGCGCGTTTTGAGGCTGGCGGCGCAATATCCCCTGTGGCGGCCTATCGTGCCTCGCAGTATCGGGAAAAGGTTGCGCAGGATCGGCCAGAAGTTACCGGCGCAGGCGGCGGTATTGTCTAAGTAGGCTTTCACTTCCCATACGCCGAACAAGGGTTTTGAGGCTTACAAAGCAAAGGTCTAGAAACCGACACCGTACCAACTTAGGGAACGTCTGATCAACACGCCCACTTGGCAGTCTTGATCTGATTATAACTTGGTTGGTCGGTTTTACTTCGGTTCAGGCGCCACTGCCGACCTGTTGGTCGTCGGCTCCCATTATTGCCGGACTCCCCCCGTCATGCCGTCATCTTCTTTCGGACCAAATACTGATTACTGCGGGTAAACAGGCTGAACAACTGGGCTCGGTTAGTTTTCCAAGCCACTATCGCGGGTCTTGATGTAGCGGAACTGTCATTTCAACACCCGGAACGGATTCTCGACTCTGGACCTGACTTCGGCGATGACACGGTTGATGTGCTCATCGGTTAGATGCAGTTAGCCTCCCTTGGCTGTCTTGCGCAGATCTCGCCGCATCCCAGAACGTAATTTAAGCGATCAGTGAACGCAGCAATCATAGAGATCGAACGCCAACAGTCCCGCGAATACGGGGTGTAAGATGTTGTTATGTGGTTGTAATTATTGGTTGCGGGAGCCTGCAACCAGCGTTGTCGAACAGAGCTAAAGGGCATTATTTGAGAATTCCACTACTGAAATGAGGCTGCTTTCGCCCGTAAGTGGACTCCGGCGGCTAAATCCTGCGTTCAAATTCCAGCAGCAATGTTTGGCGGAAACGACGTCCGATCCTGTCCACATTCTGTTCAGTGTATTGCACCACGGGTTGACCTTGTCTTCCCAGGTAGGAAGCAAACCGTGCTACTATATCTTTCGCGAAAGCCGGTGAAATCTGAGAGACCGGCGTCCCAAACTGTTCTTCAATATTGCCCAACACAATCGACATCACTTGTTCGAAATTCAAAAAACCCTCATCGATAAAAGATGTGCCAGGCAAAGCATGAAAAGTTGGACCGTTGTTGTTTGATCTAAGCATATCGAGCAGCTGCGTTTTACGGCGGTCATTTTGCCTTTTCCCTGGCAACCTGGCAGTGCTGCATAACTCAGCCTGCAGGCGATTCACATCGTGAATCCATGAGCTTAAAAGGGTGGCATGACGAAGCCCTCACCCGCCCGCTACCGCACGACGAACTGGCCCAGCTAGTGAGTTATTGAAGGCCCATCGGTTCGAGCCCAATGGCGAACGCCGCCCTGAAGAAACGGGGATCATTGCTGATCTGGTTGGACAGGGAGATGACTTGGTTTGCGCCGAATGAGGGTCGCCCTCGCCGTCCGACATTCTTCTCCGATGCCGCAATCCAGTTTTGCCCATTGCCCGGCAGCACGGGCCCGAAACGAGACCCAGACCGACAAGCTACCGAAATCCAAATCCGCATTGCACTGATGAACCGCTTCTCGGCCCTCGGGACGGCCGAGATCAGCCGCGTGGCTTGAACTCAATGGGGAAAGGGGAGATCACGCATCAGGCGTCAGTTCTGCAACAACGCCAGTATGGAACCGCGTTCTATTGTCTTGGTTGACATTCTCGCACCTATTTCCATCTGGTCATGCTGGGCTTCGTCTGGCCTTATTTCTTCATGGTTGATGTCACAGAATGAAACCGGTGACCCGTTCAACAAACCAATAGGCGGCAATGCTGCCAACAAAGTAGATAAATGCGGTGTTCAGCATACCGGCGCTGCGCCGCAGTCTGGCGTCAATAATGGGTGCAAACCGCGTCACCAGAACGGCAAGCAACAGTACAGCCGCAACAAAAGCCAACTGGCCAATTTCAACGCCTAGATTAAATCCAAGCAGCGCCATCAGCAGGTCGCTCTCGGGCAATCCAATCTCGCGCAGGGCTTCAGCGAACCCTAGACCGTGCAGCAGGCCAAAGGAAAACGACACCAGCCAGGGCCACCGCTCGGACAGGCGCAGGCTGCCATCGCGGCGTTTGGCAAGCTCGACCGCCAGAAAAACGATCGACAGGGCAATCACCGCCTCGACCGGAGGGCCGGGAACCACCAGCCATCCCAACGAGGCTGCAGCGAGTGTGATCGAATGAGCCAGCGTAAATGCGGTAATCGCGCCAACCAGACGCCGCCAATCGTGGATCAGTAGCAGCAGCGCAAACACAAACAGCAAGTGGTCAAATCCGGCGAGGATATGGTCGGTGCCCAGTGCAATATAGTCGGCCAGAACCCGAAACGCGCCGGGGTTTTCCGGCAGCGCAAAACCGGGCTGATCGGGGGTCAGGCGGCTGGTGAAGCTGCCGCCCTCTAGATCCTGAAAACGGACCAGAACATCGGTGTTGGTGCTTTCTAACCCGTCGATGGTGATGTGTTGACCGACCAGCCCGCCTTCACACTGCGCAGTCCAGCGCGACACCCAGGCGGTGCCATCAAAGCGCGGCGCTGGTGGGCTGCGTAGGTCACAATTCTCCGGCAGCAGCACATCCATTGCCATCGGTTTGCCTTTGACAGCGGGCTTGCGCCAGAACAGGCTGTGCGCATCGTCAGACAGGGCCTGAATTTCCAGATAGCCGGGCTCCAGTGCGTGGGCCTGAACCTGTGCGGTATTCAGCGTCATCAGTAATATCAGTAAGGCAAGGAGGCGAGCCATCACGAGGCGTCGTCTGCAGTCGGCAGTGTGATTTCATAACCCTGACGCAGAGATTGATAATACTGGTCCAGCACCTCTTGGCGCTTGGAACTTTGCCAGTCCTGAAACACCTTATCAGCGACTTGCTCCAGAGCTGGATGGGTGGTCGGGGATTTTCCGGTCAACCGAACCAGATGCAGGCCATAACCAGACTTTACCGGGCCTGACCACTCGCCAATAGACAGGGATTCCAGTGACGCGGCAAATCCGGTGCCAAAGGCGCTGTCCAGCACCCGCATCGAGGACATCTCAACTCGCTCTGGGAGAAGGCTGGGGTGGCGGAACCGTTCTGGGTCAGTGCCATTCTTTAGCGCCGCCAGCGCGGACGCGACGGTGTTGGCGGCGGCTCTGTCACCCAGATAAAATTGCTCCAGGGCGAACTGCGGAGGGATCTGGTAGTTTTGGGAATTGGCTTGATAAAAGGCCTCTAACTCTCCGTCTTCAGGCTCAACTGCCTCGGCGATAGAGGCGGCAAAGAACTCCATTTTTTGACGCAGCCGCCTGTTGATAACGGTGTCGCCCTGGTCCATTCCCAGATCCAGCGCTGCATTGACCAGAACCCGATCCCGGATCATCTCTTCGATCATGGAGCTGAATTCCTGCGGCTGGGGTTTTCGTTTCCAAACGCTTTCGAACTGGGCAGACAGCGCTGACAGATCAGCCTGGGTGATGACGATCTGTTGGCTGGTTGGCGCGGTCGGTCTGTCATCAAACACCGAATAGGCGGCAAAGATCAGCCCCCCAATCAGTAGAAAATGAACCAGGGGTTCTTTGACGATGCGGGAAATCATGTTTGTGGTGATTCCGTTTTTGATCTTGGGGGTATGCCCCGCGACAACTCGCAGGGCATAAGCGCGTTAGCCTTTGGGGCTGTACCAGATCGGTGTTGTGTAGGCGCGTTCCTGTTGCTCTGTTGGAGCGCCTTCAGGCAGGGCGACGCCGAATTTCACCACATCATAAAGATACCAGGGCGGGGTCGGAATCTCGAGCACCCGTGCGTAGTAAAAGGCGCGCTGGGTGGGATCGAATTCCGGGTCGCTCCAAACGGTGATCAGTTCGGCGGCACCAATGGTGTTGGTCCAGGTGGCCGAACTTACGTCAACAGTACTGCCCACGGCGGGCAGTTTTCCATCTGCGCCAGCCTCGCGATTGTCAGACCAGGCAACGTCATAGACTTTCTCGTGAGTAGTGCCGTCGGCGTCGAGCCAGCCCTTGATGACCTGTACGCGGTCCAGATTGGCGCCAATTGGATCGCGCAGGGCCGCAACCAAAAAGCTGGGGGATTTGCCATCTGTAGGTTCGCCCAGATCAGCCCCCATTGGGACGCCCTTGGCATAACCAACAGCGGCCACATCACGGCGGCGTAGGTCGTTGGTGGAAAAGTCATAGCCGCCAAAAAATCGCACAGTCATGCGTGGGCCAGTGGTGCCATAGACTTCTTTGCGGTCCATCGCGTCGAACAGTGATGCACGGGTGTTGTCCTTAGCCCAAACAGCGGCAAGGCCGGATGACACCATTTGCCATGCGTAAAGCGCTCCGTTTTCGTTCTTCATAAAGGCGTGCTGAAGGCGTTCAGCGTTGGGTTCATAGCCTGAGTGTTTGCCGAAAAAGTTGTCTTCTTCGACTGCGGGTAATGAGTTATGCGCGTCGGTGGCACCGATCTGGCCGAACTTATATGGGTTGGTACCGAATTTTTCTTCCAGCAGCAGGCCGTTCTTTAGTGCCTCACGGGAATATTCGCCGGCCAACATCTCGTCGGTCTTGGCCTCGGACAGGTCAAGGTTACCCTGATCCCATGTGCCGTAATCGGCAAATTCGTCATCCGGCGACAGGAACGGGTGGGCTTCGCCGTCGCCCTTGATCTGGGTGACCTCGTACATGCGCTCCCATTTGGCACGCTGTTCGACATACATCTGGTCAATCTCGCGGCCGGTGTATTGGGCATCAACCGGGAACATGATGCCGTTGGACAGGTTGCCGTTATGAGCAAAGGTCATCGCGGCGCCGTTGGTCTTGGCCTCATAGTTTTCCAGATATTCGTATAGTTTCAGCGGATCGGTGCTGCCGACCGGTTCCTGGGTGGTATAGGGGACCACCTGACGGGCACGATCGCCATTGTCCCTGAAGATCACGTTGCGGTGCATATTGCCGCCCCTAACCAGAGAGGTCCATTCAAAGCCGATGAAGGCGGTGAACGTGCCGGGGTCATTATGTTTCTCAGCGGCGTCGATCACATCGCCCCAGATTGTCGAATAGCGGCGCGAACCGGGAGAGTAATTGGCGAACATTTCCGGGTCCATTTTACCCTGCGAGAATGTGCCGATCAGATCGATTGTGGCGTCCACCGCCGTTTGACCGCCAGCGTTAAAACCTTTGGCCCAACGCGCGCCCTGTTCGTACTGGGTGACAATAGGGGCCGAGGCCAGAACGTCCGTGATCAACCCCAAGCCATCCGAATGGTCGGTGATTGCCAGCCAGTCCAGTGGGCGGGCCAGGCGGACCTCTTGCCCCGAGGAGGCGGTGACTTGTTGACCGCGAGCAAAGCGATAGGCCTCATCCAAACCCAACCGGTTGCCAAAGCCGCCCGCATCCATCGACAGAGCGGTGTGCAGGTGGCTGTCGCCCCACAGCGGGCGCTCGGGGAAGTTTCGATCAGCATATGGGGAATAAGGGGTACCCTCAGGGAACAGCGCATTCAGCTGACCTTCGTCAACCGTCATTTCCTGAGCCAGAAGTGGCAGGGGAAGGACAAACATTAAGGTCGAGATAATAGGCGAAAGGTAGAACTTTTTCATCGTTACACTCCAAATAATTAATTGGTGTTACGTTGCACTGGTGGGGCAGTGTTGGGGCAGTGTTAAGCTGGCATTCTTAAAATCGAATTCTATAGGCTGTATAGTGCCGGAGTTCTGCGGCTCAAACAAGCCTTTGGTCTTTTCAACCTTGAGCTTAACAGGTCTGTCGAGCTGAAATTCTTCAAGTTTGGCTTTTGAGACTGTTACGTTGGAATCGGCGGTGGGTGCAGCCAATGGATAGCCGCGAAAATGAGCAGCCTGTGATAGCAATAACGAATTGCAGCGCAGATATTAGTAGTGAAGGGCCGGTATCCGCTCTTTCCAGTAGTGAAACCGTGAGCCCCTCAGATGCCCCCCAAATGGTTGATTTCGCAAAGTGGGTGGGTTCCTCGCCTGCCCTCAGGTGGCCTGAGTGGGCATTTCTGCCCCCCCTACACGGCCAATCGAGAGACCTCGACCAATCCGCAATCTAAAATAGCCTGGTAGATTTTGGGCTGCGTGTGACGCCATCAAGAGCCCAGACCTATCAGGCGCAATATCGCAAAGGTGGAAGAACCCGGCGCGTGTCCATTGGGCGGCATGGCAAGATTACCGTGGACGAGGCGCGCAAACTCGCCAAGGAAGTCATGGGACAGGTCGCAAAGGGCGAGAACCCTGCCGAGGATAGGATTGGTAAGGCACGAGGAAAGTACCGACTGACGTGAGATCGGCACAAAGGGCGGGAACCGGTCATTCGCTGTAATCTGACGAATAACCGAGTTGCGGGACAAAGCGGACTTCTCCTGCGGCTCAAGGGGTCATCGCAACGATGGAAACCAGCGCGCCGTGTACTAGCTATGAGCGCCAACAGTGCGGCGCAAGCCGATCACTTGAAAACCGCTATCCGATTCCTACAGAATGCTGTCTGGGGAGATCAACTCGACTAAGACCAAATCGACGAAATCGAAGCGCAGCGGTTCGCCGCCATCCTTGAAGCCCCTGAAGTCAACAGTATCGCCGTTGTCGATCCAGACGTCCTCTACCAGCCGCGTTGTACTGGCCATGCTGTTGGCGAACGGGCTACCCAGATCTTCGTTCCAGATGAAGCTGTCGACCTCCACCCCATCCACATCGACCGCGAAACTGGCAGCACCGTCGTTCTCATCATAGTAGCCGATAGTGAGATTGTAGATGCCACTTAATCCGTCAAAATCAAAGCTGGCGCGCTGTTCGCCCGCATCGCTCGCTTTCAGAATTTGACCGCCGGAGGAACCGCCAAGCGAATTGACGACGAAGCCCTGATCGCGATCCATGCTCTCGGCTTCCACCCGAGTTACGGGCGCAGAGCCGGCGTTGACTATCGTGATCTGGTCGAAGTTGGTTATCTCACCTTCGCCGCTCTGCACCACGATGGTGTCTCCGAACCCATCGTCAGGTCCGAAGTTTATGCTCACCGACGAATCCCCCTCGACAAAGCTGTTCAGGCTGTGGCCGCCTAAATCGATCACATCAATCCCGGGTTCATAGTCCTCGATAAAGGAAGAGTCGCCAGGGACGCCGTTGACCAAGTTTGAAAAAACGAATGTGTCGCGTCCCGGACCACCAAAAAGAAACCCCGGAGCGAAAAGAAAGTCATCACCTGGACCCCCGAATAGCTCGTTGCGCCAGCCATCTATGCCTAGAACTTCTCCGCTTGTCAGCGTGTCATTGCCAGTTCCGCCCACCAGGGTATCGATTCCGGCTCCGCTATCGATCTCGTCATTTCCTGCGCCACCAAAGATCAGGTCGGCATCATCTCCGCCGAGTATGGTGTCATTGCCCGCAAATCCATGCATCACAACCGGGCCGTTCGGGGCGGCAGGCGCCTGAAGCTGATTGTCTCCAGAGTCACCGATGACAAAAACCTCGCCACCCTGTTTGCGCAGGAATCCGTAATCGATCCCGGAGGCAGAGGAGGCGGCGTTGAGATAGGTGTCGGCGGCAATGTCAGGGTCGTTGGTGGCCGCCGCATCGCCTATGGTCTGCCACATTTCCCCATAGACCTCCTGCCCGAAGTCTTCAATGACCCGGGCGTGGAACGAAACCAGCAGGCCAGAGCCATCCCAGTCGATCATGCCACCAGGGACGCCCGGAGCGTCGTTCACATCAATCGTGGTGCTCCAGTCAAGCGCCGGATCCTGAAGATAATACTGGCTCAGATCGTCGAGAAGTTCGTCCCGCAACGCATCATAAGAATAGCTGTTGTTGTGCCGCGCCGGGTCGAGACCGGCCGCCTCCACCGCGAAATAGCGGTTGGCGACAGCAAAGGTCACCGGCACGTCGATCGGCATGGCGCCGATCTGGTCGGAATAGAACCAGAAGTTTCGCCCCAATTCATAAAACAGGATCTGATGATATTGGTTGTTGTCGCGGACGTTGTCATACATCCATGTGTTGAAGTAGGGCTGTGCCCAGATCTCAATTCCGGTCCAGCCCAGAAAGCCGCAACCGGCGCCGCAGGTCTGTTCGACCACGGCGATTGTGCCAAGGCCATCGATATGACGCCCTGCAAGCAATGCTGGTTCGCGCCCGGTAATCTCGCGGTAGAAACTCCACCCCAGGTCAAGTGCGGCGACAATCTTGTCAAGGACATCGTCATCGTATCTGGCTGCATCAGCCAGTGGTGTCAGCAGAGCGATATCCTGACCGCGCCGGACCTCCATTTGGATATTGGACAACTCACTCAAAAACGGGTTGTAAATTAGCGTCTCGATTCCTGAAGCGCCGGCAAAATCGATAAAGTCAAAGCGCAGCGGTTCGCCGCCGTCCTTAACTCCGACGACTTCAATCACATCGCCTTGATTGATCTCGATGTCCGTGATCATACGGGTCGTGGCTGTATGGTGGTTGGCGAATGCACCACCGCTCCTTGTGCTGGCGCTTGCATCGCCGAAATCCTGATCCCACAACCAGTTGTCAATTTCGACGCCATCGACGAGGACGGCAAAGCTGGAGACGCCATCATTCTCGTCGAAATACCCGATAGTGAGGTCATAGGTGCCGGCCGGACGATTAAAGACGTAAGAGGCACGCTGCTCTCCGCTCCCATCTGCCTGCAAGACTTTGCCGTCCGATGCAGAGACCTGTGACTTGACCTGGAACGCGACGTCGCGCGTGAAGGTTTCTGCCTCGATGCGGAAGGGCGCGAGCGGTGGCTGGTCATCGATGGCGACGGTGAACGAGGCCAGATCGGCGATCGCCTGCGCTGCATTGAACGAAGCGTCGAAAACCTCAAGGGCGTCGAGCGAAACTGAATAGATTCCGTTGTCAGCGGGATCCCAGGTGCCGCCCGGGGCCGCGATCGTGTAGGTGACTGTACGCGGAGATCCATCCGTGGGTGTATCGACCGAGTAACCTGTGACGTCCACGTCAAAGCCGCCAGGTCCGGTCACTCTGATATCTTCCGTGTCGAAAAACCGGACATCCAGCGCGACATTGTCCGAATAGGTCACGCTGATCTCGGCCGATGCGGTCCCGGCCTGCGCAGGCCCGATATCAGGTGCGGTTATGCTATCAACGACAGGCGCGATCGAATCCAGTGTCGAAGGCACGAAATCGACATAGTCAAAGCGCAGCGGCTCGCCGCCGTCCATAAATCCCGACACTTCGATCACAAAACCCGGATCGATCTGGACATTTCGAATTACGTGGGTTGTGGCGGTCATCGAATTGGCCAGATGACTGCCGAGCTCCTGGTCCCAGGACCATTTATCGATTTCCCAATCTTCTACTGGATCATCGAAGCTCACGTAGAGCTTCGAGACACCGTCATTCTCGTCGAAATACCCGAAAATCAGGTCGTAGGTATCGGGCGGGAGGTCGAATTCATAAGTGGCACTTGCCCAGCCCGTCCCGTCGGCCTGCAAGACCTTGTCACCTGATGCAGGGGCCAGGGATTTGACTTTGAACCCCTGCCCTATTGAAAAAGATTCGGCTTCTATTCTAAAGGCCATAGTCAACTCCCCGCAGGGCGGACATTCGCCGTTTTCGCGTGAGCTGGGGTGCTGGAGGCACAATTAGTGGAGTAACATTCGGCACCTAGCAACAGCGATTGCGACGCCGTTCGCAACTGAGGTGCGCATGTTAGTCCTGCAAGCCAATTGATTCAAGTGTAACTTCCAGCGATACTCCAAAAACTCGGCGAACCAAAGTTAAGATGTTATTGAGGCTGCCCTTGATTGCGACGCTGGCGGGCAGACTGAGCTACCCCCGAAATTCGGACACTGACGTAAGCTATCATTTGCTGTCTGTTGATCTTCAATCTGAAGGAGATCTGCGATGTCGAAACGAAAGCAACATCATCCGGAGTGTTTGAGCGCGGGTTTCGGAAGAGTTCTGACGTTGACGAAGAACAGGTTAAAGAGCTGCATGCCAAGATCGGGGAGCTGGCCGTCGCCAACGATTTTTTGGAAAGAAAGCTCAAACCGTGGACCAGCCGGTGAGGCGTAAGATGATTGAGCCAAACCTGGCAGGCCTGCCTGTTGGCAAGCAATGCGCCAGATTAATGAACACTTCCTGAAAACACCGTTCTACGGCGTACGCCAGCCTGCCGGGACATTGCTGCGCAAGACCCTGTCGGCCGGTGGATGACCTGGCATCTTCGCAACGAAGGCCACCTGGTGAACGAGAAGCGCATCCGGCGGCTCATGCGGTTGATGGGTCTGATGCCGATCTATCAAAAGCCCAGTACCAGCAAAGCGGCGAAGGGGCACAAGATTTATCCCTACCTGCTGCGTAACCTTCGGGTGACCCGTCCCAATCAGGTCTGGTGTTCCAATATTACCTATCGACCGAGGCAACGTGGGTTCCGCTACCTGGTCGCGATTATGGATTGGCATACGCGCAAGGTTCTGGCTTGGCGCCTATCGAATATGCTGGAAGCAGGTGCAGAAAGTAGCTTGAGTCACGCCAGATACTGTCCAAGAATCGGGACGTAGCTCAGTCTTGCTCCGCATCGCCGCGTGCGGTTTCGTTTCCAGACCAGTTGCTCGGACCTCGACAAGGAACTATTAGCTTCGAGAAGGATGTCGGCTTAGTAATCGACAGAATGTAAGGGCACATGGTGTGCTGTACACTTAGGGTGTCGTAGCTGACACTTCCACGAAGTGTATTGCCTTCGAAATGTTCCGGAAAGTTGAATTTTTCACGAAATTTCAGAACCTTGCCCGCCTTTGGCCCTTTTTGCCGTAACTGCTTGTTTCACCTTGAATTTGCAGTGCAACTTTGTAGTGATCATGTGACGGGACTGCAGGCAGGCAAACCAGAAGAATGACAGACTATGATTACATCATCATCGGCGCAGGCTCGGCTGGTTGTGTGCTGGCGGAGCGGTTAAGCGCATCGCTGCGCCACAGAGTTCTTGTTCTCGAGGCCGGAGGTCGTGGCAAGTCGCCTTGGATATCGCTACCACTTGGATATGGTAAATCCTTCCACAACCCTGCGGTAAACTGGAGATACCACACCGAGGCGGAAGAAGCGCTGGCAGGCCGAAAGGGATATTGGCCACGCGGCAAGGTCGTTGGCGGGTCTGGCGCCATTAACGCGTTGGTCTATGCCCGCGGACTGCCGCAGGACTTTGATGATTGGGCGGCGGCTGGTGCGACGGGTTGGAACTGGACAGCGGCGCTCGAAACCTATGAGGCGATGGAGACACAAGTTGCTTCCGATGGCAGCCAAAGGGGCACGGGGCCACTGCACGTCCAGGATGTCTCGGACCAGATCCACCCCACCAATCGGCATTTCTTTGCGGCAGCACAAGAGCTTGGGCTGCCCGCTACGGACGATATCAACGGTCCGAAAAATGAAGGCGCGGCCGTCTACCAGATCAACACCAGCGGTGGGCGGCGGATGCATTCGGCTCGTGCCTATTTAGCACCAGCCCTGAAGCGGCCGAACGTCACCCTTTTGACCGGCGCGTTGGTTGAGGGTCTCGGGGTTGAGAGTGGTAGGGCCACATCTGTGCATGTTCGGCACAAGGGACGTCTTATGCAGTTCCGAGCTGGGCGAGAGATCATCCTGTCGGCAGGTACAGTAACGTCGCCGCGGATCCTCCAACTGGCTGGCATCGGCCCTGCGGGAATGTTGAAATCTCACGGGATTGCGCCGATCCTGGATAATCCGAATGTTGGTGGCAACCTGCAGGATCACTTGGGCATAAATTATTACTTCCGCGCAACGGAGCCGACACTGAACAATGTGTTGAGACCCTTCCACGGCAAGCTGCGCGCAGCTTTGCAGTATGCCTTGACGAGGCGCGGGCCGCTGTCGTTGTCGGTGAACCAATGTGGCGGCTATTTCAGGTCGGTATCAGAAATGGAGCAACCCGATCAGCAACTCTATTTCAACCCGGTCACTTACACCACGACGTCAAACGGTAAGCGTACCGTGGTACAGCCCGACCCCTTCCCAGGCTTCATCCTTGGCTTTCAGCCATCGCGCCCCACCAGCCGTGGACGCATCGACATTGGCGACAAAGACCCCGAGACACCGCCGCTGATCCGTCCCAATTCTCTGTCCACCGATGAGGACCATACGCAGGTCGTCGCGGGCGGTATGCTGTGCCAGCAACTGATTGCCACCACCGCGCTGGGTCAGCTGGTCGAAAGCGCCATGGATCCCGACTTGCGCGGTATGGCACCTGAGGAAATTCTCGCTGATTTCCGGGAACGCTGCGGCACTGTTTTCCACCCTGTTGGCACTTGCCGGATGGGCGATGATGCGGCTGTCTCGGTGGTCTGCCCACGGCTGAAAGTGCATGGAGTGGCTGGGCTTAGGGTCGTGGATGCCTCAGTGTTTCCGAACATCACCTCGGGTAATACCAATGCCCCAACCATGATGCTGGCCCATCGGGCGGCTGGCTTGATTCTGGAGGACAAATCATGAGCACCCCCTATTCAGCTTCCGGCGCAGTGCCGGTCAGCTACGTCCGCGGCAAGGAAGACACTGGCCCACGGATCCGTCGGATTGAAACCTTTTGCACCCCGTTGATTGGCTTTGTCCGCGTTACCGCCGAGGACGGTTCTACTGGCTGGGGGCAGGTCTCGACCTATAACAGCGACCTCACCTGCGAGATCCTGCACCGTCAGGTTGCCCCTTGGGCGCTTGGGCGCGGTATGGACGCCTTGGAGGAGGTGATCGCGGAAATCCCTCTGCGCGAACACAAGTTTCCGGGCACCTATCTGCGCCGAGCTATGGCCGGGTTAGACACCGCAGTCTGGGACTGGCGCGGCAAGGCGGCAGGCAAGCCGGTGGCGGAGCTTCTGGGCGGCTCTGCGGGTCCGGTCCGTGCCTATGCGTCCTCAATGCGGCGCGACATTACACCGCAAGATGAGGCGGCGCGCCTGATCGATCTACGTGACAAGTACGGGTTCGATGCCTTCAAGGTGCGGGTCGGTGCAGAATGCGGCCAGGACCGCGACGAATGGCCGGGCCGAACCGAAGCCATCATTCCCACCATCCGAAAGGCTATGGGCCCCAATGCGGCGCTATTGGTCGATGGTAATTCCGGTTTCAGCCCCGTCCGCGCGATCGAGGTGGGCCGGATGCTCGAGGACAATGGTTATGAGCATTTCGAGGAGCCGTGCCCCTATTGGGAACTAGAGCAAACCGCTGAGGTGACGCGTGAACTTGCCATCGATGTCTCCGGCGGTGAGCAAGACTGGGACCTGCAGCAGTGGAAACGGATGATCGCGATGCGAGCCGTGGACATTATCCAGCCCGACATCCTCTATGTGGGTGGCATCGCGCGCAGCATGGAGGTCTCCCACATGGGCCATGAGGCTGGTCTGCCTTGCACCCCGCATTGCGCCAACCTCTCGCTCATTACGCTCTTTACCATGCACATGCTGCGCGCCATTCCCAATGCGGGCCGCTATCTCGAATTTTCGGTCGAGGGAGACGATTACTACCCCTGGCAGCGCGATCTGTTCCTGAATGACCCCTATACAATCACCGATGGCAAGGCTCTTGTCTCGGAGGCACCAGGCTGGGGTGTTGAGATCAATCCCGAATGGCTTGCCAAATCCACCTACAAATGCAGCGAGGACGCCTGATGGATTTTGCTCGATGCCAGTTCTTTGCCTGAAGGCCTGCTTAGTCCTGCACCAGCGCCATCGCCCAACCAAAAATGCGGCGGCAAGCACAAGTGGCTGTTTCGGCGCATCGTACACCTCGAGCGGCATGAGTGGTCGTTCGCTCCAGTTGGATCAACAACAGTGAACCACCACAAAGTCCGCCCCGCCGACGTCCATCCAGTAACTATGCTGCACTATCGAAGAACGGCAGGAAGACGAATGCTGCAGCACGGCATCTCTACTCTTTCTGAGTAACCGGAACGGGCCGTTCCCGTCGGCCTGGCACATCTGTCCCCCTGAGCTTGCAAAGATTGCTATCTGCGGCGGTTTCAACGGGTCGGCGCAACACTTTAGTCTTTATGGAAAGATGGAGTGTAAATCATGGCCTATCGCCGCAGACATTTTTTTATAGATAAACAGAAGTCAGAGATCTGGGATCGTTGGCAACGCGGAGAGTCGATGAGTTCGATTGGACGTGGATTTGATCGTGCATCATCATCGATTTATCCTCTGCTGGCGCGCACCGGTGGTATCCGTCCGCCAGATCGCATGAGGTCCCGTTTGGCTCTGAGTTTGGCTGAACGCGAGGAGATATCACGAGGCCTGACTGCGCAACTATCTGTGCGATCAATTGCGAGATCCTTGAAACGGTCTGCGTCGACCATCAGCCGCGAGATCCGGCGCAACGGTGGCGCCAAACTTTACCGTGCGGCTCAATCAGATGCAGCGGCATGGGCTCGCGCCCATCGCCCAAAGCCCTGCAAACTGGCAGGCAATATCTATCTATGTCCACTGGCCGGCAGTCGATACGAAGTATCGATGAGAGGGGGCGATATCGGCCAAGCTGACCCGCAAATGGTCCCCGCAACAAATCGCAGGATGGCCGATGCGCGAACATCCCGATGATGAGAATAAGCGTGTTTCTCACGAGACGATCTACCGAAGCCTATTTATCCAGACACGCGGCGTACTTAAGAAGGAGTTACTGTCGCATTTACGGGCGAAGCGATCCATTCGCCGCGCACGGAACGCCACTATGAAGCGCAGAGGCCTTGGCCAAATCAAGGATGCTATATCCATCCGTGACAGGCCGGTAGAGGCTGAGGATCGCGCCGTGCCAGGGCACTGGGAGGGCGATCTGATTGCAGGTTCCGGCAACAGTTTTATCGCCACTCTCGTCGAGAGGCATACGCGTTATGTGATGCTGGCCAAGGTCGGAAATAAAGACAGTCACAGCGTTATTCAGGCGCTTATAAAACAAGCTCACAAGCTGCCAAAAGAGCTCTATCGTTCACTGACATGGGACCGTGGAAGTGAAATGGCGGGGCACAAGATGTTCACCTTGGCGACCGATATCGACGTCTACTTTTGTGATCCGAGGTCACTGTGGCAACGCGGCACGAACGAAAACACCAACCGTTTGCTGCGACAGTACTTCCCAAGGGGCACAGATTTGTCGGTACATAGTCAAGCAAAGCTGAGTGCTGTCGCAAGACAGCTCAATGAACGACCTCGAAAAACGCTAGGGTATGAGACACAAGCCGAGCGTTTCAATGCATGTGTTGCGTCGACCCGTTGAAACCGCCGCCCATAACCGACCCTGGTGCCAAGTACGTCTAACAACCGCTCCCAGCCCTTTTACGACATTCGCTTTAGGGTCAGGTCTCATAACCAAAATAAGACGATTGCGGCGGGCGCAATGGCAAAGAGGAAGAGTTCAGGGCATCTGTCATAACGCATGGCGATGCGTCGCCAGTCTTAGCTTGCTGAACATGTTTTCGATTTTGTGGCGGGATTTGTACCGGGACTTGTCATGCAAGATGATCTGTTTGCGCGATTTTCGTGCCGGAATGCAGGGCTCAATCTTCATATCTTTCAACCCATTACGAAACCAATCTGCGTCATATCCACGATCAGCGAGCAACCATTTGGCCCTCGGAAGGGACGCCATCAGGGCACGTGCGCCGATGTAATCACTCACGTTTCCAGCGGTCAGCAACAACCGGATCGGGCGACCGAATGCATCGGTCACGGCGTGCAGTTTTGAGTTCAAACCACCCTTTGTCAGCCCAATCAGGCGGGTTTTGCCCCCTTTTTAAGAGCCAGGCTTGATGCCGTTCAGTGCGCTTTAAGGTGGGTCGCATCAATCATAAGCACGTCGGTCTTGTCACCCTCGCGGGCCAACTCCATGAGAATGCGAGCGAATATCGCCTTGCGGCTCCAGCGGACCCACCTGTTGTAGAGCGTCTTCGCAGGACCGTATTCCGCTGGGGCATCCCGTCACCTTAACCCATTGCGGTTAATAAATATTAGTCCGCTCAGGACACGTCTATCTTCCCTCTCGGGACATTGCTATGCAATGCCCTGCCGGGCAGTGAACGCGAGGCTTCCCATGCGATTTCGGAAAGAACGGCTTAAGGCGGGGCATCTGGGAGTCCGTTAGCCAGAAAAGATCGCTCATATCACTGCTCCTGTTTGGGGACAGTGATTCAGACTTCCATCACAAAATCAATGGGTCCTGACCCTAAAAAATACCTATCTATGCGATCATGCGGGTGTAGCGAAACCCTCCTGTGCTACTGGTATTTTGACCCGGACGAACGTCTAATAGAACTTGGAGTAATCGATGAAGAATAAGGGTCAATACCCCGCCTGGCAGCGCCGTCATGAGGCGGTGCTTGAGCTGCGGTTGAAGCGTACCGTTGCCCATATGTTTCGCTAGAAGGATATCTGAGCAGCAGTGCCAGGTTAACACCAATCGGCAGCTCCAGCGTCATGGGACAGCCTTCATTGTATTAACATATTTTCTTAGCTTTTTGCTTTCCTGCACTTTGATGCAGACGCTGGTTTGCTGGATGCCTGAGACTGAGACTGAGACTGAGACTGAGACTGAGATAGCAAAGACTCAGAGGTGGTCCGAGGCGACAATCCAGACTTCGTTGTTGGGAAATTGTTGCCTTCGAGCATAGTTAGGCTACCGTTTGCCCGCGTTATTGCGCAAATAATTGTAACAATGAGATTAGTATAGGTGGTATCGCGGATGTCTAATACCCAATACGATTTCGTTGCTGTTTTGATGAACAGCACCAAGGAAGCACGTGACGCGAGGAATGTGCTTCAGAAGCTGGCAGAAAATAAGCTGTTGAAGCTTGAAGACGCGGTAATCGCGCACAAACACTATAGTGAAGTTCAGCTCGACAAGATGGTAGACTGGGAAATTCCGGGCGCTATCGGAGGCGCTTGGTTGGGTATTTTGGTCAGTGCAATCATCTCGCTTGCCACGGGTGGAGCGGGTACTGGCATTGTAATCGCGGGGGCAGCTGGTGGCTTTGGAACGGGCCTTGCCGCAGGTCTTCTGGCGGACGTGGGTATTCCAGATGCTAAAATGAAAAGTATAGTCAACGCAGTAAAAGGAGATGGTGCCGTTCTGTTTGTCTTAGCAAAAACAGAAAATATCGGGGAAGTTCTGGATCACATGGCAGGGTTTAGTGGCGAAGTAATTAGCTCAACTCTTTCTGCGGATACAGAGCTGCAAATCAACAATGCACTAAATTCAAGCGGCTGAGGATTTAGGGACGTGCCTCGGTGGATTTGTATTGATCCAACAAACGGGATCGGCGCATTTTTTGATCGGAATGATGGTTGTGGATTTTGCCATTATGCCCTGCGCCTGAGCTGCCAAGTTTCCCGCCACAGAACGAGGAAGACCGCAATCGTACTCAGCAATATCAATCCTCGCCTCAAAGTCGCCGGTGTTGGGCACCCTGGTCATTGGGAGGCAGCCACAGGATTCGAGACCGATGCAGGTAGAACGGCCTCAAACGCACACCCACAAAGGTTGACAGCCATCATCTGGTCGCGTTCGACGACGGTCTCTTCATTCAACAATTCAGCCAGAATATCAAAATAAGTTGCGTCCCGTGGGTCCACATTTTGATAGGGGTGGTCAAAGACATCTATGTGCATGCCTTTCCGGTCTGGGTCATTGTAGGGGTAGACATTAATATTCTGGATCATACCCCGGGCCTCATTCATGTCGTTATCAGAGAATGAGGCGGGAATTACCCGAAAGTTGAAAAAGGAAATATTGCGTTCGGTGTGCACAGGAATATATCCGTTGGGCACAGTACCTTGGTATGACGCGGGAAGGATGATGTACTTGCCTCCAAGGCCTGCATCAGCGCCCTTGGACCCAACATCAGTCAACGGCGTTTGAAAGCTATCCATAATGGTTCCAAAGATGTCCGTTCTTTGCGTTACCGGAGGAAGCTCAACGACGACCGGCGTAAACTGAGACGTCTTGATGACACTTTCGACGTACAGCGAGACCGAATTCGGCGTCAGAATCTGATATTTCCAGTTTGCTTGATCAGATAGATAACCAATGTCGTTGTAGTCGCCGCCCAGTTTTCGGATTGCATCCAGCGACAAGGCCACTCCCATAGCACCTTGTGACCAAAACACGGCTTCCTTTGCACGATGATAGGCTTGCTGAGATTGAACGTCCTCCAGCGGAGTAGCCAGCGAAGCTGTGCCGATAAAGGTCATTGCGATGAGTGTAGAAATCAAGCTTTTCATATCGTTGTCCAAACCGTTTTTGATCTGTCAAATGGCTTGAAATTTGAACCAGCCGCGATTTCGATAAACAGTTGGGTGCCGTCTTGGCCACAAACACAGCCGCTACAAGCCTGAGCCTTACACGGATTCACTGTCTGCAGCAACAAACCGTCTGATCGGGGTCAGCGAAGTAAATAAACATGACGCAATATAAGTGGGCCATTTCAAATCCTTACGCATGGAAAACATGATGGGACACATAGATGCTCACCTCTTTCCCGCTGCCTGTCGCAGTTGGCATAGCTCTACCGTGCATCCTAAATTGGGACTTTGATAAAGGGGTTTCTACGCCTCCATCCGTAATATCGACAGCAACAAAGGCATCAAGGCCTCTGAACCGCTGACCGATACTGGAAAGTCTTGATGGGCGCGCTAATTCTCTGACAAACATGGTTCTCGGAGAGCTTGAGCTGGAATGCCCGCGCGCTGATTATCTCGTTGCCTCGGTAGATGTCCCGAGCCTTCTAAGCCTTATGTGCGAACCAAGGGGTATTAATGTGGCAAATGCAATGTTCCGTGTTGATCTACGAAAACACCTACTCCGTTTCCTAACGACTGTCGCAGTGTTGCTGCCTCTCTCGCTCCATGCACAGTCTGACTCGGCCTCTGACGCCGCACAGGCCAACAACCCTTTGGCCGACATCAAGGCCTTTAACATCCAGAACTACTATATCGGAGAGTTCACGGGGCTCGGGAACGCCACTGGCAACCAGTTTGTGTTGCGCTACGCTCAACCGATTTCCATAGGCGATACGAAATGGCTGATCCGTGCCTCGCTACCTTATAATTCGTTTCCAGTTGGGCCGGGCGGACAAAAGGTCAGCGCGATTGGCGATTTCGATATTTTTGCAGCCTATCAGTTCGAAACTGGCAAACCCGGAGTCAGCTTTGCCATAGGCCCACAAGTGGTTGCACCGACTGCCACGGACGACCGGCTTGGATCGGATCAGTGGCAACTGGGGGTGGCCAACGTCTACTTCAACGCCACCTCACCCATAATCCAATATGGCTATCTGTTGACCTGGCGTGGGGGCGTTGGGGACACACATGGCCGAACCCGTATCAGTCAGGGCGCAATCCAGCCGTTTGTTTTTTATCAGTTGGGCAATGGATACTACACCGGTGGCGCTCCGATCTGGAGTTACAATTTCAAAAATGACAGCTATGCCGTGCCGATTGGCATCCGTCTTGGCAAGGTCACCAAGCGCAACAAAACAGTTTTCAACTTTTTCGTCGAACCGCAATACACCGTCGCACACAAAGGCAACGGGTTGCCCAAATGGCAAATCTATTTGGCACTGAACATGCAGTTCCAATGACGTAAGCGCCCAGAGCCCAACCCTGCGAAAATTCCCGAACCAGAATTCAAATGGAAAAAGCTGTACGCTACTTATGATCAACACTCAGCAGGAGGTTTGAATGACGTTTTTTTACAAAATAATTTCTCTATTTGCACCGGTGCTGTTCATGGCAACATCGGCTTCTGCCCAGGCTACGGGCGACTACATCGACACGTTTGAGTCACGAATTGGCAACCTGGTTTTGATCATGATGTGCCGTCGCGCGCGTCGCAGGAACTGCTCTTTGATGAGATGGACTTTCAGCGTGCAACACAATCGGTGTTCTGGGTTGAGGCGGCTTATAACGGATATCTGTGGGAAAAGGCGATGGACCATGTCGGGGTAGAGAACCTTGGCGCCATGCTCTACGACCAACTCGCGAATGCGGACCAAGAGGTACTCACGCCGAACCAATCGGTGGTGCACCTGTTCGACAACATTCATCTCGAAGAGGTTGGACCAGTGGTTTATGAGATCCCTCCTGGCCCCATCACGCGGGTTTCTACGATGGGTGGTATCGGGCCTTTTATGATTGGGGAATGGTTGGTCCTAACAAGGCGCAAGGCGACAAGATGCTTATCGTGCCGCCAGGCTGGGATGGGCAAGTCCCCGCGGGTCACCAGCTCGTGCAAGCCAACACCAATACGGTCTACTCAATCGTGCGTGTCCCGCTTTCTGACGAGATGTCGAAAGAACAAGCTACCGTGCCGTTACAGGACACTGGGAAGGCGATTTGATCGCCGGTTCTGGCAACAGCTTCATTGCCACGTTGGTCGAGCGACATACGCGTTATGTGATGCTGGCCAAGGTTGGCAGCAAAGACAGTCACAGCGTTGTTCAGGCGCTGATCAAGCAAGCTCACAAACTACCAAAAGAACTCTACCGTTCACTGACATGGGATCGTGGAAGCGAGATGGCGGGGCACAAAAATTTTACCTTGGCGACTGATATCGACGTCTATTTCTGTGATCCACGATCACCGTGGCAACGCGGCACGAACGAAAACACCAACCGTTTGCTGCGACAGTACTTCCCAAGGGGCACAGATTTGTCGATACATAGTCAAGCAAAGCTGAGTGCCGTCGCAAGGCAGCTCAATGAACGACCTCGAAAAACGCTAGGATATGAGACACCAGCCGAGCGTTTCAATGCATGTGTTGCGTCGACCCGTTGAAACCGCCGCCCTAAGCGGACCTGGCACCGAAACCTGTCGCCGCAAGAGCGGACCTTCATGGCGATGTGCAGCACTGGCCAGGCTGTGGCCAGATCCGCCACTCGCTGCATCTGCGAAAATCCGCAATTAGGAGAGTTTACCGGCGTCACGAAGGGCGGATGCCAGCCATTCGCTGCGCGTCGCTCCAACAGCAGCAATGCGTAGGTTGCAAACTTTGCAAGCTGTAGTTTTCAACCCAAAGCAGCCGCTCACATGAACAAGCTGTGCTTTGGGCCAATTCGTTTTCATTACCCCCAAAAGTCATCTGCGGCAGGCAAGGCAAGCTCCTGCGCGAATGCCGAAGACTCGTCTTCGTTCACGCCGCCAACAACTATTGTAACCGTGGCCTGATCGGTGCCGCCGTGGCCATCCGAAATACTGTAGGTGAAAGTGTCTTCAAGTGCTTGACCCGTATTCAGAGCCTGAATTTCCTCTGCCAAAGTGGCATCGTAGGTCAGCGTTCCAGCTACGGCGTCATATGTCACCGTTGCCCCATGCTCGCTGATGCCCGTGTCCAGTGAGAAGATGAAGGCATCACCTTCTGGATCAGTGTCGTTCAACAACAATTCAGCGATGTCGATTGTCGCGGGGCTGTCTTCATCCGTATAAGCGGAACTGGTGATATCACCATTCACATCAAAGATACGTACGGCTATGTCTGCCTCTTTTGTCTCGCTCAAAAATTCACCGGTCCAAGTGATGGCGAACCTTCCGTCACTTAGGGCCGTAATGTCAGGGTTATATGTCCCCCCTGTGCTGGTAACCTCTACTGTGAATGCATTGCTGTTTTCACTTCCGTCGGGATTGAAGACCTGGGCGCGCACGGCCAGCCCAGCGTCTTCGTTCCAAGTAACGACAAACCGGCCATCGTCGAGCCAAGTCGTTGCGATATCGAAATACCCTGTGGTAGGTATGTCAGCCAGTCTGAACTGTTCAACAACCGTGCCCCCAACTTCACTAAATATCTGGGCGAAATACCCTGAACTTTCCGAATCTCCCAATACATTTGTGGACCAGACAACAAGTGTTTGGCCATCTGGGCCAACTGTTACAGATGGAAAATAATTTTTAATACTTTCAAAGGCCTCAAGGTCAACAAAGGCATTGTCGGTTATCGCCTGTGTGGATACCAATGAACCTGTTTCGTCAAAGAAACTTACAGTAATGTTGTATGCGTTCATTTCTCCGCCTGTCATCCGGGTGATGACAAACCCTCCGTCAGGAAGCGCGGCAATGCTGGGGCTATATTCTTTAATTCCTTCAGGGGTCTCTAGCGTGATTTGGTCACCCACTTGATGCCCGGATGCGTCAAATACCGAAACGGCCACATCCATTTCAAATTTTGAATTTACCCATTGCCCCCCCTCCCAAGTAACTGCAAATCCGCCACCTTCCAGCCCAACTACCAGAGGGGAGTAGCGATATTGCACCGTGTCATCATTGATTACGAATTCATCCGTTGCCCATACCCCATCGGACTGTAATACCCTTGCTTTGACGGTCCAAGGGGTCGGGTTTACGCCACTATCTGATATCCAGGTTACGACATAGTTGCCGTTGCTCAACGCCGCAACATCCGGGTCAGTTTGTCTAATATCAGTCACTTGACTGATGTCGAGCTCCTGACCCGTCGGCACACCGCTGGCACTGAAAAAGCGGCCGCGAATAGCACCATTGGTGTCGTCAAAGACATTCGCGTTGGTTTGCCAAACGACAAAATAGCTACCGTCGTCAAATGAGGTGATTGACGAATTGGTCTGTCGCCCAGGCGTATCTTGGTTGACCACAATTTCGTCGCTGGCATCAACCGTGGTCGCAGCCGTTTCCTCATTGACCAAAAGGTCATCAACTGCTGTTGGATCGCTATTTTTACCATCCAATGTCACATTCACTTGTGCCTCGAATGTTTCCCCGTAGGGATCGGTGATCGTGTAGGTGAAACTGTCTTCAAACTCCTCGCCTTCGCCCAGGTATTGCAGCACGTCATCGGCGTTATAGGTGATGGTCTCTCCATCGTAAGTAACGCGGATGCCCAATGAACTGTATTCACTGACTTCAAGCGCAGGCAGCCGGTCCCCGAGGCCTTCGTCATTGTCCAGTAGAATAGACAGGGAAATTATCAGAGGGCCTTCGTCAGATGCTGTCACGTTATCATCAACCAGCGTCGGGTCTCCCTCCCAGGTCAGATCGAGAAGGTAACCATCAGCCTGGAAATAAATCGCCTCGATGCCGCTGAGCTGGTCAGAGCCGGCATCCGGAACATCTGTTCCCACAGATGTGATCTCAATGCGGGATGATGACCGCTCAAGGATGTAATCGCTGAATGAACCGGCGTAATAGGCAATGTCATAGCCATCACCACCGGTGATCTTGTCATTCCCCTGACCACCCCAAATCTTGTCATCGCCATCACCGGTTTGGATGGTGTCGTTGCCATCACCACCATAGACGGTGTTATTGCCGTCGCCGGTTCGAATTTTATCGTTGCCAGCCCCGGCGGAGATCTCGCTATCGCCATCGCCCACACGGATGTCATCCCTGCCATCACCAGTGGAGATCTCATTATATCCATCGCCAGCTGAAATCTTGTTGTTGCCGTTACCCGTCGTTATTTGGTTGTTACTATCTCCGGTCCGGATGCTGTTATTGCCGTCGCCAACATAAATAAAACTGGATCCATCGCCGACCGTGATCTTATTGTTGCCGTCGCCAGAATGAACTTCGTTTTCGCCGTCCCCCAGAGAGATGGTATTGTTGCCATTTCCGGCAAAAACTTCGATTTCGCCATCCCCAGCAGATATTTTCTTGTCGCCATCGCCGGTGGAAATTATGAAGCCCCCATCGCCGGCTCGGATGTCATCCTTGCCATCGCCGGTTTCAATGACAGCCCAGCCGTCGCCGACGGAAATTCGGTTGTTGCCACCTTTATCTTCGACCGTGTTCAACCCATCGCCTAGCTTGATGGTGTCGTTTCCATCCTCAGTCTTGACGTTAGTGTTACCGTCGCCAGCGGTTATTGAATTCCGTCCACCACCGGCATTGATTGTGTTGTCTCGTCCTTTGACATTAATGGTGTCGTCGCCGTCACCGGTGGTGATATAATTCTCACCTTTTCCAGCATAAATCTTATTGCGACCCTCGCCAGCCTCGATGAAATTGAACCCATCGCCAACTTTGATATAGTCATCGCCGTCGTGCGTAACGATGAAATTGCCTCCGTCGCCGCTGGTGATTTTGGTGTTGCCGCCTTCCGACCAGACAGTATTGGTGCCGTCGCCCAAACGGATGTCATCTTTGCCAGATCCGGTGTGAACCTCGTTGTCGCCATCGCCCGCTTGAATTCGGTTCGTGCCGTCACCAGCGGATATGATGTTGTCGCCATCGCCGGCGGTAATTCTGTCGTCGCCACTGCCTGTTTCGATCTCATTGTATCCATCACCTACGGTAATGGAGTTTTTCCCATCCCCAGCATCGATCCGGTTGTCACTTTTGCCTGCGCGAATGGTGTCGGCCCCATCGCCTGTCTCAATGTCGTTGAAACCGTCACCGACCGTAATGCGATTGGAACCGGCTTCGATCTCGATTGTATTGTTGCCATCACCGGCGCGAATATCATCTTTGCCGTCACCGGCAGTGATCATATTGTCGCCACTGCCCGCGGTGACCTTATTCGCTCCATTGCCAACAGAGATTGTGTTGTGCCCGTTGCCAACCTTAATGGTATCCTTGTCGTCCCCGGTCAGGATCACGTTCTGACCCTGGCCAACAGTGATCTTGTTGTCGCCGTCACCGGCGGAAATCCAATTGTTGCCATCGCCAAGACGTATGTCATCGCGGCCACTACCGGTGCTGATGTTATTGTTACCGTCACCAGCCGCAATGCGATTGGTGCCATCTCCGGCATCTATGTTGTTATCTCCGTCACCAACGGTAATTCTATCAGCGTCTTTCCCGGCTGAGATCTGATTGTCCCCACCGCCGGCTTTGATCGTGTTCCGCCCATGCCCGGCGTCAATTTCATTGGCATCGTTGCCAACTGTAATCTTGTCGTCACCATCGCCTGAGGTGATTTCATTCATACCGTCGCCGACAATGATCTGGTTGCTCCCAGCACCGGCCGCGACTTTGTTATTCCCGTTTCCCAGAGTGATTCTATCTGCGCCACTGCCAGTTTCAATGATATTGAGACCATTGCCTGCGGTGACTTTGTTGGCACCATCCCCGGCATCAACCGTGTTGTCACCGTTGCCAAGGCGGATGTCATCCCTGCCTATACCTGTTGAGATTTGAGTGTTTCCATCCGATCCAATAATTCGGTTGTTGCCACCTGCGGACGTAATCACATTAGAACCGCGGCCAACTGAAATCTGATCGTTGCCTTTACCAGATTGAATAACATTGTCGCCGTCGCCAACCGAGACACGATTGCTGCCCTCGCCCACTTGGATCGCGTTATTGCCATCCCCGACGGTTACTTTGTCGCTACCTCGCCCGGCAATGATGTTATTGTCGCCATCCTCTGCCGAAATCTGGTTATTCCCATCACCCGCGTTGATGGTGTAGCTTTCATCATCGACACTAATTCTGTCGGCTGCCTGTGTTCCGGTAATCACTTGACCGCTCATTCCCACACCTATTAATTAATCAATCTAGGAAAAAGACTAAGAGATGCACCCTATGCGTGTCATTTGAAATGAACGTACAAGTTTAAAGTATGGAAATTGAATTAATTGAATTTTAACATCTTCTTCCGGCAGCCCGAGTTGCCCTCACAAAGGCATTTCCTCGTCCCTGAACATGCCAAAGCGACAGGCGTTAGAGCTCTCCAGGCACCTAGCAACGTCCGCTATTCCCACTTCGCGCTGTTCTGCCAAGCGAAGCATTTGCAAGACAGGGATTGAACCAGCCATTCGCCAAGGGGGCCACGAGCGGCCGCATTGGGCCGTTCGCTACATGCTGCGCTAGCGAAGGGTTGTGTCTGGGGCAATGGCCGGTAAGCGCTCAAGGCAACCGGCATGCCGTGTCCTCCGAAAGTCGGCTTTGAAGTTGTGCCCAGAGTTTGCAAATGTCGCCAACTGCGCATAGCTGCCGTTGGTGACAAACACGTCTAACGGCAGCTGTCAGCCCTTCTACGACATTGGTGCGCAGTGCAGCATGGGTGATGTTTGAAGTAGGAAGGGCGGTTTCCGGCCCTTCGCTGCGCATTGCGTGAATGACTGCTGAGTGGGCAAAGGTATCGTGCTGGCAGACGACAATTCAGACAGTTTGCGAAGATTTTTCCTGCCTTGGTGTGACGCCGAATTTACGAGCGTATTCCCTACTGAATTGTGTCGGGCTTTCATAACCAACCTCAAAGGCCACACTTGAAACGGTTTTGCCCCTTGATCTAAGCAATCTCTGTGCCTCTAAAAGACGCAGCTCCTTTTGGTACTGCAGCGGTGTCGAGGAGGTCACCGTTTTAAAATGTTCGTGAAACGTGGACTGACTCATACCGGCAGTTGCCGCCAGCTCCGCAACGGGAATGTGTTGATTATAGTCGGAGCGAATGCGCGCTATTGACTTGGATACACGGCTGGCTGGACTTTCATGCAAAAGCAGCTGGCGCAGCATTCCTCCGTGCTGGGCCCGTAGTAGGCGGAAATGGATTTCTTTTAGCACCAAGGGAGCCAGAGTTCGCGACTCTATTGGATTTTGAGAAATTCGGAACAATCGGGTCATGGCATCCACAAGACCCGCATCCGTTGCTGCGACGCTCATGGATTGCAGGCCACCAGTGCCCATTTCAGTTTCACCAATATCGTCATAAAGGCTGCGCGCCATTGCCATATCCAAACGTAAGGCCAGCGACACATAGGGGTGATCTGCCGAGGCCTGAATGACTCCCGAAACCGCTGGTATCGTATGGCTTACAATCAGCGAGTCACCTGCGCCATATCTTACGCGCCGCTCGCCCAGATGTGCCTCTTTAACCCCTTGCAGGACCAGACACATGATCGGTTCATACAGTGTCGACTCGTAAGGGGTAGTTTTTGGATTGCTCATCGCAAAAAGACTATCAACACCCGTAGTGCAGACCTCGCCAAAGGCATTTTGCTGCTGAACATGGTTGAAAACCTCGGAAATCAGCTCTCTTTGCACCATCGTATCCTTTTTGTCTGCCCTGAGCATATAGGGCTTCTATCAATATCACAGAACAAAAAGCCGGGAGGGCGGAGGATTGGGCAAGTTATTCGGAGGATGAGGCAGGGAGAACTGCCCGCCGGTTGTTATCTAGGCACAACAGTAAAAAACAGACCAAGCCAACGGGAGCCCCTAAGCCATGTCAATATCGCTGAACCTAAACGGCCAAACCCACGAAGTGGACGCCGAGCCGGGAACCCCTCTGTTGTGGGTGATCCGGGATGAATTGAAACTAACCGGAACCAAATTCGGCTGCGGTGTAGCCGCCTGCGGAGCTTGTACCGTGCATCTGGACGGCGAGCCAGTGCGCTCTTGCCAGACCTTCATTGAAGACGTTGAAGGCGCCGAGATCACTACCATTGAGAAGATGGCCGAAGACACGGTTGGCGCAGCTGTGCAACAGGCATGGTTGGAACTGGACGTCGTTCAGTGTGGCTACTGTCAGTCTGGTCAAATCATGAACGCCGTGGGCCTGCTGCGTGAAAACGCCAAACCCAGTGCCGAAGAGGTGGATGACTATATGCACGGCAACGCCTGCCGCTGTGCCACCTACCAGCGCATCCGCGCCGGTGTTCTGCGTGCATCCGAAATTCTGGAGGCTTAAACAATGACTGCTAATCTTTCTCGTCGCGGTTTTCTGAAAAGCGCTGCAGCGGCTGGTGCCGTATTCTACGTCGGTGCCAACACCAAAGGCGCCATGGCTGCATCCAACTCTGCAGATGCCATGCTGAACCACTTCGTAAAAATCACTGCTGATGGGCGTGCGGTTGCGCTTTGTAAGCACGTAGAATTTGGCCAGGGCTCTGCCACCGGCCTGACCACGCTGATCGCCGAAGAACTTGGCGTCACCATGGAGCAAATCGACTACGAATTTGCCCCTTCCAACCCCGCGATCTACAACAACCTGCTGTTCGGTCCCTTCCAGGGCACCGGTGGGTCGACCGCGATTGCCAACTCCTTCACCCAGTACCGCACCGCCGGTGCTGCTGCGCGCGAGATGCTGATCTCTGCCGCAGCCAAAGAATGGGATGTGGACGCAGGCGCGCTGGACATCGTCGAAGGCGTGATCACAGGTGCCGGCAAATCTGCCCCAATGGGTGAGTTCGTCGCCGCTGCTGGCGAGATGGAAGTTCCCGCCGAACCCCGCTTGCGCGACGCGTTCGAGTGGAAGATCATCGGCAATGCACAGACCCGCCGTCTGGACAGCCCCATCAAAGTGAACGGTCAGGCGCAATTTGCCATGGACGTGCATCTGGACAACCAGATGGTCGTCATGGTTCGCCGCACGCCTCAGCGCGGTGGCACGGTTGTGGCTTTTGATGACAGCGCCTCCAAAAAGGTCAAAGGCTTCATTATGGCTCAGGCGCTGCCCACCGGTCACGGTGTTGCGGTGTACGCCGAGAACACTTGGGCGGCGATGCAGGCCCGCAACGCGCTTGAAATCGAATGGGATTTCTCCGCAGCTGAGACCCGCTCTTCTCAGGAGATCAAAGACGAGATCCTGGCCGCGCTCAATGCAGAGCCGACCTACAACGTCAACAAAGCTGATCGCACAGCCGTGAAAACTACGGTTGATGGGGCAGCAACTGTGCTGGAAAAGACCTTCTATTTCCCGCTGCTGGCGCATGCTCCAATGGAGCCCCTAAACTGCACCATCGAGCAGACTGCCGAAGGTGACATCGTGCTGCACGATGGCGCGCAGATGCCGACAGGTCCACACATGGCCTATCAGCAGATCTTTGAACTGCCTGCCGAAAAGATCCAGATCAAAAGCATGCTCGCCGGTGGTTCGTTTGGCCGTCGCGCAACACCTGATGCCGATTATCAGGTCGAAGCCGCTCTGGCCTTCATCATGACCGATCGGTCGCGCCCAGTGAAATTGGTTTGGGATCGCGAAGACGACATCCGTGGCGGCTACTATCGTCCGGCCGCTGGCCACAAGGTCCGCGTAGGTCTGGATGAAACCGGCGCTATCATCGGTTGGGATCACCAAGTCGCGGGTCAATCCATCATGAAAGGCACCCCGTTTGAGGCCTTTGCTGTACATGATGGCGTCGATCACTCCTCAGTTGAAGGCATTGCCGACAGCCCTTACACCATTCCAGGCCAGGCGCTGGGTCTCACCGACACCGAAAAAGCGACTTCTGTTCTTTGGTGGCGTTCCGTGGGCCACACCCACACGGCTTATGTCATGGAAGTGATGATGGATCTGGCCGCGAAGACTTCTGGCAAGGATGCGGTTGACTATCGCCTTGATTACCTGACCGGTGAAGGTGACGCGGCCCGTAAGGCTGGGGTGCTTAAGCTGGCAGCCGAGAAGGCAGGCTGGGGCTCCGCACCAGCGGGTCACGCCAAAGGCATCGCCGTGCACAAATCCTTTGGCTCTTACGTAGCCACTGTTGTGGAAGTCTCAGGCAACGTCGACGATGGTATCGTCATCGAGAAGGTCACCGCAGCTGTGGATTGCGGCATCGCGCTGAACCCAGACACGGTCATAGCGCAGACCGAAGGTGCAATCGGCTATGGTATCGGTCACGCGATGCGCGACCAAATCACGCTGGATGGTGGTGCCGTGGAACAGTCCAACTTCCCGGACTATGAGCCGTTGCGCATCTCTGACATCAAGGCGATCGAGACCCACATCGTGGCCTCCGCAGAAGCACCCACAGGCATGGGTGAACCCGGTACACCGCCATCCGCTCCGGCTCTTGCCAATGCGATTGCGGCCCTGTCCATTGACGCAGAACATGTCGCAGAGCTGCCGATGAGTGCAAATGGGGTTGAATTCGCATAAATCCTTGCCTGCACCGCGTGAAAACGTCTGGTGCAGGCAATCATGATAGCGGCCAAAGTCACCCTTGCTCGCATGTCGGACCGCGTCGGTCCGCAGCAAATTTATGCCTGATGGGAACAGCACGATTGTTCCGGTCAGGTAATTTGCTCTGGTTCTTTTAGTAATAGCCATTCTTGAAAATGTAGCATCCCCTTGGCCCTCACCACTTGCATCGAATGACGGCAAACCATCTATCCTGACAAATTTCCGCAGCAGCGACACTGGTAACAATAGGCTCAAACCCCATCTTGCGCGGGGTGCGACTGACGAAGTGCGTACTCAGGCACGCTTTGATTCAGACAACACAGCGCAGCAGATTCTCAAAAGTCCAATTCAGCGCCATCCGCTTGACCTTTTGGCGCAGTTACCCTGTCCCGATGGACCAAAGTCGACCAAATAAACCTGTCCTTGCCGATATCGATGCCAATCGACATCGGTTCAACAAAAGCAATCTTCTTCATGCTACTTCTCCAACAAACAGTGACTTAGCTCCAGACTATTTTGCTGGGTGAAGCAGTTAGTACCTCCCATTACCAGACTTTCGCCGCACTGGTCACCAATTGCCGCAAAGGGCCGGTCGCGACTCATAGTAGGCTTCGCACCCTGCGACTTTGCAAAGGTCAGTAGCTGCGCATTGCTGCCGTTGGAGTTGACCGCAGCGAAGGTCCGGAACCCGCCCTTTGTGTCGAAGTGTGCATGGTGCAGCAATCAGACCGCCCCCCTTCCATCACGGTCACGCACGACCCTAAGCCGCAGGGACATCACAACCGGTGACGCAACAGCGCCCCCGATATGCTTCCAACAGCTTAATTCTTGTGCGTCGTCAGGGTTTTTGGAAGTAAGAGCAGCTTAAACAAGTGAAGAGTTTGGCTCATCTGGTTGAAGTGATGCCACTTCAGCGGGCAAAGGCAATCCACTGCATTGAATGGGATACCAGAACCCTATTGCTTCATTGACGCCAGTCCGCGTGTCACACCTTTCAGGGACACCGAGAACCTCAATGGTTCCGTCTGTTTGACGGACTGATACCCCATGATCATCTGAGTACCTGCCCTCAGCGCCAAAACTTCATTGGGCTGCAAGACACGGGACGCCAGGCAGGCTTCGGAGGAACAGGTGCGCCACTCCAATGGCAGGGTGTCGGATTGCGATGCCATCTTAAACCCTGGCCTAATTGTCAAAAGCATGTCCGTTGGCGTAGATAGAGTCAGAACCACGGTATTTTCGCCATCAACAACCGCCGACTGCAGGGAAATTTCGGCCAAAAATTCCCCCGTTTCCGTCACCGTAAGAACTTGAAAGATATTACAAATCGATTGCCCAACCGCCGGAGCTCTGCAGGCCAGGCGCCAATCGCCAAAGACATCTCCATTTTGTGCTGTGCTCTGTGCTTGGGACACACCAGTGGTGGCAATACAGGCGAAAATTACAAAAATGTACCGAAACAACATATTTTACCTCTGAATGAATGGCAGGATACAACACCAGCACTGATCACAAAACAATCTGCTGCATTTGCCTCATTTCCAGGCCCGCAAACAAGATGTAATTTTGTGATAATTTGACAACGATTTGGTGTATTGCTAAGGGAACTCACCACGAACTCAGGATTTCTTAACGACTCGTTCACTCGGCGAAGTAGCATCGCCCACAAGCAGAAAGAGTGGCGCCATTATTGATTGGCATGAAGAAATATCGGATCAAAGTTCATAAGATCAGTTTGATAATTCCATTATGGCTTTGAAAACCGGGCCTCCAATCATCCAACGCAGATTTTTTGGACATTACTTTAATTCCGATCGCCTCGGATATATGGCCCAATGACACAGGGGCCCGGCGGTCACATTCTGAGGTCGCACCATATGTTGAAAACACAAGTTACGGTTCAGCAAAACGGAATTCGGCAGAAAAGTCTGCGTCGCTGCTGCCGGTTTGGCCACGCTACGGAACTGGTTTGTGTATTGGCAACGGGGGCGACCTTGCTGTTGCCCGCAACTGCGTCTGCCGCCGACCGCACTTGGTCCAAGCCTGGACCCGGGAACTGGAACGCGACAGAAGACAACTGGAACGGTGGAACCGTTGCGTTTACAAACCCAACCGATGATGCCATTTTCGACCCCGCAGCAGATGGCGCCACGGTAACGATCAACCTAGGAGCAATTACCGCCGCAACTGTCACCTCATCTGCCTCCGGACTAACAATTTACGGATCTGGTACTGATACCCTAGCGGTTACTGGGCTGATTTCGATTACCAGTGGCGAGCTGACACTGGATACAATTACCACCACAACGGGCGCTGTCACCATTGCCTCGGGCGCGACGCTGAATGTGAGTACGAATAAAGTACTTTCAGCGGATTCAATAGATAACTCGGGCGCGCTGACGGTTGCTGACGGCGCCACAGTTGAAGCTGCCGGTGAAATCCACAACGAGTCCACCGGCACTGTCACCTTGTCCGCGGGCGCGGTCCTCAACTCCGATTCTAACAGCAGCGGCAGTGAAATTGTCAGAAACGATGGCGCCATTGTCGTCAACGCAGGAGTGGGCACAGTGGCTGTTGGCTCAAGCGCTTTGACCAACCAGGGCACCGGCACCATTGCTGTCAACACCGGCACGATGAACGGGATTACCACCCTGACCAACAGCTCCACCAGCGCCACTGCGATCGACGTGGCAAGCGGGGCAACTCTTGGTTTCACAACGCTCAACTCTTCGGCTGGTACAATAACCGCAGCGGGGAACCTGGACGGCAATGTGCTGCTGACCGGGACGGCGGGCCTGGACCTGAACGACGGCTCCATCACCGGGGCGCTGGACAACCAGTCCTCCACTGCGATCACGCTGGACGGTACAGTGACAGGGCTGTTTACCCAAAGCACCGAGGCAACGGCATCGACAACGATCGATGGGACTTCGACTTTTACCGCCGGAATAGATATCGACGAAGGCACCCTTACCGTAAATGCGGCCACTTCAGCGGATGTCGATGTGGCCAATGCTGCGACTTATGACCAAAACGCTGCGGTCACCGGCAATGTTACAACTGCCTCGTACGATGCGGATATCGGCGCGAATATCACCGGCACCCTGACCCAGACAGGAGGGCAGATCGATATCGACGGCGACACCACCGTCAGCGGGATAATCTCGGTCAACGGCGGCACTCTCACCGTCCTCTCCCCCAGAACGCTGACATCCACCAGTGGAATTACGACGGGGGCGCTTGGAACGCTGGACGTGGACGGAACCGTGGATCTGGCCACTGCACTTACCAACAACGGTACTCTGGATCTGGACGGTGACATCACCGGCAATCAGACAGTCACCAACACTGGCATCGCGACGCTGGCCGGTGATATCACTGGAACCTATTCCCAGTCCGCAGGATCAACCACGGTTGATGGCGCGTCAACCGTCTCGGGCCTTACCAGCATCACTGGCGGCGCCTTCACAGTCAACACGGGCCAGACCTACACGGCCACTGGTGGGTTCAGCAATTCCGGCGGCACGGTCAACCTGTTGCAGAATGCCACCCTGTCGGGGACAACTTCCCTGCTGAGTGGTTCCTTGGTGGCTCAGGCCAGCGGATTGTCAATCACCGGAAATATCACACTTGGCGCATCTGCCACGATCAATATGGCAGATGGCTCCACTTTCACGGCGCTCACTGTCAGTGGTGCGTTTACTGGTGCGGGCGGCATCGTTAGTCTGGATGTGGATCTGAATGCGGGCACCTCGGACTCGATCGTGGCACTCGGCTCCGGGGCCTCCTCGGGTACAATCCAAATTTCTTTGAACGACCTGACAACAGCAGGCACATACGGGGCAATCTCATCCTCTGGTATTGTTCTGTTAGACCTTGAAACAACCAGCACGTTGACGGCCACCATTTCAGGCGCCCTGCCCCAGGATGACCAAAACGTCTATGTCTATACCCTTGGAACCATCAGCGGAGATATCGTTCTACTGAGCCAGACTAACAACGCGATCGCCGGTCTAAGCGGGGCGATCGCCTCTGCCCAGTCCCTGGTTGCAGCGGCGATCAACAGACCGACCAGCCCCTTTGTCACCAGCCTTTCGGCGGTTGACGAAGACGAGAAATGCCGCCCAGGTGGATGGGTCCGGATGGTTGGTGGTAACGGCAGTGCGACCGGCACAGCAACGACAGCAACGTCCTCGACAACCACCACCACAGATACAAATTTCGCCGGCATCCAAATTGGCGGCGACAGCACCTGCTTTAACAGTCTGATTCAAGAAAATGGCTGGGATCTCTCTTATGGTCTGATTGCTGGCTATAACATCGCAACGTCTGAGCAGGCCATTCCCGGCATCAGCGGTGCAATCGAGAGTATAACCGACCTCGATATGGACCAAGCCTATGGCGGTTTCTACCTAGTTGGTGCCCGTGGTCGCTTTAGCTTTGATGTGCAGGGGTGGATCGATAAAACAGACTTCACAGTAAATTCCAACCCTGTTGGATCGGGCACGGCGTTTCCTGTGAATGACTCAAAATTCGACACGAGTTCCTACACACTGTCAGCTGCCGCAAGTTATGCATTTAGCGTGCCAAATCAGCCCCAGATGTTTTTTGTGCCGACGGTCGGCCTGTCAACGACAAACACGTCTGATGCTACCTTATCTTTCACTGATGGCAGCAGTCTTTTGTTGAATGAAACAACCACAAATATCGCCTTTATCGGCGGCACCTTGACGTATTCGGATTTTAACGAGATCACGGGAGCAAGAACCGCGCTCTTTTCGACATTGACGCACTATGTAAACTTGTCTGACGATTCAACCTCGGTCTTCACCGACACCTCGAGTTCTTCAACAGACATCACTTCATCGGCGCTGCCAGATTACACTGAACTCAGCCTTGGTTATTCCTACAACCGGGAACTGCGCCGTGACCGCACTACCGGATCTCTGCGCAAGCTGTCCGTGTCAATACGCGCAGACGGAAGGTTTGGCCCTGGCTTTGATAGCTATGGCCTGACCGGCCAAGTGCGCCTGCAGTTCTGATTGATACACAACCAAGGAAAGAGGCGCGCCAGCAATGGCGGGCCTCCTACTATTTGGCCACGATATATTTTTTACACAAGACCCGCAGACGTACCAACAGCCAACGCCTGCAAAACAGCTCTCCAGAGCAGCGGTGCCCCTACCTTCAGGAAGTCGAGGAACTCGTGCTCGACGACCGAGATATTCGAGCTGCCATCCTGAATGCTACGGGCGGTATTCCGTTCTTGCTGACCGGGTTGGTTGAAAGTCTCGATGAATGCGCCATCCGGGTCACTCCGGAAAGGATCGAAAAACTTCCACAAACACTCGACATCGACAAGTTCCAGCCCGGGGGAAACCTGAACCAGGTAATCATCGAAATCGGTGAAATGGCGCCCGATGGAGCCAATGACAAGGGAGATCTCGACACCATTTTCGATCTACTCAGCGAGAACGGTTTTGGCGGCCATCAGGATACTACCCCCGACCTGAAGGTGCTTGGCCTCATCCAGTCCTTCGATTTCCGTGAGGGGCGATTGCATCTATCTGCACTGGGGCGGCTGGTTTCTGCACATCTTCAAAAAATCAGGAAAGAGTACGGCAAAGTGATTGAGGGAATCACTCCTGGATTAACCGGGCCTGACCGAACCACTTTTCTACAAGTCGAACGGGAGGGCGATAACTGCCGCTCTTGAAGCCTGAAATTTGGCGAAGGCGCACAATCCAGTTTGCCAAACCGTGTATCGCCTTCGCTATACCTTTCGCCCTTATTGCTAAGTCCCTGCACCAGAGTGAACCACCTGAATTTTCGAAAATTTCCTGCGACTGAATGTTCCATGGTCTCTCTGCCCTGCTTGCAAAACATCGGCAAAAAAGGGTGGTGTGAGTTCGGAGTGACTAATGAGAAGGAGTTTTGAAGTTGGATCGCAAACCGGACACTGGCCGGACCCAAAAAAAAGGCCTCGAGCGGATTAACGCTGTGAGGCCTTGTTTTTATGGTTTCGGGAGTAGGAATTGAACCTACGATCTTCAAGTTATGCGCCTGATGCGCACCGCAAATACCCCCAAACAAAAGTAAACTCGCAAGACCACACCCTAAACGACCGCTTCCAGAAATTCGGCAATATTTTCTGAGCAGTGTTTAACAGGTGCATAGTTGGGGGCCATGGGGGGTCGCAGGGGGGGGGTGGTATGTAGATACGACCCTGAATACGTCAGAAACTTTCGACCTGCGCCGGAGTCCTGTCGTTGAGCCGCGGCCTGGTACCCGCAGCGGTACCCGAACAACAAACTGACGAAGCGAATATCATCTAAGTCATTGATGTTATGGTGCCCCCACATGGACTCGAACCGCGGACCTACTGATTACAAAAGATAGGTTTTCTTGATCTCCAGAGATAACCTAGCATCATACAACATCATTTATCATAGTGCTTTCAGCAACTTAGTTGATTATTACGATCACTCAGCATAATCTCAGATAAAGGCAAATTGCCTGTTAGATGCCTATTAGTGCCCAGGGAGGGGCAGCTGTGAACCGCATAAAACTGACGGCCAAACTGGTGAACGAATTACCGTTCCAATCCGGCAAGCAACGCCTGATCTATGACAAGTCCTTGCACGGCTTCGGGGTTCTGATTGGAGCAACCAAGAAATCCTACTTTGCTGAAAGCCGCGTGAACGGAAAAAGCCGGCGTATCACCATTGGCCCTGCTGATGTATTCACCACTGATCAAGCACGGAAAGAAGCCAAGAAACTTCTGGGCCAAATGGCAGCAGGTATTGATCCAAATGCGGCCAAGGCCGAAGCCCGTATGAGGGGGATTACGCTTTCCGTAGCTCGGGAGACGTTCTTCGCAGGCCGCAAGTTGGAATCCAAGACAGAATACGATTACCGTCGTGTGTTTGCCGTGTATTTCAGCGATTGGGACAAGCGTGCTCTGCGAGATATTTCACCCAGCGCCTTCCTGAACCGGTTCCGCAAGCTGACGACCGAAAATGGGCCTGCCACTGCCAACAAAGCTGCGCGAGTGTTTCAGTCGATGTGGAACTACAACCGTGCCGCCACAGCGGGTTATAACGGTGTGCCAGTGCTTGCAGAATGCCCCGTGAGCCGTGTCGGGGCCGTAAAGGCATGGAACCCTGTCAAGCGCCGCCAAACCTTCCTGAGAGACGATATGTTGCCTAAATGGTTCAATGCATTGAACAATCTCGAAACAATGACTTTCAGGGAAGATGCTGAAAACTTCAGAGATTATGCTGAACTACTTCTGAGAACCGGACTGCGCCGTTCAGAGGGGGCGTCACTACTTTGGGAAGATGTAGACCTGATAGCCAGTATTTTCACCCTGCGAGATACGAAAAATGGCAGCGACCACACCCTGCCCATGAGCCAACAAATTAAGGCCATATTCCGGCGCCGCCACAATTACGGATCCACAGGCTACGTATTCGCTTCAAACAGTAAAAGCGGCAAGTTAGAAGATCCCCGCAAGTTTCTGGTGCAAGTTCGAAAAAGCATTGGACAAGATTGGACGTTCCACGACTTGCGCCGAACTTTTGCGACCATGGCCGAGCGGTGGGACGTTAGCCACTATGCCATAAAACGGCTCTTGAACCATGCCAACTGCGATGTAACGAGCGGTTACCTGATCCACGACCCTGAACGTCTGCGGGAACCCATTCAACGTATCAGCGATGAGATTGACCGTTGCAAGATGTCCAACCCCACCTCTAATTCGTCTTAAACTGTGATCTCTCTCCCGCCCTGAACTCATTCTAACAGACTGTCGGCCAGCCCAAGACACCCACACCGGGCGCCTTGCCGCTGACGCACCGTTGCCCCCTTCCCGTCCCCACGAGAGAAGGCAACACCAAAGAAAAGCCCCGGCGAATGCCAGGGCTTGAGGAGTGTCATTCAGTGAGGGAAAACCCCTGCCATAGAGACCGAAAATTCCATTCAGTTCACGCGACAGGCACTAAAATAACCGCACAACTCGCAAAGATGGCTTAATCGGAACGAAAAACAACCCAACATGCAGGTGATGGCATTTCACTTGGGGAATGGCGGTAGAAAGAACACAACGAAACTCTGTACCAAAAATTGAAAGTTTAGGCTCTGACCAGCCCTTCTCTGCGGAAAGCACTACAAGCGTTGCACTTTGAGCAGACAGGTTCCGAGCAACTGCTCGCCTAATTGTGCGTTGATATGGGTGCGATATTCGGTACGCATATCTCTTTTGTGTCAAATACTTAGCGGGATTTACCTGTCGTTCAGGATAAAGAGGATTATATAATTGTGCAGGAGAAGAAGATGGCAGTTGTCCAATGGCTGGGTCGCTTCGTCTTCACAGCGGTGGTGTTCCTAACAGCTGCAAACTTGGCGATCAGTCAGAATACTAATGGTGAGGTCTTCCAGCCAGTGGCGATACTTGCCGAATTGAAAGGGCCGATAGGTCCGGCATCCACACGTCATATCAAAAAGATCATCGCGATTGCTGGGGGCCAGCAGGCTGAAGTTATCATATTGCGTATCGATACACCTGGAGGTCTGGTGGACGCCATGCGCGACATCATCCAGGACATAATTGCCTCGCCAGTCCCGATTGTCGGCTATGTTGCTCCGCCCGGGGCGCATGCGGCAAGCGCCGGAACCTACATTCTCTACGCCACACATGTGGCGGCTATGGCGCCCGGCACCAATCTCGGCGCGGCGACGCCGGTGCTGATCGGCGGTCTGCCCGGCTTAACCCCGCCACAGGACGAAAAACCCATTGATCCAGCCCCAGAGTCAAATGGTGAAGACAGTGATGCCACTGGCGACGGCAGGTCGCCACGGATGCCCGGTTCAAGCACGACCATGACCGCCAAAGCCACAAATGATGCAGTTGCATTTATTCGCAGTCTTGCCGAGCTGCGCGGCCGCAATGCGGATTGGGCAGAAGCCGCGGTACGAGACGCGGCCAGTCTGTCATCCGCACGCGCGCTTGAAAAGAACGTGATCGATCTTGTCGCCACGGATGCAGAGGAATTGCTGGTCGCATTGGACGGCCGCACTGTCTTGCTCCTAGGCGAAGATAGCGTGCTGTCGACCAGTGATCTCGCCATTGAGCGGATCGAAATGGGGACACTCACCACCATCTTAGCGGTTCTTTCGAACCCGAATGTCGCTTTGATCCTAATGATGATTGGGGTCTACGGAATAATTTTCGAGTTCTGGAACCCCGGTGCGCTGGTGCCAGGGGTGGTCGGCGCTATCAGCCTGACTCTGGGTCTTTACGCGCTCAATCAGCTGCCTTTGAACTATACCGGCCTGGCCCTGGTTGGTCTTGGGATAGCATTTATGGTGGCCGAAGCCTTTACGCCCACTTTTGGCATTCTGGGCTTTGGCGGGCTGAGCGCCTTTGTACTTGGGTCTGCCATGCTGGTCGACACCGACTTTCCCGCCTACCAGATCTCTTGGTGGGTAATTGGCACTATGGCTGGCCTCAGCGCGGCGGTTTTGGTGCTCCTTCTTGGCTACACAATGCGCGCTTACCGACTTGCTCCAGCCATTAGCCGAAACTCCATGCTGGGCAAGGAGGCAGTGGTTATCGAATGGAAGGATGAGGCGGGCTTTGTCTGGGCCGAGGGCGAACGCTGGCGCGCCAGTGGAATGACCGGCCTGTCGCCTGGTGCTGCCGTTTACATCCGCGACATCGCTGGGCTGACACTGCACGTCACCAGCGCAGACGATTCAATGTCCGAACGCTAGATAGGAGAGGTCTCATTATGGAAGCCATCATTTTCAATTCGATCGCCTACCTTCTCGGCTTGGCCCTAGTGCTTTGGTTCCTGTCGGCAGCCATCTACGTTTTTCGGGAATACGAGCGTGGCGTTCTGTTCACACTTGGCCGATTTACCCGGGTTTGCGGGCCAGGGCTGGTGTTCATCATCCCAGTGGTGCAGCAGGTGGTGCGAACCGACCTGCGCATGGTCGTCGAAGACGTGCCCAGCCAGGATGTAATTTCGCGCGACAATGTTTCGGTCAGGGTCAATGCGGTCCTATATTTCCGCATAGTCGACCCGGAACGGGCGATCGTCAATGTTGCGGACTTTGCTTCTGCCGTCAGCCAATTGGCACAGACAACACTACGCTCGGTGCTGGGTAAACACGAGCTTGATGAAATGCTGGCGGAGCGAGAGAGCTTAAACGTGGATATTCAGGCCATTCTCGACCGGCAAACCGATGCCTGGGGCATTAAAGTCGCCAATGTTGAAATCAAACACGTGGACATCAACGAAAGCATGGTGCGCGCCATTGCCAAACAGGCCGAGGCGGAACGATTGCGTCGCGCACGCGTCATTAATGCCCAAGGCGAGCAGCAGGCAGCGGCCAAGTTGGTTGAGGCAGGCAAACTGCTTGCCACGCAACCAAACGCCATGCAGCTGCGCTATTTCAACGCGCTCACTGATATCGCCAACGACCGCACGTCGACGGTGATATTCCCCTTGCCGATTGATCTTTTGCCCAAATCCTTGACGGACCAGGGCGACAAGCCAGAGTAATGGTTATTCGGTGGGTGGAGACATACGAACGGTCAATATTGTGAGCCAGTTGTAGCTTAAACACCCGTAGGCTCAGCAACAGGCGCAGGCGTCTGATGTCGCGTTGAGGCAGGTTCGCCACAGAGCACGGCCCAAATAGTGCGAGGAACGTATCGCTTCGTTTCGCGCGACCGCTCCCGGCGTATCCGGTTTCCAAGGCTTTGCATTCTTGCGCGGCGGGATGATAGCATGGGCATTCCGCGCAGCGATAGCCGCGTGACATTTGCGTGTGTCATAAGCCCCATCCGCCGTGACAGACCCGACCTCCTGATCAGGAGCGATCTGTCCCAACAAGTCAGGCAGCATGGGCGCGACACCGACGTTGCTGCCGGTCACCTCAATGGTACGACCTCCAGTGTTTCTTCGTCGATCCCGATATGTATCTTGCGCCAGAGTCGACGCTTGGGGCCGCCCGCTGCCCTCTCACACATGCTTGCATGTGTGAGAGGGGGCTTACGTGCATTCCACTCGCCTTCGCCCTCAGCTTTGATGCCGGTGCTATCGATAAGAAGGTGCAGAGGGCCAGTGGAGCCGCGAAAAGGAATGCAAACCGACAGGGTCTTTTGACGCCGACACAGCGTGCTGAAGTCTGGCACCACCCAGTCCAGATGGATCAGTTTCAACAGGCTTTCCACAAAACCCGTCGCCTGCCGCAGCGGTAACCCCCGGCAATGTCGCCAGCGTTCAGGCGGCGCGTGGCTGTGCAGTGCCCTGCCCCACGCACCCCAACATTGTAAGCAAGGCTGTACCCCCCCTCCACGAATACGAAAGCGAAAGCGAAGGCCAGCGCAAATGGACGCCGAGATCCTGCATAGTGGCTTTGACGGGCTGAAATGATATGTCGTTTCATCGCGGTCTGCCCGGGCATGAACCACGTCATCACCAAACGTGTCTTTCAACCAGGAAATTGCATAGTCTTCAAAGTGTTCTTCACGAGATGTTAGCCCAGAATTCCATCAAGGTCATCTTCGAACCAATCCTTGCGAACAGTCAAGATGACCTCACGCATCAGGCCATGTTTGGAATTTCGCCAGGGCTCCTTCGGGCCTTCGACCATCCGCCTCCTGATATCCGACTTCCGCTTGCGCCGAGCCAACCCATCAAGCTCATCCGCGAAATTCTCCGCCCGCATCTGCGCGATCTCAGCCTGCGCTTTTTCAGCCCAATCCTCCTCACCAATCAAACGCTTGTTCAGATGGACACAATCCCGATCGATATGCCCCAAATCACCGCCGGTGCGGTTTCTGTGCATCTCGTAACCGGCCAGCTGATGGGGCCACAAGCCTTCAAAGCGAAGCACCACCGGATGCTTCTTGCTTGGTTTATCTGTCGACATGTTTCCGTCTACCGTTGAATTCGGGAGGGACGTGAGTTCGTATGTTCAATTTGGGAAAACTGGTTTGTCTTAGACCAAGAATGTTCATTAGTTTCAGAGCAAAGGTGTTGGTCTTTGGGGTGATGAACACCGCCAAATTCATCCCCTATGCATTTCTGGGGCTGTTCACCCTGGAGACGCTAAAGCAGGACCTGATGCTGGCCCCCTTTGCCCTGCTGGGTGCCTGGCTGGGTGTCAAACTGCACCCCAAGATGCCAGAGAAGCTGTTCTTTGCACTGGCCTATGTGCTGCTGTCCTGCACCGGAGCCAAGCTGATCTGGGACGGGCTGGCCTGAAATCAGCCCGCTTGGCTTAGACTTCTTCCAGCCGGTCTGTTGCCGGGGCCGGAGTCGGTGTGAGGGCTGAAAGCTGCGCCTTGAGATCATCGCCAAGGTCAAATTCAAGCGCCGCCAATGACGGGGCCAACTGGGCAACAGATCTGGCACTGATGATCGGCGAAGTGATCGCCGGGTTCGACGCCACCCAAGCCACAGCTAACGTGGCCGGATCCACATCATTATCCTTGGCCAGAACCGACAGGTCCTTGGCCGCCTGATGCATCCAATCCACGCCATAACGCGCCTTGTACATGCTATCATCGACCAGCCGCCCGCCATCGCCAGAGGCGTATTTTCCGGTTAGCAAACCGCCGCCAAGCGGCGAATATGACGCCACCGCAAAGCCTTCGCTTTGGGCCATGGGCAGCATTTCGACCTCGGCTTGACGTTTGACCAAGCTATACATCGGTTGAAAGATGCTGATGTTTGTCGCGAATGATACCGCAACGGCCTGGGCTTTCATGATCTGCCAGGCAGAATAGTTGGACACCCCAATCGCGCCGATCTTGCCCGCCTGCTGCAGTTCAGCCAGTGTTTCAATGCTCTCCTCCAGCGGGGTCTCATCATCCCAGCGGTGCAGGTACAGGATATCAACATACTCCATATCCAGCCGACTGCGGCAGCCATCAAACCGGGTCAGAATATTGTCGCGGCTGCTGCCGCCCACAGCACCAACCTTGGTGGCGATGACCAACTTATCCCGTTCGGCTTTGGCAAAGCCTCCCAGCAGCGTTTCCGAAGTGCCATCGGTATAGACATCGGCGGTGTCAAAGAAGTTGATGCCCGCAGCGCGGCTGGCATCATACAGGGCCTGACTGGCAGTGGCGTCGGCCTTGCCTCCAAACTGCATGGTGCCAAAGCAAAAGCGTGAAACAGGGTCGCCAGCGGGGGGGGTGAAATCTGTGCTCATGACACAAAAGTTGGCATACTTAGTATCATAGGGGAAGTGGCTTTATCAGACCTAGACACCCGCAAGCAAAGTTTCCCGCGACAGTGTTTCCCTGGCACCTTCCAGAATGATCTCGCCCCGACGCAAGACGATACATTGATCGGCCAGCCCATAGGCAAATTCAAAGAACTGCTCGACCAGAATGATGGCCATATCGCCCTGATCCCTCAACATACGGATACCTGGGCCCTACCGTTTCCACACCCACCGCCGGGCGTCCACGCCCGGCCCCAAAACAAAAGCTGCCCTGCTGGAGGCACATCGAAGGGCGCGAAGCGCCCGCCCCGCCCGCGAAGCGGGCATCGGGAATGGCGGAGCGGCAAGGAGGGGGGTCTTGTATCACCCCCCTCTACGAATACGAAAGCGTAGGAGATCGTAAATGGAAGCAGATATATTACACAGTGGGTTTGATGGGCTCCGCCTTACGGTCCAGACCGAAATCCCATCCGACCTTCGGGCCGAATTGCAGGATACGAAACTCGCCGCGATCGCCAACATCCGTGAGACTGAATTGGAACGTGACGGTATCCCATTTGGTGTCCGAAGAAGCGGAGGTATGGCCTTCTCGGTTCACACTGGCAAATACGGGGCCGAGTGGCTCTTTGCCGACCCAGAGAACCGCGCCCCAAATAATCCTGGGGTCACCGTTGATTTCCGGGCCTTTCTGCTCGCCACAGGCGGGCTCAGAGCTGCCAGGGAGCATTTTGAGGAATGTATGACGGCCTTGGGAATGCCCTACGCCGATACACAGATCCGGGTTTCGCGCACAGACTTCGCGGTGGACATCCTCGCGCCGTGGTTTGAGCCCAACCGGGAGGCTTTGGTCCTACCTCCAGGAACTAAGAATCGGGAGTTCTGTGAGGCGGACACCAGCGAGACCCACGCCGTCAATGCGGACAAAATGAACCTTCGTCGATGCGATTCTGAAGGTTCGATTTCAGTTTGAGCCAAAAAACGGCCCCTTGCGCTTGTGGCACAGGTTTCTGGCCATTTCGTCTAATGGAAAAAGGATACTGGACAGATACCGTGTCGCAGAACGGCCTTTTGCGCCACGGTTCGTGATCCTTGATCAAGTCTGCAAGATTTCTCGTGCCTCGTCCCATAAACCCGCGACTAGGTCCGTCGCAGGCTCGGCACGTGCCAGTCTCGCAGACTGTCCCGCCCATGCCTGCATCCTGTCGATCCCTGTCGCGCTCTCCCGCATCATCTTCGTAATATTCCGCTGGATCGGATAAGGTGCAGGTATCGGTCCCTCTTCCGCAGCCTCTGTGTAAGCAGTGCGAATACTCCGTCCTAACCGCCCGGAGAATGCTCGCGTCGAAACTGTCCCTTCGGGCAATGCGTCCCCAATTGCATCGGCCCAAGAAGGGGCAATCCCAGCTTCAGGCGCACGTAGAAGGCCCGTGCCAATTTGCACCGCCGAAGCCCCCAGAACCAGCGCTGCCGCCACCCCGCGAGCATCCGCAATCCCACCTGTCGCCACCACAGGCACTTGCACCGCATCAACCACAGCAGGAAGCAACGCGAATAGCCCCACCAAGGAACGGGCTGCGTCATCAGCGTCAAACGACCCGCGATGCCCGCCCGCCTCCATGTCTTGCGCGACGATCACATCTGCGCCCGCTGCCTCTGAGGCCAAAGCCTCAGTGACAGTGGTGACGGTCGCAAACCACTTCACCCCACGTTCTTTCATTCGCGCGACGAACGGTGCGGGGTAAACCCCCATGATCGACGAAATGACATGCGGCCCTGCAGCCAGCATTGCATCGCATTGCGCCTCGAAGTCTGGCAGAGGCGCCTCGGCATCTTTGGCTAAGACCTCTGGTCCCCATTGACCAAGAAACGCGCGTACCCTTGCTTCATGGGCCGGATCGCGTAAGGGATCAGGATCGGGAATCCAGACATTGAGCTGAAACGCACCATTCGATCCGGCCCGCATCTCCCGCGCCCAATTCGCTATTCCATCCGGCTGCATCAGTAAGCAGCCGCACGCGCCTATCCCGCCGCCGTTCGCAACAGGAATTGCCAGAGACGCCGGACACGCCCCCGCCATAGGGGCCATAAGGATTGGAACTTGCAGGTCATATGCGTTGCAAAAACCGGTAGCACGGCTGAGGGGAGTGGGATTCATCAGTCGCTCCTATCGCTAGTGGATTTCATATACCCATTTTGAGTTGAACCGCTCATCAGGGTTTTGCCAAGGTCAAATCTGATTTTAGGGACATCCCTCAACCCCATGATTAATTCGCGCATTCCAGTAAAACTAACATTGGTCGCGATGCAGAATACCCTCGATTTCGACTCCTTGCCGCCATTCGCTGCGCCGTCAACGATGGTCGGCTTAGAGCCGTTCGTTACATTTTTGGGTGAGTGAAGTGGCCCAATCGCTGCACCATACACATTTCGACTAGAAGGGCGGACAGCCGACTTTCGCTGCGATCTGGACCAACGGCAGTTGAGCGGACTGTGCCGCCGTTCGCTGCACGCCTCGCAATGTCCACTTTACCCCGCCCACTTAGCACGGCCACACCTTTATTTGGTGGGTATCTCCCAAAGGAGGTTATGATGAAATTGCGCCAGGTCTATCTCTGAGTGATCGGTGTCAGGCCTGTTTTGAGGTTCTTGCAATTGTCGGAGATTTCGGCTGCATATCACGCGCAATTTTGAGAGCCTCATTTTCGCGCTGCAATCCGTCAATGATAGTCATTGCGTGTTCGCGAATATGCAGGAGTTGCTGGACCTCAGATTTGAGGATCCCGATACGCTGCTCGCTTACCAACATTGTTGGTTTTGATTTTTGTTTGGAGGAACCAGAACTCGAATAAATTTGAGTCTCATTGAATCCCAAATCCGTCTGACGTCGCGGGATACGGTAGGTGGTTTCATCCCGTTCCCGCGTCAGCCAATCGCGAAATAACGCCTGGTACGGAAGCTCAAAGCCTTCCATAAAGGCTCCATCTTCATAGCTTCCAATAAAACCGACGCGGTTAAGATCCAATACAACGCGTTCTCGATTGGCCGTTAGCAACTGAGATGCCTCTGATCCCAAATGGCGGCGCAATGTACTGAGTGCGGTCCGCAAACCGGCCTTGGCCTGCTCTGGCTGTGATGAACTCCACAGAATGTTTTCGAGAAAAGCCCGGGTACGTACGCCACTGTCAGCTTTTGACAACAGAGCCATCAAGGCCTGGTGTTTGGCACCGAGAACAATACTTTCCCCGTTGGCAGCAAAAACACCAAATACACCAAAGCCTCTAATTTTTAACAATACACTCATTAAAGTTAACCCTTAAAGCAACGTTAAAAAATTAAGTCCACCTAAGTTAGGCGACCAATATTTCGACAAATCAATCCCTGCATTGCACTATAGCTTGCGTTGCGCCAATAATGGCACAAATCAATCAAATTAGGAGATGGAGTTTTCCTCCACGAAAAGTAGTGATTGCCCGCCATTTCTTGATGATTTTACAGCTATACTTCAGCCTCATTTAGCCGACATTTCACAAAATTGAATACCCCCTCTTGCATCCCTTAGCTGTTTATTGTCGCCTTTAAGGCTCTTGTTGAAATTGTACTATGGCTTGATCATTTGCCGTTTGAATTGTGTGCAGTTTTTGGTCTCAGTGGTGGGGTCGACCCAGCTTTTGGCTTGATCGATACCCGTTTGACAGTTCCGTCGAGCCGCATTCCTTCTAGACCTACCACTGCCTTCTCCATTTCGAAACCGGCGGCAGGTGCAGTCGGCGGATGAGGCCATCGTACCGGTGGACCAAAGGCCAACCATGCACTAACTTTCAACTTGGACCACGCAAGTGGGGCTGCTTAGCTCCAACATGACGGTGTCAACGACAAAACCTGAAGAAAAGCGGCTCGACGGGTCTGTCAAAACCGGTGTCGATCAGACCAAAAGCCGGGTCAAGCCCACCTCTAAGACAAAAAATTGTGCTCAATTCAAGAGACAGGTGCCCGAACCACGGTACAGCTTGCACAAGAGGCTTGATTGGGAACCAAAACAGCCACAACTTGTAGGAAAAGGCATTTCACTTGGGGAATGTCAGTTTAACAATAATACTCTCTATTAAGCGAAGCTGAACTCTCGTGAACTATGCAAGAGGAATATTCTGATACCGAAACTTACGACAGAGAGTTTTCATATGGCCCATAGCCTTCGGTCCAGCGCTTGGCTTGGCCTTACTAAAACGCGAACTTATCTACCTACATTGGTGACTTTTGTTGCTGTTCTTATGGCTTCTGCTTTCGTTGAAAAGCAAAACGCCACAATCTATACCCAAAGACTTCGTGCGGATGTTCAGCACGAGGCAGGATTGATCGCGTCTCAATTGAAGGGGCGGCTCAGCGCTGACATTCAGTTGGTGCAAGGGTTGGTGGCGGTGCTTTCAACTGAGCCGGATATGAGCCAGGTGCGGTTTACCCAATTGGCCGAACAGGTGCTTGGTGACCATGAAGAGATCCGCATTGTGGCCGCGGCCCCGGATCTGGTTGTCTCATTGATTTACCCGATGAAGGGTAACGAGACTGCAATGGGGCTGGACTACAACAAGAACGAGGCACAGCGCGAAGCTGCGTTTCGTGTTCGCGACAGTGGCGAAATGGTGCTAGCGGGCCCGGTCAATCTGGTTCAGGGCGGTCATGGTTTCATCTGTCGCTTTCCCCTCTTTGTAGGAACGGGCCCGGATCGGCAGTTTTTTGGTATATTGTCAGCCGTCATTGATGTTGACGCACTGTATGCGGGCACCGGAGTGACGGACCCAGAGATTGGCATTGAACTGGCACTGATTGGCCGAGACGGGATGGGCCCCGAGGGAGAGCAGTTCTATGGTGCCTCCGGCATTGTCGATGACGACCCTGTGCGGGTTGATATTTCGTTTCCAGTTGGCAATTGGCAATTGGTTGCACGGCCATCTGGGGGCTGGTCCGCTCAACCGGAAAACCTGTGGTCACTGCGATTGGCGCTCCTAGTTGCGGGCGCATTGATCCTGTTCCCGACGTTCTTGGCTGGGCGACTTTCTGCTGCACGTCGATCGGCGATTCTTTCGTTAAAGCGGCGTGAGCGGGACTTGGAAACGCTGTCACGGCGGTTGAAAGTTGCGGTTGAGACTTCACAGATCGGCATTTGGGAGTATGAGCCCGATAGCACGCGCCTGATCTGGGACCAGCGAATGTGCGACCTCTTTGGTTACTCAGGTGACTCCGCCACTCTCAGTGCGGATTTCTGGAAGCAGCGTTTGCACCCCGAGGATCAGAAGGCCACAAGACAGATCCTTGACGATGCCGTGAAGCACGGGGGGGATTTTTCGGCGGAATTTCGCATCGTTTTACCAGACGGAGCAGAGCATCATATTCGCGAACTTGGCGTTTCATTTAAAGATGCTGCCGGGAAAAACCGAGTGATCGGGGTGAACTGGGATGTGTCCAAAGACGTACAGTTGCGAGACGAATTAATGCGCACCAACCAGACCTTGCAACATCGCAATGGCGAGATGCGTGAAGGTCAGTTGGCCCTTGAAAAGGCACATGCTGATCTGCAGAAACAACAGGCCGAATTGCACCGTCTCTCGCTGGTGGCCAAACATGCATCGGACAGTATTATTCTGACCGATGCACAGACCCGAATCGTCTGGGTCAACGATGGGTTTACCCGGGTCACCGGATATTCGCCAGAAGAGGCGATTGGGTTGACTGCAGGCGAATTGTTCAACGGTCCAAAAACGGACCCTTCGGCGATCCGCGAGATTGCCAGCCACCTTGCCCGTGGCGAACGGCACCATACCGAAATCCTGAACTACACAAAATCGGGAGAAGAGATCTGGATCAGCACCAACCTGGTACCAATCTTAAACGCTTATGGTGAGGTTGAACTGGTTGTCGGGATTGAGCGTGACGTTACAGAGTCCAAAACCCGCCAGCGTGAATTGGCGGAAGCCAAAATTGCAGCTGAACTGGCCGACCGGGCTAAGTCCGAGTTTCTGGCAAATATGAGCCATGAAATCCGAACTCCGATGAACGGAATTATCGGAATGGCCGGACTTTTGGCTGAATGTGATTTGGCCACGGACGAAAAACAATATGTGGATACGATCCTGGACTCTTCCAGCGCTTTGTTGAAAATTATCAATGATATTCTGGACTTGTCACGGCTGGAGGCCGGAAAACTTGACGTCACATTGACTAATTACGATTTACGTCACTGTATTGAGAGTTCTGTAGATCTGTTGAGGCCCAAGGCCCATGAAAAGGGAATTTCGATAACGGTCAACTATGCCACTGGTTTGGTTGAGCGGGTGCTTGGCGACGACGGGCGGGTGCGGCAGATCCTAGTGAACCTAATAGGAAATGCGATAAAGTTCACTGCACAGGGCGGGGTGACGATCAATGTTGGGGCTGACAACGCGGATCCATATCGGCTGCTGATCGAGATTGAGGATACCGGGATTGGTATCTCTCCGGACCAGGCGCAGCATATCTTTGATCGGTTTTCGCAAGCGGATTCTGCCATTACACGGGCCTTTGGTGGAACGGGCCTTGGCCTAGCCATTTCCAGCGTTTTGGCAAAACGAATGGGCGGTGGCATCACGTTGCGCTCAGAGCTGGGGGCGGGGTGCTGTTTTTGCCTCTGTGTGCAAATGTCGCCAGCTGACGTATCTGAAAAAGAAGCTAGATCATCAGCCGTTGTCTCCTCTGGCAGGCTTACTGAAAGCCTTGTTCTGTTGGCCGAAGACAACAAGGTAAACCGACTGTTGATCACTAAGTACCTGAATGATCAACCTCTTGAACTGGTTGAGGCTGTGAATGGGCGCGAAGCAGTGACCCTGTGCCAGATACACGCCCCGGATATCGTGTTGATGGATATGTCGATGCCAGAGCTGGATGGCATCGCCGCAACACGAGAGATCCGGGCGCTGGATATCGTGCAACCGACAATAGTGGCGTTGACGGCCAATGCCTTTGAAAGCGACCGCGAGGCCTGCCTGGCAGCCGGGATGGATCATTTCCTGTCCAAACCCATCAACAAGGCGCATCTGATTGACACGCTTGCGGCCCTTCAGGCTAAACGTCGGCTCGGATTAAATTACCAATAAGTATCAACGGCGGGCGGGTGGTGAATGGTTCTATGAAGCTGCCAGAAAGCCAAACAGTAACGTGCAAGTGGGCGCGCCAGAAGCGGCCTATATCACCCATGGCGATGCTGTCTGCCGTGTTCACATTCAGGGCGTCCTACCTGGGCTGAGCCAAATTGCAAAACTGCGGCTTAAGTAAAAACGTATGATGGCTCGTTGAGCAGCCCCATTTGCGTGGTCCAATTTGAAAGTTAGTGCATGGTTGGCCTTTGATCCACCGGTACGATGTTGCCAGCGGCGCGCGCGTGATCGGTCTACGGGCTAGAGCGATCGCTAACCGGCAACTGGCTATCTATGACAAACGCGCCGAAGTGATCCAAAGTAAGGAAATGGGCTGGTTAACGATCTGGAACACCGCTTTCACCGGAAAAGGAAAACCGCCACTTGATCTAAGTGACCGTGATCAAAGTCTAGTATGGCGTTTTGAATTCAAGCTTGGATCTAAACAGCTTCGCAACCGGTTTGAGATGCGCAATTGGCAGAATGCGCGCGACACCATCGGAGACACCCCTACAGGCGCGTTATGCCGCATGCGCCACCAACAAAAACCCACCACAGACCGCAACGGCACCCACTGGCCCGTCCCTGGACTCTGACGGCGACTTGAAGCCGTGATCGGCAGTGATCTTCTGCAAAACTGCGCCGGAGTTTTACTCTGCGACGTGACTGAGGCCAATCGCAATGCGAAAATGCGGGAATTGGATGCACAGCTTGTCGGTTTGTTCATCACCCGCGCGGCGATTTCTGACGTATCAAGCGACGGTTTCGACGACTTCATGGAAACCCATCCGGAAGCGCTCATGCGGCTGGCAAATGAGCATCCGGTTCCGGTCGGGGATCGGATTGGGAAGGCACGGTCTAGGTATCGGCTGACGTGAGATCGGAGAAAAGGCGGTTGCGGGCTTTCGCTGCGGTCAGCACCGATGGCGGCTATGCGCAGAATGCAGGCTTTGCAAACTCAAGGCACAGCTGAATAGCCGACATTCGGTTGATACGGGGCACCACTCGCTATGAGACCTACTCGGTCATTCCTCCCCGCACTGGATACAGCCTGGTCGGTATCATGTGAAGGGTCCTCCCCTTCCTTATGGCATGTGTGACCGCTCCACAATTTCGTGTCTGTATTTTGCTCGAATTCACAACCGCCCATAGGGCTCGCAGACGGCTGAAAGCCATCGCATTATGCGGCGTGGCTGCGCAGGTTCCTCACATCGATCTTGAGGTGATACGCCTGGCAGGTTTCTCCCCCGGCTTCAAAGCGAGGTCCGGCCGGAGAACTTTTCAACCCAGCTCGGCGCATGAGTAGCGCGGCAGAAACCGAGGTAAGGCAAAGGAAGGCGTTGATGTTCCAGTCCTTCGCCAGTCGGGCAAAGGTCAGCCCCAACTCATCCCTAACACGCATACGTTCACGGCTGCTCAGAGTGTCATCGACAAAAACCCTGCTAACCTCCCAGATCCTTGGATCCTGAGGTGCCGGCTCGTCGAGAATACCCAATGGCAGATCAGGCAGCAGGCCGAGCTGCGCATCACGCAACATGTAGCTTGCATTTACGCAGTGCGCAGTCGTGGGCGTCACCCGAAAACCACCATAGACAATCATGCCCTCATGGATCGCGCAATAGATGCTTTCCGGCGTATCATATTGATCGAATTCAAGCCCACGGACGTTTGGAAGATCCCAACCGCGTGCTTCAATGAAGTGGTGATACCGGGCTCGCAAAAGCGCCGTGAAAAGAGTTCCGGTTTCACCAAGATTATCGAAGGTGATTTCTGTCGATCGCATTGGGGTGCCTGACCATATGTTCCAATCCCTTAAGAAAAGAGTTCCAAGAGCTTTCCTAAAAATTGAAACAAATTGAACAGGTCATCGTAAATTTTGAGTTAATTTCTCATTGTGTTGGCGATAAGTTTTTTTGCTTTTCATCGGGATAGATGGCCGGACGAATTAAAGGCGCGAACTGTTGCGCCTTTAATTCGTGGGTCAGCTCCTTATGGACGCCTTCTCGCCTAGATCAGGCTGCTCCAGTAATCTGGGCTGCTGCGACCCTGCGACCCTGCGAATTTCGGACAGCAGCACAGATTTCCTAACGGGCTTCGCAATGTAACCTGCAACGCCCAGAGCGAGATAGCGCTCCCGATCCTCCGGAGCCGCGTTTGCTGTGAGCATAATCACAGGCGTGGCGCCGATCCGGCCGCCGCGCCGCGCCATTTCCGCTAAAGTTTCACGCCCGTCCATCACGGGCATTTTCATGTCCAACAGAATGAGATCTACTGGTTGGCGCTCCAGGCACTCTAGGGCCTCGGCTCCATTAGTGGCCTCAGTAATTTCGACTTCGCTCTTTTTCAGAAAGGCACGAACCACCATTCGGTTTGATGCGGTATCGTCCACCAACAGGATCGATTTTATGCCAGCATCCCTGGCGCTTCCGTCGTCAGGCTGAACCTCAGATTGTGACGGAGAGGAGTAAACTTTCGGCTCCTCCAGAACTCTGACCAGACTGGTGAAGGTGAAACAGCTTCCTCGCGCGGGGCTGGATGACACGGTAATATCGCCCCCCATCATACGCGCAAAACGGCGCGCAATTGCCAGTCCAAGACCGGTGCCCGGAACCGCCGGGGCATCTTTGTTTTCGACCCGGTAGAATTCGGTGAACAATTCGGAAATCTGATTGGCGGTCATGCCGCGGCCGCTGTCAGAAACCGCGACGGTGAGCATCGATTGACTGCCATTCGGCTCGCAGTGCGCCACCACAGACACGTGACCCGCCTCGGTATACTTTACCGCATTTGAGACTAAGTTTCCAATCACCTGGCGCAGCCGCAGTGCATCAAATTCGGCGTAGGTCGGCACGCCTTCGCCAAAATTGATGTCGAGCCGAAGCCCCTTGTCGTCTGCTGACGGCCGAAACATCTCCACCGCGCTTGCGACCTCAATCTCAGGTTCGGCCGCCGCGAGGCTGAGCTCAATATGTCCAGCCTCGACTTTGGCATGGTCGAGAACACCGTCCAGGATACCGGTGAGCGCCTGTGCGGACTTTCGCAACAACAGAGTTCGCTCCCGCAGTGTCTCAGGATCGGCATCTTCCTCATCAATCAGTTCTGACATCCCGCAAATTGCGTTTAAAGGAGTCCGTATCTCGTGGCTCATGGCAGCAAGGAAACGGCTCTTGGCGCGGCTCCCAGCCTCAGCCTCACTTAGGGCTTCACGCAACCGGCTGGTCAGCCGATTGAGCGCCCACATGCCGTATGCCACATAGGCTGTCCCAATGACCATGATTGCAACTGCGATGAAAATTTCCACCGGGTTTGCAAAAGAATAGAGAAAGCTGACGATCATGTATCCGACAGCGCAAATGATCGGCACCGCAGTCAGAATGCCAAAAACCATCCAGTCTGAACGCCCCACTACGCACTGATTGAGCGCGATAAATAGCAGCATCGCCCCCGCAAGTTTTGGAAATGGTTCTGACTGCATGAAGAGCAGCAAAGGGATTGAATTGAAGACCCAAACGCCAACGAATGCAGAGACAGTGAAGAGGAGAATTCCACTCCGCGTGACGCTGTTCTTTAGACTTCTGTATACGAATATACCCAAGATCTCGATCAAAGCGTAGGCAAGGTAGACGATCCCCAGCGTCTGTAGTGGCAGATAGTAGAGCGACAGGATCGCTACGAGTGTAATCGAAGCAAAACGATAGGGAAGGTCTGCGCGAACCAGCACATTCTGTGCAGCCACAGAGCTTGTGAGGTCTGGCGACAAATTAGACATCCACATCGTCCCTGCGGTAACTATCACGTCGTTCCCTATTTATGCGATCGCGCGCAGTAGGTAACCACTCATCACCTTTCAACACAGGTGACTTTCCTTCTCCCTTGAAATTGCGGCCAAAAAATGACCAGCGACCAAGTTCGGCAAGGTGAAATCATGGGGAGTATTGCCAATTTTACTCTTTATTTAGTAATGCTCGTTAGTTTTATGGCAATCATAGCCGCCATTTCGAGATCACCGTCCGGGACGGTTGGTTCGTCACCGGCAAGTAGCGGTGGTAGACAACCCCTTCGTTGTTTTGCCCTAAAAAAGGAAAATCGATCGATCATCTGCACCACATCCTAATGGTTGGGGGATACCGATCAACTTGAAACCTCGCTTCACCTCCGGTAATCCCCCCATTTTTAACAGGGGGCGGTCGTAGAATTTACGCGGCCATTTTCAGTTTCATTGCGGGTGTGATGCCGCCGAGGCCCATATTCGGGCGGTCATTATTGTAAGTCCATAGCCATTGTGTGGCAAAGTCCTGTGCCTCCTCTATGTTTTCGATGATATGTTGGTCCAACCATTCATGCCTGACGGTGCGATTATAGCGCTCGATGTAAGCGTTCTGCTGCGGCTTTCCGGGTTGAATGTACTGGATGATAATACCTTGTTTCTCAGCCCATTCCAGCAGCTTACCACTGATGTACTCCGGCCCATTATCGACCCGAATGGTTCCTGGTTTCCCACGCCATTCAATGATCCGATTAAGGCTGCGAATAACCCGTTCGGCTGGCAAAGAAAAATCGACCTCGATGCCCAAACCCTCGCGGTTAAAATCATCCAGCACGTTCAAGAGCCGAAACGCCCGACCATCCCCGAGGCGATCCGCCATGAAGTCCATCGACCAGGTCATGTTCGGGGCGTCCGGCACTGCCAGCGCATCGGGTTTGTCCCGCTTTAACCGTTTCCGAGGTTTGATCCGCAAGTTCAGTTCCAGTTCGCAGTAAATCCGGTAAACCCTTTTGTGGTTCCACGAATGACCTTGCACGTTACGTAGATGCAGGAAACATAGCCCAAACCCCCAAGTCTTCCGTGCGGCCGTCAGCCCAACCAGCAGATCGGCAATCTCTTCGTTCTCATCGCTCAAGAGCGGGCTGTAACGATAGCACGTCTCACTGACATCAAACGTGCGGCAGGCCAGCGCAATGCTGATACCGTGGCGCGCCACCGCTTTCTCGGCCAGACCCCGTCGTAAGGCTGGCCGGATCACTTTTTTCCCAGGGCTTCCTTCAGTAATTCTGCTTGCATGCTCATCTCGGCATACATCTTTTTCAGCCGCCGGTTCTCGTCTTCAAGCGCCTTCATTTGGCTGATCATCGACGCGTCCATACCACCGTATTTTGATCGCCATTTGTAGAACGACGCGTTGCTCATCCCGTGCTCGCGGCACAGCTCCGTTACAGGCACACCGCCTTCGGCTTGGCGTAGGATCGCAAGAATTTGGGGTTCGCTATATCTCGTCATCTTCATCAAAATCTCCTCATGCATTCTGCCGAGAAAATTCTACTTCCACATCCCCTTAGTTTCGGGGGGGATTACCCTCCTTGTTGACACGGTCCAGTGGCTTCGTGCTGTGCACCTCGGTAAGTGGTTTCTACAAGCCATCAACAAAGCCACACCTCCTGCTCGAATTGAGGTTCAGAATGTGGGCGTCATGCTACGCGATTTGGCGACACCCAAAATCTCATCAAAAGTCTCGGCTTGATCCCAGGGTTTGTCGAATGTCTCTCCGCGAAACTCGCGATATGCACGTTCCACATTGAGATAGATGCGTTCCGGGCAAAGCCAGTCCGCGTATGGCCCCAGGTCAGTCTTGCGTGCTGCTTGGTTTGACGTGTAGCCATTGTCGAAAAAGATGCGAGACTCTTTTTCAACGTACTCCAAGTACGCCTTCATTTCCGTCACTCCTTCCAACCCACACACAGGCCCATGTCCGGGGGCGATAATATCCGGCTTTAGTTCATCGACGATCATGTCGAGCGCCTGATACCATTTGTGGAATGTCCCCACCCATCCCATGGGAGTGCAAAGACGAAATAGTATGTCCCCGGAAAACAGCACACGTTCTTTTGGCAGCCACACGATAGCATCGCCAACCTGATGGCACGGGCCGACATGTATGACGTGAACCTTTGCTCAAGCTAAGGAAATTGCGACGGGACTGCTTTCGGATGTGTTGCGCGGCGGAGATCCCGTTACAGAAGCACAGATGGTCCGCGAAGCACCCATCATGCAGGATCTCTGTCAGCAATACCTGGACGTGCACGCGATCCCCAAAAAGCGCCCAAAGAGCGTCGCCAATGACAAGTCCATGCTCACCCGCCTAATCTTGCCAAAGTTCGGCTCGCAAAAGATCCGTGACGTCCGTCACAAAGAAATTCAGACATTTCACAATTCGCTCAAAGTGACGCCATATCAAGCCAATCGTGCTCTCGCACTTCTGTCAAAGATGTTCGAGTTGTCGATCAAATGGGGAATGCGATCAGATAACCCTGCCAAAGGTATCGAGAGATTTCACGAAGAAAAAAGGCACCGATGGTTGTCTAGCGACGAGTTGACCCGTCTGTGCGTGGCTTTGGACAATCATCCGAACCAGAAAGCTGCGAATGCGATCCGCCTGCAACTGCAAACCGGCGCACGGATCGGGGAAGTTTTGACTTCCAAATGGGAAAATTTCGACTTCGACCGCGGTGTATGGATCAAGCCCTCTCACCATACCAAACAGAAGCGAACAGAGCACTTGCCGCTCTCCAAAGCAGCCGCGGCCCTATTGAGCCGGATCAAGAACGGTGCCGCCGGGTCGGAGTTCGTCTTTCCGGGCAGATCTAAGAACAAGCCGATTGTGGATCTCAAGAAATTCTGGCGATCCGTCCTTTCAAAAGCCGGTATCAGCGACTACCGCATCCACGACAATCGCCACACACACGCATCACAGCTTGTGTCGAGCGGGATGAGTCTCGCAATCGTTGGGCGCCTGCTTGGGCACACAAATCCTATGACGACGCAGCGCTATGCCCATATTGCCGATGACCCACTAAGGGAGGCGGCGGAAGTGATGGCAGAAAAAATGAGCCTAGACTAGCCGTTCTCATAATCTGGATTTCGAAATCATGCTGACTGTCACCATCGAAATCACCCCGGACGAGCAGGTGCTTCCCGATATCCTTGCCGCACGCTTGTGCCCCTGGACGTGGTGTAATTCCGACGGTAGCGCGGGCTGAGTGGAGCCTTGCGCATCGCCACCTATAACACTGAATTATCCCGCGATTGCCCCGGCCTGCTGCTGCGCGACCTTGAGCGCGGCAAAGACCCACAGATCGCGGCCGTGATACAGGTGATCGCGGATGCACATCCGGATGTGCATCCGCTGCAACAGAAACTGCAACAGGCCGGAGCCCGCTATCCGCATATCTTTGCGTTACAGCCCAACGCCGGACTGGCCACCGAATTGGATCTGGACGGCAACAACAGGCTGGGCGAGCCTCGAAACTCGCAGGGCTATGGGGTATTTACCGGCCAAAGCGGCATCGCTGTGCTGTCAAAACTACCGATAGATTACGCTGCGGTGCGGGATTTTAGCCCGATGCTGTGGCGCGACCTGCCCGACGCCTTGCTGCCACAATACCCGATGGCACCCCGTTCCCGTCCAAGCAGGCATTAGCAGTGCAAGGCCTGTCCAGCACCGCCCATTGGGTAGTGCCGCTGATCCTGCCAGACGGCGAACGGCTGAACCTGCTTACGTTTCAGGCCGGACCGCCGCTGTTTGACGGGGCCGAGGGCCGCAACGGACGGCGAAATGCCGACGAAATTCGCCTGTGGCAACTGCTGCTCGACGGCGCTCTGGGCCCGGTGCCCGACACGCCGCTGGTGATCGCAGGTGGTGCCAATCTGGACCCAAATCGCGGCGACGGGCGGCGCAGTGCAATCCAATCGCTGCTGGATGTTCCAAGACTACAAGACCCCCGCCCAACCAGCGCCGAAGCGGGCACCAACACGGTGCAATGGCAGCGCGCCGGGCGCATGCGGGTGGATTACCTGCTGCCCTCTGCCGACCAGAAGATACTGGGTGCGGGCGTGGTCTGGCCCCCATCTTCAGGTCAGGCCGGGGTTGCGGCCAGTCGCCACCACCTGGTTTGGCTGGACATCGCGCTCGATTAGTTCTGACGGTAGCGCCGAAGCTATCGCAACGTCCAGCGGCGTCTGGTGGACGTCAGGCAGTAGGGTCTCAATCAACGTCCCATCCAGACGGTGGGCGGTAGTCCACAGATAACGCATCTCCAGCAGACAACGCCCCATCGCCCAGAACGGTCGCGTCAGCTGCAGCGGCAACCAGTTCATGTGTTTCAGCCGCGTCGGCCGTGCAACCACCCGGTTCACCGCCGCCAGCAACTCCTGCCCGGTCAGTACGTAGCCGGGATATGGCACATCGGCGTAGACTGGCAGACTGTCGCCCAAATCGGCCAATGCCACCGCAGCCCGCGCCAGATCCGGTAGATAGGCCCAGACATGCGCCAGGTCGGGATTGCCGGGATAGGTAAACCGCCCCTTGGCCAAATCCTTGGTCATGATCATGTCAAACCAATTGCCCGAGGCCCGGGTATCCAAAAAGTCCCCCGCCCGTAGCAATATGGTGCGCACGCCTGATCGGCGATAGGCCGCCTCCATCTCGATCCGGATACAACCCAGCGGGTTCCTCGCCTGATGCGTTGTATTTTCCGACCACGGCCCCAGTGTCTGGGCACCAAAGACATAGACATTGCCGGGCACAATCACCGTCGCCCCACTGCTGCGCGCCGCATCAATCACCTGCGCATGCAGATCCGGCACCTGCGCCGCCCAGTCGGGGTAATCCGGGTTCCAACCATTGACGATCACCTGCACGCCCCGCGCGGCTATCATCAGATTGTCAGCACTGCGGTCAAAATGCTGGACCTGCCAACCACCATCACTAAAGGCCTTCGAACAGGCACGGCCAAACCGGCCAGAGGCGCCAAGGATCAAAACACTGCGGGTCATCACTCATTCTCCCAATTGCGAATGAGGTCAATTTAACCATTCATATCACGGTGGATATTGCCAAAATTCGCAGATGATATATTCATTTATGAATGGACACCCCACTGCCCCTCCCCGACTGGTCCCTGATCCAAAGCTTTCTGGCCGTGGCCGAAACCGGTTCACTCTCTGCCGCAGCCCGACGGCTGAACCGCAGCCAACCCACCCTTGGTCGCCACATACAGGCGCTGGAACAGGATCTGGGAAGCCACCTGTTCGAGCGCCACGCCCGTGGCTTGCACCTGTCGCCCAGCGGCACCCGGCTGCTGCCGATGGCGCAAAACATGCACGCGCAGATGAACGCCATCGCGCTTAACGTCGCGGGCCAGTCGCAACAATTGAACGGCACCGTCCGCATCACCGCCAGCGTGTTTGCCTCGCACTATCTGCTGCCACCGATCCTGGCCGACATCCGACGCCAGGAGCCGCTGATCGAGCTGGAACTGGTGCCCTCGGACAGCAGCGAAAACCTGCTGTTCCGCGCCGCCGATATCGCAGTGCGGATGTACCGGCCCAGCCAGCTCGACATTGTCACCCGTCACATCTGCGACCTGCCACTGGGGGCCTTTGCCGCGCACAGCTATCTGGCCCGCAAAGGCACCCCAAAAATCCCCGAAGATCTGCGCCAACACGATCTGGTCGGCTATGATGCAAATGAGCTGATACTGCACACCACCCGCGCCCTTGGCTGGGCACTCGAGCGCGGCGATTTTGCCACCCGCTGCGACAATCAGGCAACCTATTGGCAATTGGTCCGCGCCGGCTGCGGCATTGGTTTTTCACAGTGCAATGTCGGGCAGGCCGATCCCTTGGTGCAAGAACTGGACCTCGGCATCGAGATCCCGCCGCTACCGGTCTGGTTGGCGGCCCATCAAGCCATGCGCCAGACCCCGCGCATCACCCGCGTCTGGTCCCTGCTGGCCAAGGGCCTGCAACAAACAAAACCTCTTCTTTAGGATAGCCCCCGATGCTTGTGCCCCTGGACGCGGTGTCATTCCGACGGTAGCGCGGGCTGAGTGGAGCCTTGCGTAGCTCAGGCGAAGCTCGCGCGAGTTGCTGAGCGGCCATGGACGTTCTCCGGTAGGTTTGGGTTGCAACCTGACTACCGATCAAGGAGATCCCCCATGGACCCGGCGAAAATCGCCGCCCTGTAAACCGGCTCAACACCTGGCTGGAGAACAATTTACACCACGCCATAGGGCACTATCTGCCGCACTGGGCGTGTGACTGAGATGGCTTGTATGGTTCATATCCGCCGTGAGTTCGTAAAAGCCTTTGAAAGCTATCAATTTCCCGCCGCAGGGGAAGCCGTTGAGCGTATTGCCAAGCTATACGAGATCGAGAAACAGGCGCGGTTCAAATCGCCCCAAGAGCGCGTGGCTCTGCGTCAAGAATACGCCAAACCCGTATTCGATGATCTGGAGGTCTGGCTCAGGAAAAAACTTGGCAGGCTATCCGGCAAAACACCCTTGGCCAAGGCGATCCGATATGCGCGGACCCGTCTGCCCAAGGCGAGGCCCTATCTGGAACACGGCGTTCTGGAATTGGATAACAACACAGCCGAACGCGCCGTCCGGCCGGTGACTCTGGGCCGCAAGAATTATCTCTTCATGGGCTCGGAATCTGGCGGTAAATCAGCCGCCAACGCTTATACCCTGATCGAGACCTGCAAACTCGACGGCGTTAATCCTGAAGCGTGGCTTGCCTCGGTCTTGGAACGCATCCAAGACCATCCCGTCAGCCGTATCAACGAGCTGATGTCATGGGAGTATCAGGCTGTAATCGAGACCCAAAAGGCTCAAGCCGAAGCAAAAACGGCACATGATTAGCCGCAGCCTTGGTGCTTACATTAGGAAAGTGCCTCGGCGCTCTTGAGGTAAACGTCGCAGGCTTCCACCTGTTGTAGATTTTCCCCCGCTTTTGCGATGCAGTCTTGATAGTTTTTGACAAATTCAAGACGCTGTTCAGCAACTGCGCCTTGCGCTTTATATGCCTGACTTTGCGATCGCGCCGCATTCCTTACCGACACTCCAGTGCAGGCAGACATGGAGAAAATTGCAAAGACGCAAAGAATGGCCGACAGTCTTTTGTACATGGGGTAGCCTTGTGCTTCGAACTTCCTCCAAAAGGCCTTTTTTTCAAACCGGTTGTCAAGGCTTATCCCCTTTTGTTCCGGCGGAACCAGTTTGAGATGCGCAATGGTTCGGCGGCAAGTGGTCGGCACCATCGGAGGCGCCCCTACAGACGTGTTAAGCCGCATGCGCCACCGGGGGGGCACCCCCACCACGGACCGCAATCGCACCCACTGGCCCGCTCATGGACTCTGGCAGTAATTTGAAGCCGTGATCGGCAATGAACTTCTGCAAAACTGCGCCGGAGTTTTACCCAGCGATGTGATTGAAGCGAACCGGGCGTTGCCACGGTGATCGCGGATCACAGAAATAGACGTCGATATCAGTCGCCAAGGTAAACTTTTTGTGCCCCGCCATCTCGCTTCCACGATCCCATGTCAGTGAACGGTAGAGTTCTTTTGGTAACTTGTGAGCTTGCTTGATCAGCGCCTGAACAACGCTGTGACTGTCTTTGCTGCCAACCTTGGCCAGCATCACATAACGCGTATGTCGCTCGACCAACGTGGCAATGAAGCTGTTGCCAGAACCGGCGATCAAATCGCCTTCCCAGTGTCCTGGAACGGCACGGTCTTCCACATCCGCCGGTCTTTGTCGGGTCGATATAGTGTCCTTGATTTGGCCAAGGCCGCTGCGCTTCATGGTGGCGTGGCGAGAGCGACGAATGGATCGCGTCGCCCGCAAGTGCGACAGTAACTCTTTCTTAAGTACATTGCGTGCCTGGATAAATAGGCTTCGGTAGATCGTCTCGTGAGAGACCCGTTTGTCTTCCTCATCGGGATGTGCGCGCATCAGCCAACCTGCGATTTGTTGCGGGGACCATTTGCGGGTCAGCTTGGCCGATATCGCCCCCTCTCATCGATACTTCGTATCGACTGCCGGGCAGTGGACATAGATAGATATTGCCTGCCAGTTTGCAGGGCTTTGGCCGATGGGCACGAGCCCATGCCGCTGCATCTGATTGAGCCGCACGGTAAAGTTTGGCACCACCGTTGCGCCGGATCTCGCGGCTGATGGTCGACGCAGACCGTTTCAAGGATCTCGCAATTGATCGCACAGATAGTTGCGCAGTCAGGCCTCGTGATATCTCCTCGCGTTCAGCCAGACTCAGAGCCAAACGACCCCACAGTGCTCTGGGCTACCGCCCACCAGCGCCTGAGGCCATCGTACCGGTGGACCAAAGACCAACCATGCACTAACTTTCAACTTGGACCACGCAAATGGGGCTGCTCATGGCGATGAAGCTAGGAGTGGACCTGTCACGGTATTGTTCCGCCCCTTTGAGAGCATATTCTGCCCCAAAGGAGATACACCATGGCACCACGACCATCCGAAGAATTCAAACGCGACGCAGTGCGGATCGCACTGACCAGCGGGCTGACCCGCCGACAGGCGTCCTCCGATCTTGGGGTTGGTATGTCCACCCTGTGCAAGTGGATCAGAACCTATCGTGACGCGGACGTTGTTTCGAAAGAGGATCAGGAACTGGCCAATGAGAACGAGCGCCTTCGCCGGGAAAACCGCCTTCTACGTGAGGAGAGGGAGCTGCTAAAAAAAGCAACAATCTTCTTTGCGGACCAAAGCAAATGAGGTTTTCATTTGTTGAAAAGCACCGCAATAGCATTCCCACAGAGCGACTTTGCCGGATTGTGGATGTCACCCCACGTGGCTACCGAGCCTGGCGCAAACGCCCTGCCTGCCAGCGTCAACGTGGGGATATGGTTCTGCTGGCCCACATCCGGGAGCAGCACCGCCTGAGTTTGCAGAGCTACGGCCGACCGAGAATGGTCGAAGAACTGAAAGAGCTTGGTCTGGATATTGGTCACCGCCGTGTCGGCCGATTGATGCGCCAGAACGGCATATCTGTTGTCAGAACCCGTAAGTACAAGGCCACAACGGACAGCAATCACAAGTTCAACATCACGCCAAACCTGCTGAACCGGAACTTCTCAGCAGATCGACCCAATCAAAAATGGGTTGTCGATATCAGCTACATCTGGGCCCGCGAGGGCTGGCTCTATCTGGCCGTGGTTCTGGACCTGTACTCCAGGCGCGTGGTCGGTTGGGCTGTCAGCAACCGGATGAAGCGTGATCTGGCCATACGGGCGCTGAACATGGCCATAGCCCTGCGCAGGCCGCCCAAAGGATGCATCCATCATTCTGATAGGGGCAGCCAATATTGCTCGCAGGATTACCAGAAAATCCTGCGCCAGTATGGCTTCAAGGTATCCATGAGCGGCAAGGGTAATTGCTATGATAACGCCGCAATGGAAACCTTCTTCAAAACCATCAAGGCGGAATTGATCTGGCGGCACTCTTGGCAAACCCGCAGGGCTGCTGAGATCGCCATCTTCGAGTACATTAATGGGTTCTATAATCCCCGCCGGAGACACTCGGCATTAGGTTGGAAAAGTCCCTTGGCTTTTGAAAAGATCGCCGCCTAAATGAGCACAAAGGGCGGAACTAAACCGCGACAAGACCACTTTGACACTGACCCTCTTTTGTTCATCAGTCAGGCAGGAGCACAGGGCCCTTATCCGCAAATTGCATAGTTACCTGTTGACCCACTTCGATCGCGTCATAGACGTCATCCAAGGTCGCGAACAATTGCCCAACCGGCGTCGAAAGGGTGTATTCCATCCGTGACCCGACATAGGTCGCCTTGGTCACCGTCACTGCAAGCCCGTCATCCGACGCTGTCCGGTTCAGAACAATTCGACTTGGACGCACCGCCATGGTTTCCGACCCAACACCAAGTCCGCGTGAAGCCAGGCGGTAGCTGTAACCGGCGACATCGACTTCGGCCATTCCTCCATCGACGCTCTTGATGATACAATCGACCAGATTTGCCTCGCCAATGAAGTCAGCCACAAAACGATCGGCGGGGGCATCATACAACTCGCGCGGGGTTCCGATTTGGGCAATCGCTGCGTTACGCATCACTACAATGGTATCTGAAACCGCCAGCGCCTCTTCCTGGTCATGGGTAACATAGACAACCGTCAAACCAAGGTTTTGCTGAATTTCGCGAATTTCCTCACGCACCTGCCGACGTAGTTTTGCGTCCAGATTCGACAATGGTTCGTCAAACAGCAATACCTGTGGTTTCAGCACCAGTGCGCGGGCCACCGCAACACGCTGCTGCTGCCCGCCTGACAGTTCGCTAGGCAAACGATCGGCAAAATCGGCAAGCCCAACCAGACCCAAGCCATCCAGTGCTGTACCCCGGATCTCGCCCTTGGGATGGCCGGAAAACCGCAACCCGTAGGATACATTTTCGATCACCGTCATATGCGGGAACAGTGCATATGACTGGAACACCATCGACACGTCCCGATCCGTCGCGGGCAGCCGCGTGACATCGGTTCCGCCGATGGAAATCTTGCCCTTTGTCGCCATTTCCAGCCCGGCGATCATACGTAACGTCGTGGTTTTGCCGCAACCCGATGGGCCCAGCAACGTCACCAGTTTTCCCGGCTCAATCACAAGATCGATATTGTCTACGGCAACAACATCCTTGCCGTAGACTTTGGTGACGTTATGAAAGCTCACCGAAGCCGCTTTGTTATTCATGGGTTCAGTCATAGTCATTCTTTCTCTCGTCCGGCGCCGCGCCGCCCAATTCGCGTTTTACCAACCACCAACTGCATCAGCAGAACCGCAGACAGCATCACGAAAATCAAAGTTGTCGAATAGGCAATCGCCAGACCGTAATCATTGTTTTCAACGCGGCCGATGATGTAGCTCGTGGCCATGTTGTATTCGGCGCTCACCAGGAAAATCACCGCAGATATCGCCGTCATCGCCCGTACAAAACTATAGACAAGCGCCGCCATAATAGCCGGCCGCAGCAACGGCAGCATAACACTTCGGAACGTCTGCCAGCTGTTTGCGCCCAGCGTAAGCGAGCTTTCGTCGAGCGATTTATCCAGCTGCGACATGGACGCAATCCCTGCCCTGACGCCAACTGGCATGTTGCGAAAGATGAAACAGACCACCAGGATCACACCGGTGCCGGTAATTTCGACAGGTGGTACGTTGAACGCCAAAATGTAGCTGACACCAATCACCGTGCCGGGAATGGCAAAGCTGAGCATGGTGCCAAATTCAAAGGCATTGCGCCCGGCAAAGTTCTGTCGCGTCAACAGATAAGCGGTGATCAACCCGATGCCCGCGGTCAAAGGGGCCGCGACGGTTGCAATCTTTAGCGTGGTCCAGAAGCTGTCCCAGGCTGAACCGGTCCAGCGAATGCCGCTGTCCTCGATCCGGAACGAGAACGCAGTGATGTAGTGCTTGAACGTAAGCGTGTTGTTCATGCCCCAAACTTCGACAACGCTGCCGTAAAAAATCATGCCGTAGATCACCACGGTGAACATGCCCCAAATGGAGGCAATCGTTAACGTCGTAATCGCCAATCCGCGGGGCATTGCGGGGTGAACCCCAGCGTCGCCTTTACCTGAAACAGTGGTATAGGATTTGCGCCCCAGCCAGAACCGTTGGGCGTAAAACGCGCCCAATGTGAAAGACAGCAGAACAATCGCCAGCACAGCCGCGCGACCCTGATCATATTGCGCACCCACAATGGCAAAGAAGATTTCGGTCGAAAGCACATCGTAGTTGCCGCCCAGCACGAGCGGATTGCCAAAGTCGGCCATGCTTTCGATGAAGCCCAGCAAAAACGCATTTGCCAAACCGGGCCGCATCAGCGGCAGCGACACCGTCTTGAACACCTCCCAACGGCTGGCGCGCAGGGTTTGTGCCGCCTCTTCCATCGAAGGACTAACCCCCTCAACCACGCCAATCAGCACCAGAAAGGCAATCGGCGTATACGCCAGGGACTGCGCAATAATGATGCCCGGCAAACCGTAAACCCAACGTGTAGGTTGAACGCCGAATATATCTGCAAAAAATCCTGTGATCGAACCAGAAAGCCCAAACAACAAGATGATAGCGAGGCCGATCACAAACGGAGGGGTGATGATGGGCAAAACGGTCAGTGCCCGCAGCAGCCGCTTGTACTTGAACCCAGATCGCGTCACCACTAGTGCGAAGACAAGACCCATGGTTGTGGTGATGGTTGCAACTATGATGGCCAGGAAGAACGAGTTCCACGCCGCGCCACAACGGCCACCGCTAAGACAGCCAAGCCCCCATATGCGCTTGTCGCCAAATTTGGCTATGAACGACAACACGGAAATGCTGCCATCATCACCAATGAAGGCGGCTGCCATAAGCTTGGCAATCGGGAAGAACACAAAAATCGTCACAATTGCGATCACACCGGTGATTGCGCTGACGACAAAAACGTCTCCATTAATTGCGCCGCGCGCTGCCAACCCCTGTGTAAACAGAAAAAGAAAGGCCGACGCGGTCAGTAGCGCACCGTAGCCCATGCCGTATTGGCGGGTTTCGATCGGCCCAAACACCATGCCTAGCCAGTCCGCTGTCCAGCCGCGGATGCCAATGGCCATTCCTTGTGCCACCATCCATGCCAGCCCGACAGCGCCGACAGCCAGCAATACAGCGCCATAGCGCGGATCCGTTTTTTTCATCTGGAGGGCCACCAAGGGGGCTAACAGCCCAAGCACCAATGGCGCCAACCACAGGTTCTTACCCTGTGCCAGTAGAAATGCCGCCGGGGCATAATCGCGATCCATAGGATAGCCATCAAACACCCAGTCAAACGCAAAGAAGCCGTCTTCTACCCCATACCAGGGCAGGACGGCGAAACCGACCCACCCGGCGAAGATCCAAAAGATCAATACCGGGAGGGTCTTGTTTTCACTGCTCGAAATTTTCAATTTATGCGGTGCCTATTCTTACTGGGGCAACACAGAGACGTCGTTGTCCCACTTTTGAAGCAACCGCTTACGCTCGGCGCTCGAGCCGTATTTGCTGAAATCGTAATCGATCAAAGTGATCGACGACATATCAGGCGCGGACTCGGACGTTTCGGCACCGGTGTTTGACGGCACCTGGAATGCATTCACCTGCAACGCCAGATTCTGTGCTTCGGCCGACAGGGCCCAATCGTAGAAAATTTTGGCGTTTTCCATGTTGCGTGCACCCGCAATGATCGACATCGAGCCAATCTCGTAGCCGGTGCCTTCGCACGGTGCGACAACCTTGATCGGGAAGCCAGAAACGGCCTGTTTCACGGCGTCATGCATAAACACGATACCGATGGTGTTTTCCCCACGTGCTGCGGCCTTGATCGGGGCAGAGCCGGATTTTGTGTATTGGTTCACGTTGGCATGCAGGCCCTTCATGAATTCAAAACCCTCGTCCTCACCAAACAGCTGAACCATGGTGGCAAGCGTGGTGTAGGCAGTCCCGGATGAATTCGGGTTCGCCATTTGGACGTGCCCTTTATACTCTGGCTTCAACAAGTCTTTCCAGCAAGCCGGCTCGGGTAGATTGTTGGCGGCCACCAAATCAGTATTATAGCCATACCCCAATGCACCCGAATAGATGCCGATGGTTTTGTCATTCGCCGAGGTCGCCTGTGAGATCGCCCAGTCGTGCAACTGATCACGCATTGGCGAAACATAGGCTTCGGTCAGGTTTTCTTCTGCGGCCTGCAGGTGTGGATCGCCGGTACCACCCCACCAAACATCCCCTTTGGGGTTGACCGATTCGGCTTTGACCTGAGCGAAAGTTTCACCGGAGCTTTTGCGTGACATATTCACGTCAATACCGGTCGCATCTTCAAAACTGCGTGCCATCAACTGGCACCAGTCTTCTTGCGCACTGCAATACAGGGCCAGCTTGCCATCGGCCTGAGCCACCGAAGCCGAGGCAACCAACGACAACGCGCCCATAATAATCCCTGAACGTACATTCAACATATTCATCCTCCCAATTGATAAAATTAGTCTTTTCGTTAGCCTACTAACATAGAGCCTAGTAAAGCCGCGTTTACTTTGCAATCGTGTGCATAGAATTTCATTCAAGCATTCGAACACCGGAAAGCGCCTATGACTGTTTACCTCATCCGACACGGCCAATCCGAATTCAATGCCCTGAACCTGGAACCGGGCGCTGCCGATCCGATGATCGTTGACGCTCAACTCACCGAATTGGGTCGCCAACAGGCCCGTGCTGCCCGTGAACAAATCCTAGACCTTGGGATTCAATCCGTACTCACCACGCCTCTGACGCGCGCGATCCAAACGGCCAAGCTAATGTTTGATGGGATCGCCCCAATCCAAGTTGTTGCAGACCACCGCGAACGCCTTGATCACGCTTGTGATATAGGTCGCGCGCCCGAGGAACTGGCAGCTGACTTCCCTGAACTCTCATTTAATCATTTGGACGAAGTCTGGTGGCATTCTGGCCCCCAGAATCAATATGGGGTGGCAGAAGAGCCCCATGACAGTTTTGACAAGCGCATCCAGAATTTTTGCAAAACCTTAGACCAGTATTCCAACCGGCCACTCGCAATTGTTGGTCACGGAAATACGTTCCGTGCACTGGCAAATTTCGACATGGAAAATTGCGAAGTGCGTGTGTTCGCCCAAAACTAAATGTGACAATCTGGCTCTCACGGGGCTGCTGTCAGCCAAATTCGAACGCGCCTCTACAGGCCAGATTCACTGCCGCTAGGCCGACGCCATTCGCAGAGAGCGGCAGCCATGAGGCATTGAACTGCTTCCGTTCTCGTCTTCCAAGGCCCTAAGCAGCTTCACGTCAGACGGTTCCATGCCACCGTACTTCGATTTATATTTATAGAACGTCGCCGAGCTGATCCAGTGCCGCCGACATACATCAGCGGTCTGAATAACCCCTAGAGCTGTAGGCGCCTTGCAGCTACAGTGCTTGTCTTCTTTCAAAGTCTGCCGTCCCAAGATCCTGCCAACCTCTCGGTTCGTCCAACAGGCTTTAAACTAGGCGTATAAGAAGGGTTCGCGATTAACGTGTCCAAGGCCAGCTATGTCGGTAGCCAGCTTTGGCCAAGTGTTTGTAGTAAGGGAACCGTCGATAACCCACGAACGGCGGGCACAGATGTAACCGTTGGTCTGGATGCCGTCGGGCCTGTTCTTTTAACCGTAGATTAGTCTTCAAAGACCGTGTCTGCGATGCGAACTAATTCATCAAATATTCCCGCACTTCCTGCAACAACCCGCCCGCCTTCGGCTATCATCTGATCCGCCGACTGTTGTTCGACGCGTCCACCAGCCTCTTCGGTGATCAGTTGTCCAGCCAAACAATCCCACGCATTCATGTGCTCCTCAACATATCCGATCAATCGCCCAGCTGCGGTATAGGCCAGTGACAACGCCCCCGAGGCATTACGGTGAAAGACTCCGTCTTGCTCCAGAACTTCGGTGATCAACTTGGTCGTGTTGGGTTTGCTGGATCGGTTGCAATACCCCGTGCCGATACTGCCGCGGTTCATTGCAGTGTCAGCGCTGCAGATAAGTGGATTGCCATTGAGGGTCGCGCCGCCCCCTCGGACAGCATGGAATGTCTCATCGTGGATCGGGTCAAAGATCACTCCTATTTGCGTTTGGTCCTCTTTCACTACGGCTAGGACAACACACCAAGCAGGGATCGAATTTAGGAAATTCGTTGTGCCATCGATTGGGTCAATTACCCAATTGTAGCCCGACTTGCTGGGCTTTGGCGCATGCTCCTCTCCGACGATACCATCGTCAGGATACGCCTCTTCAATTAGCTTTCGGATGAGTAACTCAACATTTTGATCCGCTTCCGAAACAAAATCTTGCAGCCCTTTGTCGACCACATCAAGACTGCCGACGCGCTGAAAATAGTCGAGGGCCAATGTCCCGCCACTTTTTGCTATCTCAATCGCTTTTTGTGATCTGGTATTCAATGGGGATTCCTCCGTAATGTCGCTTGGACCCGCTCAGGGTCTTTAATTTCCGGTCATGTCTTCCATCGGGCGCCAATGAGACGTTGGTCTACTCTGCAACGTGCTGAACTGGAAGAAGTTTCCACCACCGCCAGAACCTTGGTCAAACTTCCGATCAATGGGGACGCCAAACAGGTAGCAATACAACCGGGTTCCAACCGCGCCATGTCCGACAAACAACACGTCACCTTCCTCATGAACACTTAGACAGTTGCGAATTTCTGCTACAACTCGAGACTGGGCTGCCGTTGCAGTTTCCCAGCCTCTAACACTGGTGTCGGGAGAGGCAAAAAACTGGTCAGCAACGATTTCAAACTCTTTGGAAGGCAAGAAACCAGTCGTACTGCGGTCGTTCTCATGCATCTGCTCACGCACTTCCAATTCGCAATTAAGGGCATCCGCCAACGGTCGAGCTGTTTCAATAGCTTTGGTTTCAGTGCTGCTGATGACAGCGGTGACTCTGTCCAAGGCATTGGAATTTGCCAGTGTGATCACCCGGCGTTGCCCTAAGTTACTGAGCGACCAATCCCGGATTTCTTTAGCAGGATCGACCAATACTTGCGGGTGAGTAAGATACCAAATTCTCTGATGCATAATTATTTGTCTCACGAATAACGACGGTAAGAAAGTCTGGAGCCATTTCACCAACAGTGATGAACGCCAAAACCGTTTCCACAGGACCTTGGACCACCTAAATGACAGCGCCAAAAGTGCTGTACTTTGCTCCTTGCCGTAGCACCGCGGGGGACTACGCAAACGCAAACGCCTCCCCTTAAGCCGCGTTAAGTATCTGTGTTTGCGGTGTAATTGTTGGTTTCGGGAGGGTGCAACCAGCTTTGTCGAACGCAACTAAAGTGCCGCTTGTTTGCCGGGCAGTGTTGAAACTAGGACTGTAAATGGCACCATGGGTATTTGCATGGGACTTAGTTATTGCGGTGCGACTTCACCGAAGTCGACGGCCCGGATCCATGGAAGACAACAGCGTTTCGTAATCCGGAACCTGAATTGCGCAAAAACCGAACTGTTCGGAAGGTAAATTTGGTCCGATCCCTACAGTGGTCAATCCAGCATCAACCGCTGAACGAGCGCCTGCGAGCGAGTCTTCGAAAACAATCACCTGATCAGCGGGCAGCGCAAGGTTTTCAAGTGTTCCCAAGTACGGCGCGGGGTGGGGTTTTCCTCGTTTCATTCCATCGGCAGACACGCGAATATCAAACAGGTCCTCAATCCCGGCAACCTTCAGGGAAAGATCAATATTGCGCGAGGGTGACGACGAGCAAATAGCCAACCGCAAACCTTGCTGTGACAATGCCCTTACAAATTCCTGAGCGCCGGGTATCGGTCTGAGTTCAGACGGAAGAAGTCGCCAGGCTTCAGACTTGATCTCCGACACGACCTCTGCTCGTCTCTCGTCGTCATATTTGTCAAACACTTCGTCCACAAAAGCAGTCACGTTCCGCCCTTCGTGGCTACCCAGGAATGCCGACGACACCGAATGGCCAAAGCGGGCAGAGACCGATGATTTCGCTGCTTGCCAGGCCGGTTCGCTGATCACCAACGTTCCATCCAGATCAAAAATTGCTGCGCGATAGTTCAACAAATTCATCATTTGCCCCGGTTCTTTCTCATAAGGAGTCTAACACCAACACCTATTTGGAATATGGTCTATGTCTAGCGGCTTTGTTGATGGCGTGGATGAGCGGCCCCACTTGCGTGGTCCAAGTTGAAAGTTAGTGCATGGTTGGCCTTTGGGCCACCGGTACGATGGCCTCAGGCGCGGGTGGGCGGTAGCCCAGGGCACTGTGGGGTCGTTTGGTGTTGTAGTGTTTCCTCCAGCTTTCGATGATGATTTGGGCCTCGCGTAACGAATAGAAGATTTCACCGTTCAGTAATTCATCCCGCATTCTCCCGTTGAAGCTTTCGCAGTATCCGTTCTCCCAAGGGGGCCCAGGCTCGATGTAGGTCGTCTTGGCTCCGACGGCTTTGATCCAGTCCCTGACCGCCTCAGCAATGAACTCAGGGCCATTGTCTGACCGAATGTACGCGGGTACGCCGCGTAGGATGAACAGGTCCGTTAGCGCGTCGATGACTTCGGTCGAGTTCAGATTCCGCTTCACCCGGATCGCCAAGCATTCTCGGCTGTGTTCGTCCAGAATGTTCAATGTCCTGAACGCCCTGCCATCATCGGTTCGGTGATGCACGAAGTCGTACGACCAGACATGATTGCGATACTCGGGACGTAGCCGAACACAGGATCCATCGTTTAGCCAGAGCCGCCCCTTCTTGGGTTGTTTCATAGGCACCTTCAGCCCCTCACGTTTCCACAAGCGCTCAACACGTTTGTCATTCACCTGCCAGCCCGCGTCTCGTAACAAAGCAGCCACCCGGCGGTAGCCATACCGGCCGTACTGCCGCGTCAGTTCGATCATGTCTGCGACCAGACGTTCTTCGTCAGCTCGCCCCTGTGGCACTCGACGTTGCGTGGACCGGTGCTGGCCCAGAACCCGGCATACACGGCGCTCAGAAACCTTCATCTGGCTGCGCACATGATCAATGCAGGAACGTCGGCGCGAGGGGCTCAGAAGTTTCCCGCTGCGGCCTCCCTCAAGATCAATTTGTCCAGGGGTAATCCCCCCCGAAACTAAGGGGATGTGGAAGTAGAATTTTCTCGGCAGAATGCATGAGGAGATTTTGATGAAGATGACGAGATATAGCGAACCCCAAATTCTTGCGATCCTACGCCAAGCCGAAGGCGGTGTGCCTGTAACGGAGCTGTGCCGCGAGCACGGGATGAGCAACGCGTCGTTCTACAAATGGCGATCAAAATACGGTGGTATGGACGCGTCGATGATCAGCCAAATGAAGGCGCTTGAAGACGAGAACCGGCGGCTGAAAAAGATGTATGCCGAGATGAGCATGCAAGCAGAATTACTGAAGGAAGCCCTGGGAAAAAAGTGATCCGGCCAGCCTTACGACGGGGTCTGGCCGAGAAAGCGGTGGCGCGCCACGGTATCAGCATTGCGCTGGCCTGCCGCACGTTTGATGTCAGTGAGACGTGCTATCGTTACAGCCCGCTCTTGAGCGATGAGAACGAAGAGATTGCCGATCTGCTGGTTGGGCTGACGGCCGCACGGAAGACTTGGGGGTTTGGGCTATGTTTCCTGCATCTACGTAACGTGCAAGGTCATTCGTGGAACCACAAAAGGGTTTACCGGATTTACTGCGAACTGGAACTGAACTTGCGGATCAAACCTCGGAAACGGTTAAAGCGGGACAAACCCGATGCGCTGGCAGTGCCGGACGCCCCGAACATGACCTGGTCGATGGACTTCATGGCGGATCGCCTCGGGGATGGTCGGGCGTTTCGGCTCTTGAACGTGCTGGATGATTTTAACCGCGAGGGTTTGGGCATCGAGGTCGATTTTTCTTTGCCAGCCGAACGGGTTATTCGCAGCCTTAATCGGATCATTGAATGGCGTGGGAAACCAGGAACCATTCGGGTCGATAATGGGCCGGAGTACATCAGTGGTAAGCTGCTGGAATGGGCTGAGAAACAAGGTATTATCATCCAGTACATTCAACCCGGAAAGCCGCAGCAGAACGCTTACATCGAGCGCTATAATCGCACCGTCAGGCATGAATGGTTGGACCAACATATCATCGAAAACATAGAGGAGGCACAGGACTTTGCCACACAATGGCTATGGACTTACAATAATGACCGCCCGAATATGGGCCTCGGCGGCATCACACCCGCAATGAAACTGGAAATGGCCGCGTAAATTCTACGACCGCCCCCTGTTAAAAATGGGGGGATTACCGATACAGGCGCTGAAAGATGCCGACGTCAAGATCTCCATGGATGGCAAAGGTCGCTGGATCGACAACCGGATGATCGAACGGCTTTGGCGATCCCTCAAATATGAATGCATCTACCTGAACGCATTTGAAACAGGCTCAGATGCCCGTCTCGGGATCGAAAAATGGCTCGCTTATTACAACGTCGAACGCCCCCATTCGACCCATGGGATATTGACGCCGAAGGAGGCTTATGAGACCAAAAAGGCACCAATGAGATTAGCAGCCTAAATGAAACCCTGATCCACCTTAAGCAGGCTGCAAACTGGTCGAAAAAGTAGGACCGCCTCTTAACGGCCTTGCCCACCCGGTACGACGGAGATCCCGGCCAGGGTGGGTGAGGACGGGCATCAGTTAACTGGTGCTTTCGGCCCGAACCGGTCGTTCGTGCCAAATACGTCTAACGGCAATTCCCAGCCCTTGTAAGACCTTGGCGCGCGGTGCAGCATCCGACACGAAGAACGGGAAGGAGCCGTTCGCTGCAGGTGCCGATTTTCAAGCGAATTCCGGGAAGCGGCCGTTCGTTTCGTCAATGCAAACCGCAGTCTGCACCTTGTTAGACAACTTATTCAAAATTGCTGACCTGAAGTTCGCCGATCCAGTTTTGCGTCGCTAGACGCTCAACCGACCCTGACTAGGAAAGTCTGAATTACTTTACCGTTTCAGCTATTTGCAAAAACTCGATAGGTGGGAAAAGATTCAGTCGCTTCGCAACTTCCATGTTCACAACATAAGCAAAATCGGTGACGCGTGCGATGGACAAATCCCCGGGGGATTTGCCGTCGCGCAGTATTCGCAATGCCTGTTGTGCTGCGATTTCACCAACATCAGCTGCCCGCGCTGCGATGGAGATCAACGCGTCATTTTCGCGAACGACCTCTTCGTAGGGGCTTAAAATTGGTATTCCATTCTCAACTGCGGACTTGGTAAAGGCAGCGCCGTTTATCCGCAGGAAAGAACTGGACCCAAGATAGATGAAATCGACGCCAGCGGCTGCCAACTCCGTCACTCGTTCGGAAATCAGCGCTGGATCAGGCACACCGGAATTCCCAGGGTCAATTTCGAGTGCCGTCAGTTTAAACCCCATATCTGCAGAGAGTCTGTCCATTTCTTCGACTTTTAGTGCCGAATTCCGTTCGTTAAAGTTGTAAATCATGCCTAGGTGGGTAAATTCGGGGAGGATCGTGCGAATTGTCTTGATATTAGCTGCCTCGGGCACACGATTGTATGTCCCGGCAATATTCGGGCGTCCGCTAGTGTCAAAGCCTTTCACTATATTTGATCCGATCGGATCAGAGACATACATGAACACCAATGGCCGACTGGTGACCCGATCCGCCGCATCTGGATCGTCATAGCGACCTGCCATACCCAAGGTAACGCTGGTGCCGTAAGTCAGAACGAGATCGGCGTCTAACTCGCGCGCTTCTCTGATGAACTTGGGCAGATTAGCTTTGTTTTGTTCGGCGTCGCGTAGCTCCAACTGTACTGGAAATCCACTCTTCTTTATTTCATCAATAAAGCCTTGGCAGCCATGTTCACAGCCTTCCCAGAACACACCGTAGATCAGTTTTTCTTCTGAAATGGCGCTTTGAACGCTTACCCAAAAAAGCGTCGCGGTGAAGAGACAAATACGCAGCACCCTATTCCCCCAATCCGTGGCTTGTACAACAAACCCGTTTTCTATTTTATCTGCAAAATGTTGTTTAACCGGTATAAGATTGCATTTTGTCTGACCTCCTACTGCAGAGTAGCATTAAAATCGCACCTGACAGCATTGTCACACCGAGGACACCAATCGTCGTGTCATAACCGAAACGTTCGACCAGAACGACGCTTGCCACCAAACCTGCAATGGCTGCGAGCCGCTCAATCAGACGCAACCCTCCCAATGCGGCGTCCGCTCCACCAACCAGTCCACTTTCCTCGCCGATGCGAATAGCCTGCGCGTATTGCGTCGCGTCACACATCGCGTGACCAAAGCCAAAGAGCGTAACAACCACTACCATCGGCCAAAATCCCCCCCAAATAGTGAGCGAGGTAATGGACAGCCCCGAAATCGTGATCCCTATGATCAACATGGGTACGTTGCCAACGCGCCCATCAGCCAGCCTTGCTACGGTTGGACCAATCAGCACCTGCGCAAGATAGTAGAGCATTACCACCCGCCCAATATCGGCTATACTGACGCCTTGTGCGGATAAAACAACAGGTGTCAGATACCAGATGAAAACCGACATCCCCATGTTTGTCGGCACGGAAACACCAAAAACGAGTGCGATAAATCTTGGGTCGCGATAGACCGTGCGGGCTGAGGCGGGTTTTGCAACAGGCTGTTCCTCCCTTTTTGGGGCTTTACCGATCGTCGCCGAAACAATTCTCGCCCCAATAAGGCCAGATATAACAACCAGCCCCGCACCGACAAAGAAGGTGTTACTTGGTCCAAGCCTGTCAGCCAGAACTCCACCGAGAGCGGCCCCACAAAAGGCACCACCGAGGATAACGAACAGATACCCTCCTATTGCCTGTGCAATTTCTGATTTCGGCGCTGCTCTGATCGCATATTCCTGACATGCGATGGTAGCAAAAGCATAAACCAGCGCCATGGCCCCATGCCAAAAAGAAATGGCAATAACCGACTGCCCCATCCCGACACCAATCATAGCGATTGCAGTCAGTGGAATCGCCGCAAGGAATAGGCGCCGCGGGCTGAAACGCTGTGCGATCTTCCCACCCAACGGCGCTGCTACCGCCATTGCGATCAGATAGGCTACAAGTGGCGCAGTAGCCGCCATTTCTGGTGCCATCCATTCAGGGGCGTCCAGATCGCGTGCATATAGCGGCAAGAAGGCGCCACTGATTTCAGTTGCGGTGGAGAAAATGAAAATCGGCAACCGGATATCGGCGAAATAAGCTTGAGGCAGCGCCGAAAGCCGCTTGCTGATACCGACACGTCCGGCCAGATCGACCGCGCGATCGGACAAGCGTCGTGCAACACGACGCAGGTCGCCTGCTTCGGTTGGTGGGATGACGTGGCTAAAAACTCCACTTTCTTGTTCTTCTAGCAAGTGAAATACCCGATCCAGTGGTTTTCCAAGCGCTGTGGCTGACACCAAGATGACCAATTCAAACGCCAGTAAAATAGCCACCAGCCCGAAAACCAGAATATCCAGCATGACTCCGCGCAGCCGAGTACTGACAAATTTCGGGTCGGTCTCCAGACGTAATTCACCTACTATTGTGTTTCGCCTAAGCATAGGAAGTGAAACTTGATTTCTGTCCGGTCGCGCGGTTGCTTCTTCGCCGTGTCTTGATGAGGAAGCGATGATCTCGTCGTTGACTGATAACAGGGTCACTCGCTCAATTTCTGGAAAATCATGTAAAATCCTGTTGATATATTTACTCGCCCCGCCAATCGCCTCAAGTGGAACACCAAAATCAAGTGCACGCTGAATTTCTTCGCGAACCGTGCTGCCAATCAACTGCGTGCGCTTTTCCATTTCCGGAGCAATTGACGCTTCGAAGGCCCTAACTGACGCCCAAGCCATAACGATCAGCGACAAAGCAACAATCGCAGCAGTCCATAGCACGACACGCCGTGCCGCCAGACGCCCAGGTTGCAGGGCAGCACTCATGCGTTCGTATCTTTTTGCATGTTTGGCGTCTGTTTTTTGCGCGCTTCGTATTCGCGCTCAGATTGCCAGAGCAAGTCCCAGAAACGATCAGTTTCAAATCCCAAACCCTTGACATTTTCTGGTTTTCGGCCCGTCCTAGAGCCCCGCCAAAAAGCTCTTTCAAAACGGTCGAAAGTCTTCAGGATTCCGTGAAACACTCTTTGGTGCTCCATCAACGCAAACCGCAATGCAATTGCCCCGACCACCAGTGTGGCCACCATGATCACACCTGCAACAAAGGCCAGTTTGGCTGCCATCGCCCGAACTTGATCGAGAGCCTGGCGCTTGGAGTATACGATGACAAGTACGCCGGAGGGATCGCCGGTCTCACCAATATCTGCGCCGACAATAAAGGCCGACTTGGTTTCAAGGTGAAACAGATTTAGATCAGGACCTGTACGTGGCGCTGACATCCAGTGTTCAGGAGGAACCATATGGTTAGATTTTGCGGTTGAGTGGGAGACTTTACCATCTAGTTGAAAAATAGACATTTCAATAATCGCCGGATCGGTTTGTCTGGACGCCTCAAGAACAGCACGCCCGTTTCGCACTGTGGAAAATGGCAGACCCAATTCAACAACCGAAGCAAAGGGAACTCGCGCCCTGCTGGCGATCACTTCCAGTCGTTCGCGAATGAGGCCTGACAGCAAAGCGTCGAATTGCATCGTAGCAAGCGCTACGAAGATGAACAGAACTGTAAAATTGGCCAGACCAACAATAGCTAATATGCGCCAAACTAGTCCCACCCATTTCTCCCCTTAGAAAATCTACTCTAGGCTTAGGTAGATTTTGTTAACTGTTGACAATTAAATGGCGCGGATCAAGAACGCTGTGAAACTTATTGAGGACCATCATGCTGTTCATGGTTGACCTAACAAAAATTTTGCAATCGAGTTTTGTTCGTCGCGTCTTCGCGTCGCATTACATATTTAGGAACAATTGATCGCTTTGGGCGGTGAGTTCAGAATTCTTCAGTGTACGGGATCACACACCAAATTTTTGCAGTCGCCCACCATGTTGAGCTGGGTTAAAAACTGGTTGAAGTGCAAGAAAATGCCTTCTTTGTTAATCTGCTAACCCTCACGCACTAATTTTCGTCTCATAACGACCGAATGACCGATATTCATGCTGCAACGCGGAAATTTCAAAGCCCCTCAAACGGACGAAATGGGCCGTTCATGCACTCTCGCGACGCATGAGGCTTCGACTTTGCAAAGGTCACTACCTGCGCATTGCTGCCGTCGGAGCTGACCGCAGCGAAGGTCCGGAACCCGCCTTTCTAGTCGAAATGTGCATGGTGCAGAAATTGGACCACTTCACTCACCCATAAATGTAGCGAACGGCCCAGACCTGCCATTCGTGCCAAACCCGTCTAACCGCCGCCCAAAGCGGACGTGACTTTTCTACTGGTCGGGCGGATTGCAGCTATTCGCTGCAAGTGCAGTATGATAATCCTTGGTCTCAGAAGCGGTCATTTAGATCTATTACCTATACCACCAACGGCTTTTCTCGACGCACGCGGTATAATTTTTCACCGCTAAGTCTAAGTACCCTGCTTCTCCCTTCAAAAAACCTGCATTTAGCAACTCTTTTTTGAAATTCTCATTTTCAAACTTAGGCAGCACCCGCTCCTGATACGTCCTGTCCCAACAAGCGCGACCAATAGGCATCCAGACGAACCCATTGTTGCGTTCTTGAGCGTCAACCGAACGTCGCTTAAACTCTTCCTTGTCCATGCCCTCACAATGAAAAAATGCCGTCAACATTTCAGACAATAGGAATGCGGTTGTAAAGCCACCCATCGATGACATGAAGGACTTGCCCCAGCTTGCGAATATCTCGTCGTGCAGCCTATCTATCATCGGGACGAATAGGTTCTGCCCAGTTCCATAGTAGTTATTCCACCTGTCACGGTCCCCACCCTTCCATTGCATAGGTGAAACGGCACTAAACATAGATTCCGGCTGTGGCCTACCTGTATCGACTTCTGACAAAAGGAGATTCCTAAATCCCTGCCAATTAGATGACTTCATCAACCCTAGTGCTGCACCCTGATAAGCTAAAACGGCTGGATATCCTCGAACCTCAAGAAAGCTACGAAGGCCGCTCCGCTCACTTTCGGCATGGTCCACCAGCGCAGTTATTCCCTCTATTACTTGCTCAATATTTTCCTGATCCCCCCAACGTCCAACAAGCCCACAGACCTTTGACAAACCTTCCGTCGCGCCTTCATAGACAGCTATACGCCGTTGAAACTCCTCTGGCGTCATATTCCCGCGTGTACCCATATCATCTTGATCAAGCCGCTCAGTGATACATTCCACTTCATCAGAAATTAAATCAGATAGTTGGATGCGGTGCTCAGGCTTAGCCAAATATCGCTTTGCACGGCTTACCAACATATCCACCCCCACGGGGTTTTGTCGTTTACTTTGGGCCAGCGTTTCCACCTGTTCTACTAGCTTCACAAAGAAGGTATCCGCGTCCGATATTGGGACTATTAAGCCCTTTCGGCTTTCACATAGTTCTTTTCCGCGCCCCCTCAGATCGCCCCGTGCCGCCCAAAAGAGGGGATAGCGTCTATTCCTGACGCGTAAGATAGCAGCGCGTAAGGCATGATCCCATTCACCTGACGGTAATCCCCCCATTTTTAACAGGGGGCGGTCGTAGAATTTACGCGGCCATTTTCAGTTTCATTGCGGGTGTGATGCCGCCGAGGCCCATATTCGGGCGGTCATTATTGTAAGTCCATAGCCATTGTGTGGCAAAGTCCTGTGCCTCCTCTATGTTTTCGATGATATGTTGGTCCAACCATTCATGCCTGACGGTGCGATTATAGCGCTCGATGTAAGCGTTCTGCTGCGGCTTTCCGGGTTGAATGTACTGGATGATAATACCTTGTTTCTCAGCCCATTCCAGCAGCTTACCACTGATGTACTCCGGCCCATTATCGACCCGAATGGTTCCTGGTTTCCCACGCCATTCAATGATCCGATTAAGGCTGCGAATAACCCGTTCGGCTGGCAAAGAAAAATCGACCTCGATGCCCAAACCCTCGCGGTTAAAATCATCCAGCACGTTCAAGAGCCGAAACGCCCGACCATCCCCGAGGCGATCCGCCATGAAGTCCATCGACCAGGTCATGTTCGGGGCGTCCGGCACTGCCAGCGCATCGGGTTTGTCCCGCTTTAACCGTTTCCGAGGTTTGATCCGCAAGTTCAGTTCCAGTTCGCAGTAAATCCGGTAAACCCTTTTGTGGTTCCACGAATGACCTTGCACGTTACGTAGATGCAGGAAACATAGCCCAAACCCCCAAGTCTTCCGTGCGGCCGTCAGCCCAACCAGCAGATCGGCAATCTCTTCGTTCTCATCGCTCAAGAGCGGGCTGTAACGATAGCACGTCTCACTGACATCAAACGTGCGGCAGGCCAGCGCAATGCTGATACCGTGGCGCGCCACCGCTTTCTCGGCCAGACCCCGTCGTAAGGCTGGCCGGATCACTTTTTTCCCAGGGCTTCCTTCAGTAATTCTGCTTGCATGCTCATCTCGGCATACATCTTTTTCAGCCGCCGGTTCTCGTCTTCAAGCGCCTTCATTTGGCTGATCATCGACGCGTCCATACCACCGTATTTTGATCGCCATTTGTAGAACGACGCGTTGCTCATCCCGTGCTCGCGGCACAGCTCCGTTACAGGCACACCGCCTTCGGCTTGGCGTAGGATCGCAAGAATTTGGGGTTCGCTATATCTCGTCATCTTCATCAAAATCTCCTCATGCATTCTGCCGAGAAAATTCTACTTCCACATCCCCTTAGTTTCGGGGGGGATTACCGGACCAGCCGCAAACAATTAGACCATGCTCATCAAAGATACGATCCAACAGCGTGTTATATGCTTTGGGATAGGCATCTAGCTCGTCGTCGGTGTTGAGAATACGGGCATCTTTATAGTCCCCGTGAACCTTCAAAATATAGCACGTGCTATGGGTTAGCGGCTCAGCCCCCTCTAAAACGTCAGGAGAAGTAATCACGGTAGGCTCTACCCCAACTTCGCGCAGGGCGTTTTCCATAAGCCTATCGAAGTTCGTCGTTACAATAACTCTGATATGTCCATCGCGAACTAGTTTTGCTATCGCCTTGTGACCAGCAGTTGGAACCTTCCGCCCCTCTTCACGGTCCTCGTCATCCGGTTCAATATAGCTATGTAAAATGGCGCGACGTTCCGCTGGCGTCGTCGCTAATTGGGCCAACAAATCAGAATAATTTGGTTCTTTACCTTCATTATCGATAAACCACTTGCCCCAGTCGCCTTGTGTCTCGACACCCTGAGCGGTAGCAATCCGTCTAACTAGGTCAGTGGTTATTTCCCAACCCGTAGGAATTTCCGCCGCACGGGAAAGGCCTGAACCCAGTAATAATGCGAAGACGCCCTTATTTTCATGAATCGAAAAGGCCATCTGAGTGGCGGGATCACCAAAGGCGGACATAGCAATGACTCCAGTTACTATACGTATTACGAATAGGCGTTTTAAACATCATTTCCTGCGAAACCGCTATGGAAAATCATATGCTGAGAATGGTTTATCTCTCAAATGGATAAACCAGCAGGAAATCAGCAAGGTCACATCGTTTTTGATAAGACTGGGTGCTGTCCTCAATGGCATACATTTTTGCTCGATGCATGAACAAATGCTTCGTGGCAGCCGCCCTGCAGCATCAGATAATACTACCAACGTCGGCTAAGGGCCGTTCGTGTGACTTTGCAAAGTACGCTATCTGCGGCGGTTTCAACGGGTCGACGCAACACATGCATTGAAACGCTCGGCAGGTGTCTCATATCCTAGCGTTTTTCGAGGTCGTTCATTGAGCTGTCTTGCGACGGCACTCAGCTTTGCTTGACTATGTATCGACAAATCTGTGCCCCTTGGGAAGTACTGTCGCAGCAAACGGTTGGTGTTTTCATTCGTGCCGCGTTGCCACGGTGATCGCGGATCACAGAAATAGACGTCGATATCAGTCGCCAAGGTAAATGTTTTTTGTGCCCCGCCATCTCGCTTCCACGATCCCATGTCAGTGAATGGTAGAGTTCTTTTGGTAGTTTGTGAGCTTGCTTGATCAGCGCCTGAACAACGCTGTGACTGTCTTTGTTGCCAACCTTGGCCAGCATCACATAACGCGTATGTCGCTCGACCAACGTGGCACTGAAGCTGTTGCCAGAACCGGCGATCAAATCGCCTTCCCAGTGTCCTGGAACGGCACGGTCTTCCACATCCGCCGGTCTTTGTCGGATCGATATAGTGTCCTTGATTTGGCCAAGGCCGCTGCGCTTCATGGTGGCGTGGCGAGAGCGACGAATGGATCGCGTCGCCCGCAAGTGCGACAGCAATTCTTTCTTAAGTACATTGCGTGTCTGGATAAATAGGCTTCGGTAGATCGTCTCGTGGGCGACCCGTTTGTCTTCCTCATCGGGATGTGCGCGCATCAGCCAACCTGCGATTTGTTGCGGGGACCATTTGCGGGTCAGCTTGGCCGATGTCGCCCCCTCTCATCGATACTTCGTATCGACTGCCGGGCAGTGGACATAGATAGATATTGCCTGCCAGTTTGCAGGGCTTTGGCCGATGGGCACGAGCCCATGCCGCTGCATCTGATTGAGCCGCACGGTAAAGTTTGGCACCACCGTTGCGCCGGATCTCGCGGCTGATGGTCGACGCAGACCGTTTCAAGGATCTCGCAATTGATCGCACAGATAGTTGCGCAGTCAGGCCTCGTGATATCTCCTCGCGTTCAGCCAGACTCAGAGCCAAACGGGACCTCATACGATCTGGCGGACGGATACCACCGGTGCGCGCCAGCAGCGGATAAATAGATGATGATGCACGATCAAATCCACGTCCAATCGAACTCATCGACTCTCCGCGTTGCCAACGATCCCAGATCTCCGACTTCTGTTTATCTGTAAAAAAATGTCCGCGGCGATAGGCCATGATTTACACTCCGTCTTTCCATAAAGACTAAAGTGTTGCGCCGACCCGTTGAAACCGCCGCCCATACACGACGTTCATTCACTCGCCCGGCGGAAAAGGCGGCTCATGCAGCAACGGCGAGAACCGGTCATACGCTATAATTGCGAATTTGGTCTCTGATTTACCGATTCCCGACGTTCACTAGAAAGAGAAATAAACTGGCAACTCTATGTTTTCCCAAATGACACGACGGGCCATGCTGGAAGGATTCTATAAGGAGGAATTATGACATTCCCTCCCGATCCTCGTGCAGCAAAAGGAAAAAGACTAAATCAGCATTGAATTTTTTCACGCTGAGGATCGTATGGTATTCCTTTCACGGCAGTCGCGGCGGATCTCTGGTCAAAGGACTGAACTTCAAGAACGCCGGAGCCGAGATCAATCCCAGTTGGCAAGTAGGCCAACACGATAGGTTTTCCGAGAGTGTAAGCAAAATTTCCTGACGTTGTTTGCGCAACAACATTGCCGTTGAAATATACCGCTTCGCCACCGAAGACCGGCAACGGATCGTCCAACAGCAGGGCAGTCATTTTCCGTTTCACCCCGTTTTCCCGAATTTTGGTCAAGGCGTCCCGGCCAATGAAATCGCCCTTGCCCCAGTCGATTAGAAACTGAAGACCGGCTTCAAACGGATTGTTGTCGGAATTGATATCCGGCCCCCAAGCCAAATAGCGTTTTTCCAGCCTAAGCGAGTCGATCGCGTGATAGCCCATGTTGATCAGACCCTCGACGGTGCCCGCTTCGAGCAAGATTTCATAGACATAGGCTAGATACTCGGTCGGAATGTATAATTCCCAACCCAGCTCTCCAACATAGGTGACGCGATACGCAAGTGCAGGGGCGTAACCAACACGGATGTCCTTGGCCGTCATGAACGGAAAAGCCTCATTGCCAAGGTCTTCGTCGCATAGTTTTTGCAAGATCATACGCGCCTTTGGGCCTTGGATGTTCAACACCCCCAGCGCAGAAGTGATGTTTCGTATCTGAATATCAGGTCCACCTGGGCGGCTCGACCGCTCCCATTGTTCCCCACGCGCAACCCAGTCATCTGTGAACTTTTTGCGGTAGGTTTCCAAATTCCTATCAATCCAATCTCTATCCCGCTCGCCTAAGGCAGAACCGGTGATCAGCCAGAAACAGTCCTCTGCCCGACGTATGATTGTCACATCAGCCTCTATGCCACCGCGTTCGTTGCATAGCTGTGTGTATGCGGCGCCACCAACTGGCTTGTCGACATTTGCGACTGCCAGATACTGAAGAAAGGAACAGGCACCGGAACCGGAAATTTCGAATTTGGTGAATGATGTCTGATCGGTGAGGACTGCAGTCTCGCGCGCGGCCCTGTGTTCGCGTCCAACCGTTTCGGCCTGCCCCGCGCGATCGAACCCAAATTGATCCTTTTGCGCAATACCACTGTGGGCAAACCAATTGGCGCGTTCCCAGCCGAACTTGGAGCCCATAACGGCACCGTCTTGTTTCAGGCGATCATAAATCGGCGACCGGCGCACCATCCGTGCGGTCTGCATCTCTTCGCCGGGCCAATGGATATCGTAGTATTTTGTGTAACTTTCGACGGCGCGGTCGTGGAGAAATTTTTGACCCGACTGCAAGGGCCCAAAGCGGCGCAAATCAAACGCCCAAAGATCCAAACCGGGATCGCCGTTCAAAATCCAGTTCGCCGCCGCCTTGCCGACCCCGCCCGAGGCTGCAATCCCTGAGGTAAACGCGCAGGCAACAAAGAAATTTTGCAGGCCAGATACCGGACCCATGACCGGTTCGCCATCCGGTGAAATTGGGATCGGACCATTTACAACTGTGCGCACTCCCAAGTGGTTCAACAGGGGCAAACGATGCGCGGCGGGAAGGAACACTTCTTCCATCCGGTCCATATTGGTATCGAACAGATGGCGGGCGTTTTCCCAGGGGAAACCCTCTTTCGGGTTGACCTTGTCTGTGGTTCGTTCCCAGCCGCCAATGGCAAGCGCGCCGGGCTCGGGTTTGGCATAATAACCCCCATCCGGGTCGCGAAACGCTGGTAGGTCATCTGGGATGTCCGACGTTTTTTCAGTCACGAAATACTGATGCTGCACGATCCCCGCAGGCAGTTCAACGCCCGCCATTTTGCCAACCTGTCGGGCCCAGAGACCCGCAGCATTGACGACGATGTCAGCCTCAACAGTGCCGTGATCGGTGACGACATGGCTGATGCGATTATTCTGACGTACCAGATCGGTCACCATAACACCTTCGATGACGCGGCCGCCGTATTTTCGGATGCCCTTGGCATAGGCCTGGGTCAGAGAATAGGGATCAACATGACCGTCTTCGGGAATGAAAGCCGCACCCACCAAATCCTCTACCTGCATCAGTGGATAGAGTTCCTGCGCTTCCTTTGGTGTCAGCAATTCCATATCAAATCCGACAGCGCGAGCTGCGGAATGTGATTTCAACAGCTCTTGCCAGCGGTCCTGACTGCCAGCCACGCGCATTGACCCAACTTTGCGCCAGCCGATTTCCTGCCCGGTGTCCGCGGCCAGCCCGTCAAACAACGAAACAGAGTCGTTCATCAGGCTCATCAGGTTCTGTTGCGAGCGGAACTGCCCCACTAAACCAGCCGCATGCCATGTGGCGCCTTCGGTCAGACGGGTTTTTTCGAGCAGAAGGACGTCCCGTTCGCCGGACTTTGCAAGGTGATAGGCGATCGAGGTGCCGATGGCTCCGCCACCAATGACGATGATACGGGCCGATGTGGGAAAGGCTTTGGTCATGTGTTTAATCCGCTTCAAACTTGCATTTTCTTTTTTGAACGCCGGTTCTGACGTCGGGCCCGCTGTGGTTTTTCACCGCCGATTGCAAAAGGTTTCCATCCGACGGGAAGGGTTGAATCTCCGGCCACAATGCCTTGGAAATGCGCCTTTATTCGTTGGTCTGTTTCGGCGTCCAAAGCAGCGTGGTTGGGGGACGACAAGATCGCCATTGCCTTGTTCAGTGCCCGCTGATGAATGGTAGAGGATCCGTTTTCCATCCATGTTTCGCGCAGATCGCGATCCGCCAGTTCCGGCATGAATGTTGCTGTGGTCATGTTTTCCAGCGTCATCGGAGCATCGGCAAACATACCTGCTGGGCCAATGCGTTTGATGTCGTCCAAGGCGATGGTGTCTTCGTTGAAGGTCACGCCTTCGCGTACACGTTTGATCATGCAGGCAATTTCGTTGTCGATCGCCAACTGACCAAAATCCAGCGACATCAGTGCGTCCAGCAAACCGCCCATGACCACAAAATTCACACCAGACAAAGCCCCCAACAGCGGTGACATGCTTTTTTCATACCCCGCCTGAGCATCCGAGATCTTGGAGTTTGTCAGCCCCAAATACCCACCTGCCGGTACGTTGTATCGCCGCGCCATCTGACACACGATCGAGTTCATCATGCCCACTTCGATGGCTCCGGGGGCATAGGCCCCATCGCGCAAGTCAGCAAAGACAGGCAGGAAGTTGTATATCAGTTCAGTTCCCGCGCGAGACATCTGCGCCAGACACATGGTGGCCAGCCATTCTGCGTTGATCAGTGTCATCATGCCGGGCAGTGACAGGGGCGTATTTATCCCGCCCATCGGCGCCACGGTGCCATAAGCCGTGATCCCATTTTCGGCAAAGAACATCAGGTTTTCTGTACTGTCAAAATCCATCGTCAGCGGCGTTACGATAGAGCAATAGCCAAAGTTGATGAACGGCCTTTTCCAAAATGCCTCGGGCGAACCGGCGACCAATTCACCGAGTTTCAGGATTTTCTTGGCCTCTTCAACATTGACCACCGATGTACGCACAGGTTTCAGACAGTTTTTAAGCGCCGGGTAGAAGCGTGAAAGATTGAAATGACCGTCGGGGGCATCGTCCGCCAGCACCGAGATCGAAAATACGTCGAACCCGTCCAGCTCGTTCACGACATGAGCAATCCGGGCGATGTCATCCGAGGTCGCACGGCGGGTCACGCCAGACACCGGATCCACAATATCGGGCGCTGAACTGGCCGTCGCAACAACCGGCAGCTTACGCGGAAAGGTCACGTCGTATTTCGGATCTCGGCCGCGTAGAGTGATAGTTGGTGGCACCAACGCCAGATAGCGCTCGACCACCTCTGGCGGGATCCGCACCATTTCGTTTGGCTCGTCTACATTTGCGCCATGTTCGGCAAAACGGTCGCGGGCCTTTTTGTTGCGAACCAACAATCCAGTCTGTGCGAGAATCTCCAGCGAAGCGTCGTGAATGCGTTTGACTTCGTGGTCTTCGAGAAACGAAAAATGCTGCATGGCGTCCAACTTTGTTTGCTAGTGTTAAACCTGAGGTTGGAAAGCCTTGCGGTCAAACTGGGTTTCATGCAGGGTCGCATTAGAAAACCTTATGCGAGGCCTGTTCATGTCTAAGCGCCCCCGGCTGAATTACCTGCGCGCTTTTGATGCCGCATCCCGTAAGCTAAGTTTTTCCCTTGCAGCAGAAGAACTTAATCTGACGCAAGCGGCGGTTAGCCAGCAAATCCGAAAACTCGAAACTTCTTTAGGCGCAGCCCTGTTTATCCGGCACAACCGGTCTCTGACGCTAAGTGAACACGGAAAGGCCTATTTTTTGGTGGTGCGCGAGGTGCTGGACAGGTTGGATACGGTGACGGGTCAGATTTTTCCCGAGGTGGAAAAAAATGTTGTATCCGTGCGCTGCACCCCCAGCGTTGCAACAATTTGGCTGGCTCCAAGGCTGCGGGAGTTTCAACGGGCGCACCCGGAAATCGATGTCCATATTCGAACAATCGACCTTCTGCCTGACCAGTTTCTGACACAACGTTGCGAGCTGGAGATCCTGAGGCTTCCACCGGACACTGAACCGTTAGGCAACATGCGCCAATTGCTGAACGCCGAAATTTTCCCCGTGTGCGCCCCGGATTACCTCGAACGCCATGGGCCGTTTGCTGGCCCCGATGCGATATGCGGGCAAAGATTGATCCATACGTTGGGGTATAGCAATGATTGGCATCGCTGGGCCAAGGCTTATTGCAGTGCGGGTGTTACCGTCCCCTCGGGATTGACAGTGGATGGTTTGAACATCGCATTGGATGCGACCTGCCAAGCAGATGGAATTATGCTTGGCCGCCGCCCGTTAATTGAGACCTACCTTGCTGATGGCCGTCTGGTTCCGGCGCTGGTGGAAAACCTAAGTCTGTATTCCGTGTACTATTTGCAGATCAATTCTAAGTCGCTGAACTGGCGCGCGGGCCGCATCCTTGGGGATTGGTTGATTAACAAAGCGCAGGCTGTCTCTGGCTAATTGATGTCAGGCTCGCCTTACTCCCCATTTGCTGTTTCGATCTGATTTATAAGGGCTTAGCGCAGGCCGAGCACAGCTGCTTTTCCCCGTTCGGCCGATTTTACGCATTTGTGAGCTGGACGGCCGCTTTTCATGCTGCATGGCACCACATAAGTGAACGACGATGGCTGAGGGCCGTTCGCGCCTTGCCTGAGTATAGAGTGATCCCGACTTTGCAAAGGTCGCAATCTGCGCATAGCCGCCGTTGGAGCTGACCGCAGCGAAGGTCCTGTGTGGATGGCTCCTGCATAGCAAGACATTTTTGCGGTGATCCGCGCATTTGTCAGAAGCAGTCTTGTGTCCGGCCTGTTTGCGCGGTTTTGACCGCTGGCCCTCCCTTTCGGGACATTGCTGCGCAATGCCCTGCCGGGCAGTGGATGGGTTCCGCGAACCAAGTCCCTTTCTGCTTTGCGGGCAATAACGCCCGGGACATTCGACGGGGTGTCTTGGTTGTTGCGGCTGACTTTTGCACCATCACTTCGCAGGTCTTGCTATCTCGTGTTGTTTAGGTCTTTTCAGATTGTTCTCGGCGTGTACGGCTCATTCTTTGTCAAAACTGCCCAGACGATCCGTGCCGTTTTATTCGCCATTGCCACAGTTGCTAAGCGTGCTGGTTTGCGTTCCAAAAGGGCTGTTAGCCATTTACTCGCCCTTTCCGGGTGGGATCGAGTCTGTCGCACAAGCGATGTCATTCCTACGACAAGGAGCTGGCGCAGATATTGATCACCCATCCGCTGCCCGGCAGGGCATCGCCATGCGATGTCCCGAGAGGGATGGTGATCCGGCCTAATCGCTCTTTCCCACCACTCGATTTGTTGGCAGGCGTCAATCCTATCCACGCAGCAAACTCTCGACCATTCCTGAACTGATGGCCATCGCCAATGCTAGCAGCGATCGCAGATGCCGTGACAGTGCCGACGCCAGGTATTGTTTGCAAGAGCCTCACGCGCGCGTCTCGCTTCGCCTCCAATCTCAGACGTGTCTCATACCATTTCACCTGCTCATGAAGGGCTCCAAGCCGCTGGCACAGATTGCGGAACACGTCCTGCGCAATAGTGGGAAGTTCCAGTTCAACGCCTTCGACCACACTTTGCGCAAAGCTGATCACCCGTGCGAGGCCACGGGCAATGTAGATACCAAACTCGGCCAACAGACTGCGAAGCGCATTGATCAATTGGGTGCGTTGTCGAACAATCAGACTTCGTGCCCGGTGCAAGGACAGAAGCGCTTGTTGGTCAACCGATTTGATTTCAACAAACCGCATCGTGGGCCGCGTGACTGCTTCGCAAATAGCCTCCGCATCAATCGCGTCAGACTTGCCGCGCTTCACATAAGGTTTGACATACATCGGCGGGATAAGCCGTACTTCATGTCCCACCTGGCTCAGCTCGCGCGCCCAGTGATGGCTGGTACCGCAGGCTTCAATCCCGACCAAACAAGGATCAAGGCGCTTAAAAAATGCCAGCACCTGCGCACGGCGCAACGGGCGATTGAATGCGACTTCACCTGCATCAGTGATACCGTGCACATGAAAGATGTTCTTGGCCAGGTCGAGGCCAACTGTTGTAACTTGCATTGGGTGGCTCCCCTCATTCGCAGATTTCGACACCTGCATAATGGCGCCAAGCGACGCCGGTTGGAGCAGGAGCCATCCAACCCATCTGCTTTTCGCCCCTTTAAGACCTTGGTGCGCGGTGCAGCATCCGACACGAAGGGCGGACAGCGGGCCCACGCTGCGACCCGCTCCAACGGCGGCTATGCACAGTAAGTGTGCTATCCAAAGTCACGAGAGTTATTCAATTCCATCGTTGATTGTCCCCATGGAAATAACAAATCTAGTGCGTCCTGCGTCGAAGAAGCCAGACGAAAAAAACACCGCCAATCAGGCCGGTGACAATGCCGATGGGCAAATCATCAGGTGCCATGATCGTGCGTGCAATGATGTCCGACCAAAGTAGATATATCGCGCCAAATAGACCGGCTGTCGGCAAGACACGCGCATAATCTCCTCCGACCATCAGCCGCACAATGTGAGGGATCATTAGGCCTACAAAGCCAATGATCCCGGAAAAGGCGACCATCACGCCGGTGATCAGCGCGCCGGTCATAAAGATCATTAACCGAAAGCGGCTAACTGATATGCCAAGGGTTGATGCTGTTTCATCACCGATGGTCATTGCATTCAAATTGGCCGAATTCAGCCAAAGATATGTGCCACACAAACACAAAACCACCAGCGGATAAACGAGCTGTCCCCATTGAGCGAGCCCCAGTCCCCCAAGCATCCAGAACACAACCGTATGTGTTGCGCGCGGATCACCTAAAAAAATCAAAACATTTGCCAGTGACATAATGATAAATGACACTGCAACACCGGCAAGAATAAGTCTGTCAGCACTGGTGGCAGAGGCAAATTGAGATACAGCAAGAACCAAAACCGTCGCCCCCAACGCCCCAATGAACGCCAGCAAAGGCACAGTCAGAAGGCCTAGGAACATGCCCGTGTGCAAAAGCGCAAGGATCGCCCCAAACGCTCCACCCGCTGAGATTCCAAGCAAATGAGGATCCGCCAGAGGGTTCCGTGTGACGGCTTGCAAGCTGGCCCCAACCATTGCCAGGCCAGCGCCAACAAGACATGCCAACACAGCACGAGGAAACCGAATATCCCAGACAATTGCTTCGCGCCCGGCGGACCAATCTTGGGGAATGCTTCCGGGGATAATTTTGTTCAGAAGAACCCCCCAGACCGTAGATATGGGAATTGAAATTGCGCCAACGCTGACGGCAATTGAGATGGAGAGGACAAGTACAATCAGCCCGCCGCCCATGGCGCAGCGAAAGCCCGTCCAATATGTTTTCTGTGGCTGTCTTGCCCTCTCCACAGTCATCACTCAGTCCGGAATGCGGCTGAAAGTGTCTTTACAGCAGTAATGTTGCGCGGACCTGGGGTTGCCTCTACATATTCCAGAGTTACAAAGCGGTCGTTTTTGACGGCATCAATGTTTGCAAAGGCTGGGTTCGACATCATGAATGCGCGTTTTTCTTCGGCAGTTACATCGCCGTAGTTTACGATGACAATGACTTCGGGGTTGCGTTCGACCACTGCTTCCCAGCCGATGGTTGACCAACTTTTTTCCAAATCATTCATGACGTTGATGCCGCCTGCGGCTTCAATTAGGGCAGTTGGCATCGCATAACGCCCTGCCGTAAAAGGCACATCTTCACCACTGTCATAAACAAACACACGGGGTGCTTGCGCCAAAGGCGTCAGACCAGCAGAGAACTGGGCAAGGTCTTCTCGGTATCCGGAAACAAGCGCTTCGGCAGTCTCGCTGACGTCAAATATCAGACCCAAATTCAAGATGTCATTATACATGTCATTCATGCTGACGGCCTCTTTCTCACCAATGTGAATGCAGCTTTCCGTCAGCTCATAAACATCAATTCCAAAGGGCGCGAGGGTCTCTGGCGTGACTTCGCCACCAACCTTCATGCCGTAACTCCAACCCGCAAAATAGAAGTCAGCGTCGGCACCGATCAACACTTCTTTGCTTGGATATTTGGATGATAGTTCAGGTAGCTCTTCAACGCCTGCGGTCATGGTTTCATCCAGGGTTTTCCAGCCCGAAATACCCGTATAGCCGACCATCCGATCCGCAAGGCCCAGCACCAGCATCATCTCGGTCAGATTCACGTCATTAGAGATTGCGGCCTGTGGAGGCGTATCAAAAGTAACCTCACGGTTACAGCTTTGCACTGTGATCTCAGCAAGCGCACTGGTGGCCAGAAGTGTTGCCATCATCGCGGACGCGAGTGTTGTATATGTAAGTTTCATAGGGTGCCCCGTTGATCAGGTAGGTGGAATGAAAGATGTTGTGTATTACTTGGGCGCAGGTATTCGCGGCGGGCATCAATACGAAACGCATCTGAAACCTTTGCCTCTGTCAGCACCGTTTCAGGAAGGCCGAAACCCATGGTGTGACCATTCTCCAAAAGCAAAATTCGGTCACAGATCTGCGATGCCATATTCAAGTCGTGTAGCGAGACAACAATGGTCAGGTCGAGTTCCCGGATCAGTGCCAGGACCTCTAGCTGATGGCGGATATCAAGATGGTTTGTTGGTTCATCCAACACCAGAACTTGCGGCTGTTGCGCCAGGGCTCGCGCCACCATTACCCTTTGCCGCTCGCCGCCCGATAAGGTCAACAAATCACGGAAAGAAAGGCTTTGCAGGTCGAGTCGTGAAAGCGCCTCATCCACGATCTCTGCGTCTTGCGCGCCAAGTGTCGAATATCCCAATCGATGCGGTGTGCGGCCCAATGCCACGACTTCCCGCACGGTCAAACCAAAGGACGTTGGCTGCTCCTGCAATACGGCGGCAACCTTGCGAGCTGCGGCACGCGGTGGCATGGCCCATATATCCTGCCCATCAACATGGATGTGTCCCGATGAGGGGGTGTGGTAGCGATAAATCATCCGCAATAGGGTAGATTTTCCTGCGCCATTGGGGCCAACCACCCCCAAAACCTGCCCAGCGTTTACCTCAAAACTGGTGGGATGCAGCAGGAGCGGTTGATTTTTGCGTGGACCCCAACTGAGGTTTTCAGCGATGAGATCAGCGGCATTCATGACAGACGCACTGCGCTGTATTCCAACGCAATGATTGCCGCTGGAACACGGGCGAGTGTGCAATTGCGCAGTTTTCCCGGGCGATCAACTGATGAGTACCAGCCATCTCCCTGCTCCGCATACTGGCGGGCAAAGACGACCAAGTCGTCGATGTCCTCGTCAGGGGCAATGTCGCCGAACAGAAACGTCGCTTTACGGGTCCCATGATAGGCAACCGTACAGGGCCGCTCACAGCCCGCCATATAGGCAACGCCTGACACCCCGAACTCTTCGGAGACGGCATCTCCCGCGGCAGAAATGGCCGCTTGCAACTGCGCAATCAATTCATAGCCGGGCCTGCATTGGGTGCCCTTATGTTTGCATGAGGTGCATATTGTAATTTTGTGTGTTGGTGATCCCATGTCGCCCTCCGCGAAAGCGCGGGGTATAATTCAGACATGTATTTCCGAACGGATTAATCCGTAAAGCCATCATGGCCTCCTGTCCGGACACCCCGCCCGGGTTAAAGTTGCATCATTGATGGCAGGTCTCCTGACTCGTGGGTTATCGCTTGCCCGAACCTTCCCAAACGCTTGTGCGTTCAGTGGTGTTCACCGGGTTTGCTCGCCACTTACAGTTGCGGGGGCAGTTACGGATTCGGCGCCTGTTGGCTATTCCTCACCGTATTCCCATTTCATTCCGGAATCACATTCGTCTTCCGGAAACCATCAATGCGACATGTCCGGCAAAAAATTCAAAACGTCAAGAGCTCTGCTCGTCTCTTTGAGCTGAAAGTGTGAATTCACTGCGCCAAGTTCCAACGGCAGTTAAGGGCCGTTCATGTACTCTCGTGACGCATGACGCTTCGACTTTGCAACGGTCACTTACTGCGCATTGCTGCCGTTGGTGGCGATCGCGTCTAATGGTCGGTTCCAGCGGCGGTTTCAACGGGTCGATGCAACACATGCATTGAAACGCTCGGCTGGTGTCTCATATCCTAGCGTTTTTCGAGGTCGTTCATTGAGCTGTCTTGCGACGGCACTCAGCTTTGCTTGACTATGTATCGACAAATCTGTGCCCCTTGGGAAGTACTGTCGCAGCAAACGGTTGGTATTTTCGTTCGTGCCGCGTTGCCACGGTGATCGTGGATCACAGAAATAGACGTCGATATCAGTCGCCAAGGTAAAATTTTTGTGCCCCGCCATCTCGCTTCCACGATCCCATGTCAGTGAACGGTAGAGTTCTTTTGGTAGTTTGTGAGCTTGCTTGATCAGCGCCTGAACAACGCTGTGACTGTCTTTGCTGCCAACCTTGGCCAGCATCACATAACGCGTATGTCGCTCGACCAACGTGGCAATGAAGCTGTTGCCAGAACCGGCGATCAAATCGCCTTCCCAGTGTCCTGGAACGGCACGGTCTTCCACATCCGCCGGCCTTTGTCGGATCGATATAGTGTCCTTGATTTGGCAAAGGCCGCTGCGCTTCATGGTGGCGTGGCGAGAGCGACGAATGGATCGCGTCGCCCGCAAGTGCGACAGCAATTCTTTCTTAAGTACATTGCGTGCCTGGATAAATAGGCTTCGGTAGATCGTCTCATGGGAGACCCGTTTACCCTCCTCATTGGGATGTTCGCGCATCAGCCAGCCTGCGATTTGTTGCGGGGACCATTTACGCGTCAGCTTGGCCGATATCGCGCGGTAGAGATAGATATTGCCTTCCAACTTGCAGGGCTTTAGGCGGTGGGCACGGTCCCACGCCGCTGCATCTGAAGCTGTTGCACGGTAGTTTTGAACGCCGCCATTGCGCCCAACTTCGCGGCTGATTGTGGACGCTGGTCGTTTCAGGGTTCGGGCTATTGAACGCAACGACACCTTCGCACGCAGGCCTCTGGATATCTCTTCTCGGTCGATCAGGGTCAGAGCGAGGCGCGACCTCATGCGGTCCGGTGGACGGATGCCGCCTGTGCGCGCAAGGAGGGGATAAATCGATGATGATGCGCGATCAAAACCACGTCCAATCGAACTCATCGACTCTCCGCGCTGCCATCGATCCCAGATTTCTGACTTCTGCTTATCCGTGAAAAATACTCGGCGACGATACTTCATGGCTTACACTCCATCTTTGGCTAAAGACTAAAGTGTTGCGTCGACCCGTTGAAACCGCCGCGGATTGCGGGCATTCGCCGCAGTCAGCGCCAACGGCAGTTATACGCAGGCAGTGCGTTTTGCACATTCTCTCGGATGCGTCGAAGCGGACAGTGATCCTTCGGTTGCGGAAGGTGGACTTGCGAGGCCGGAACGCGCGATAGGCAGGCTCGTGTCCATCTGTTGGTCGGTAGAGGCTGCATTCGGTTCGATTTATGTGACACCTTCGAAACAACAAACGCGGCCCCAGTGTCCTCAGTGGGGCCGCGTTATACTAGAACGTCTTTCGCTCTCTGCGACCTGTCACAATCCGGGTTTGGACGCGGGGTGTGAAGGCGGCAGAGAGCGGATGGTGCTGCCGCGTCTAGAACGCGAGACTATAGCCCAGATTGAGGCCAGAACTCTCATAACCCTCTGCCCCCAGACCATCCAGAAAGGTCGACACGGTAAAGGTTCCGCTGTTGTTGCTCACATAATTCAGGCCAAGGTTTACCTTGGACCGCCAACCGGCATAGCCCGGCAGGACAGTCCCTGCGACCTCGGTGCCACCGGTGTTCGACCAGATGCCTGAGATCCCGGCGCGTAGCTCCAAATCACCGCTTTTCAACAGTACTGGCTGGGCCACATCCAGACCAACAGCGATCTGCATCAGTTCAATCTTTTGCAGCGGTACAAGATTGCCCAAGCTATCCTGGTAGGCTTCCTGTTCATCCGCCGCATAAGCCGCATTCAGATAGGGGCTAAGACGAGTGCGACCCTGCTCATAGCTCCCGGTCACTTTTATCTGAGTCAGCAGGCGTGTGGTGTCAAAATTATCCGCATAGGTGCCAAAGGGAGACACCGTGTTGGAGGATTGACCATAAAGCAAACGGGCCTCCAGGAAGAGCGGCTGATCTGCCATCTTGGCCACAACATAAGGCCCCGCGAGCCAGCCATTGCCCTCTGCCGTCAAAACACCGTCATCCTGTGACAGATGGTCAAACTGCAGCATGGCACCAAGCAGGACTGTCTCGCTAATGTTGCGATGGCTGCCGAGGACGCCAAAGGCAGCGCTGCTGTTGGTGTTGCCATCCTTTGACCAGGCCCCTTTGAGCTGGAACCAGACGGGGTAGTCGGCACCTGTCGCCAGATTGAAATTGCCAAAGCCCCGCGTCACATGCGCATCCAGGGCGCCGATGACGGTGCCACTCAGAAAGCCCGTCAAATCTGGCTGATTGGCAATCAACTGGTTGGCACGGCCATACATAAAGCGCGCGATGGTCTTCTTAGTCTCTTCTACCGTGGTATTCCCGGCGATAAAACTATATCCAGTCGTGTCAAATGTGTGGGTGCCGACGCTGAGATGGCTGGTGGCTGTGGCCAGACTGAACGAAAACCCTATATAGGTTTCACTTGCAAATGTACCATCAACGCCATCCTGCGTCAGTCCTGAAATATTGCTTTCGGCCGTCCCAAGGCAATTGGCCAAATTGCTTACCGTTATTGGGCTCCCGGTAATTAAACCGCCCCCAAATAGGTAACCTCCCCCAGCGAAGGCCGATAGCCCGAGGCCAGTGTCGGACATTTCCGAAAAAGCCTGTTCAAAACCACTATCGACATAACCATGAAAACCGCAGTTACTGCCAATCGACATGGTGTGACTTGCATCATCGGCCGCCGTAAATCCCAGCCCAACCGTTGGGGCCATGCAGGAAAAAGCCAGCATGGCTGCATGAATAAATGGTTTTTTGCAGTAATAGGTCCTTGCCCCTCAGGGCGCCGAGAAATCGTCCAACTGCCCCCTAAGGACCGAAAGTTGCCAACTCGTGAATAAGTAAACTACTTATCGAGGGATAATCAGGCGCGGTTTCGGTGCCCATTCTTTGTCAGATGCCCACATCAACGCACAGAGACCCACTGCAACCAAGGTCACCGCGAAGATCAAGAATTAACCATGCTCAGCGCCTGGCAGTCAGGCCCAAAGCTCTGTTGGCGCTGACTGAACGCAGTGTCGAAGGCGGGTCCAGGCTGGGGAGTTTACCGACTGCGCAAATCAACATCCCGGCCGCCCTGCCAACCGCAACATAGCTTCCCCGACCAGACGACCAAAGTCCGCTTTTTTCCCGGCCCGTCAAAACACCGTTTCTGGTATGAGTCTGGGAGCGGTCGTTAGGCGAAAATTGTACCAAGGTCGGCAAGGGGCCGTTCACGCCGACTGGATCAGTCAACGACCCGAACAATTTTTCCAAGGTCACACATTCTCCGACACCATGGAATAATATCAAAGCTTTACGGACCACCAGTGTCACACCTTTTTCGCCGCTAACGACAGAATTCGGCCCAAAAGAAGCGCACCATTCATACCACAAGTCAGTCGAACTCACTCGACTGCTGGTGAAGAAATGAGAGGCCTTATGAGCAAAATGACACAAGAGCAATTGGCGGCGCGGTGGCAGATGTCGCCCCGGACGCTGGAGCAGCGGCCGCTGGCTGGGCAAGGGGCCGCGCTTCCTGAAGATCGGAGCGAGGGTACTCTATCGCGAGGAGGATGTGGAGGTTTGGGAGGCGGCCCAGCTATACCAAAACACCTCCGGTCCGCTTCCGCAGGAGCGCGCGTGATGGCCCGGCTTCCTTCTCCGAACAGGATCAAAACGCACCAAGTCTACACTGTCTGGGAGGCTGCCCTAGGCTCAGGACCCATTAATCTGCTTGAGGCTATCTGTTCTGCATGATTCAAGGCCCCAAATTACGGGGGTTTTATGAGTAATCTTTTCTGGCTGAGCGAAGATCAGATGGCACGGCTTCGGCCCTATTTTCCGAAGAGTCATGGCGTGCCACGGGTCGATGATTGCCGAGTGTTAAGTGGTATTATTTTCATCAATCGCAATGGGTTGCGTTGGTGTGATGCGCCCAAGGAGTATGGTCCACACAAGACGCTCTACAACCGCTGGAAACGGTGGAGCGACATGGGGGTGTTCGCGCGGATTATGATGGGGCTGGCAGCCGAGGTTCCTGACAACAAGACGATCTCAATTGACGCAACTTACCTCAAGGCACATCGCACGGCCTCCAGCCTGCGGGTAAAAAAAGGGGGCGTGGACGTCTGATCGGACGTACCAAGGGCGGTATGAACACGAAGTTGCATGCCGTGCCCCCTCTCATGGTTTGCAGGCAAACCACTGCCGGGCAGTGGACGCGATTGGGCGGCCGATCCAGTTCTTCCTGACCGCCGGTCAGGTTAGCGATTACACTGGGGCAAGAGCTCTGGTGAATAGTCTGCCAGCGGCCGACTGGCTATTGGGAGATCGCGGATATGACGCGGATTGGTTCCGAGAGGCCCCTGTAGATATGGGAATAACGCCCTGCATCCCTGGACGAAAGTCGCGAGACAAAACCATCAAGTACGACAAGCGTCGTTACAAAAGACGTAACCGGATTGAGATCATGTTTGGTCGCCTGAAAGACTGGCGGCGCGTGGCTACCCGTTATGACCGATGCCCGAAGGTCTTCCTGTCCGCCATCGCTCTCGCAGCAACCGTGATCTTCTGGTTATGAGTCCTGAGCCTAGAAGATCTGCTGGGGGAAAAATTCACCCAGCTTCAAGTCACCGACAGTGACTAATTGAAGGAGAAATCAGATGACTAATCATAGTGATAATAAGCTAAAAGGGCTAACAGTTATGGAATTAATTCCCATCCTGGCCTTCCATGAAAACTACGCAATGGAAATTGACGAGATTGCTTATCTAGTATGCACCACGCCCGAGAAGCTGCGCAATCTCATGGTAATCCCCCCATTTTTAACAGGGGGCGGTCGTAGAATTTACGCGGCCATTTTCAGTTTCATTGCGGGTGTGATGCCGCCGAGGCCCATATTCGGGCGGTCATTATTGTAAGTCCATAGCCATTGTGTGGCAAAGTCCTGTGCCTCCTCTATGTTTTCGATGATATGTTGGTCCAACCATTCATGCCTGACGGTGCGATTATAGCGCTCGATGTAAGCGTTCTGCTGCGGCTTTCCGGGTTGAATGTACTGGATGATAATACCTTGTTTCTCAGCCCATTCCAGCAGCTTACCACTGATGTACTCCGGCCCATTATCGACCCGAATGGTTCCTGGTTTCCCACGCCATTCAATGATCCGATTAAGGCTGCGAATAACCCGTTCGGCTGGCAAAGAAAAATCGACCTCGATGCCCAAACCCTCGCGGTTAAAATCATCCAGCACGTTCAAGAGCCGAAACGCCCGACCATCCCCGAGGCGATCCGCCATGAAGTCCATCGACCAGGTCATGTTCGGGGCGTCCGGCACTGCCAGCGCATCGGGTTTGTCCCGCTTTAACCGTTTCCGAGGTTTGATCCGCAAGTTCAGTTCCAGTTCGCAGTAAATCCGGTAAACCCTTTTGTGGTTCCACGAATGACCTTGCACGTTACGTAGATGCAGGAAACATAGCCCAAACCCCCAAGTCTTCCGTGCGGCCGTCAGCCCAACCAGCAGATCGGCAATCTCTTCGTTCTCATCGCTCAAGAGCGGGCTGTAACGATAGCACGTCTCACTGACATCAAACGTGCGGCAGGCCAGCGCAATGCTGATACCGTGGCGCGCCACCGCTTTCTCGGCCAGACCCCGTCGCAAGGCTGGCCGGATCACTTTTTTCCCAGGGCTTCCTTCAGTAATTCTGCTTGCATGCTCATCTCGGCATACATCTTTTTCAGCCGCCGGTTCTCGTCTTCAAGCGCCTTCATTTGGCTGATCATCGACGCGTCCATACCACCGTATTTTGATCGCCATTTGTAGAACGACGCGTTGCTCATCCCGTGCTCGCGGCACAGCTCCGTTACAGGCACACCGCCTTCGGCTTGGCGTAGGATCGCAAGAATTTGGGGTTCGCTATATCTCGTCATCTTCATCAAAATCTCCTCATGCATTCTGCCGAGAAAATTCTACTTCCACATCCCCTTAGTTTCGGGGGGGATTACCTCATCACCTCTGAGAAAGGCATCTGCATACTTCAATTACTATATATAGTGCGCTGTGATCTTTCAGGTTATAAGATAGATAACGATCGTCAGATCCCAAAGGAACTTCAAGCTTACCTCTCTTTGCGATCAGCCGGGTTAAGCGAAGGCCTCTTTTCCAACAGCTATGGTGAGTCGGACAAACGTCTAATCGAGCTTGGATTAGTCGATGACTAAGGGTCAATACCCTGCCTGGCAGCGCCGTCATCAGGCGGTGCTGCTATGGATGGTGCAGCACCCCGGCGGCAAGCTGTATAATTGCGCCGAGGCGACAGGTTATTCCCGCTGGCAGGTCAGCCGGATCGTGAACTCCCCGGATTTCCAGCAACGCTACAAGGTGGTTCTTGACCTGCAGTTGAAGCACACGGTTGCCCATATGTTTCGCGAGACGGATCTCTGAGCAACAGGGCTGGGTTAACACCAATCGACAGCTCCAGCGTCACCGGACCGCCTTAACTGCATTAACTTTTTTTCGTATTTTTTTGCTTTCCTGCGCTTTGGTGCGGAAGCTGATCTGCTGAATGCCTGAGGCTGAGGCTGAGGTAGTAAAGACTCAATCGCAGGCATTCACATCTACTCGAAGTCGCGTCGAAGCCACCCTCTCATGGTTTGCAGGCAAACCACTGCCGGGCAGTGGATGCGATGCCTCAAAACATTCGGCGAGCGCATCATGGCGCGAGACCCGGACCGCCGAAATCCACATCCGCATCGCCTTGTTGAACCGCTTCTCGGCCCTCGGCACGGCCGAGATCGTTCGCGTGGGTTGAACTCTATGGGGAAAGGGGAAGTCACCCCTCAGGCGTCTGTTCTGCAACAACGCCAATGCGTCCGCACGTCGGCCATTGGCGCAAGTCATCACAAATGTGCCGGTTGCTATTCAGTCGGAAAATTCGCCAACGCAGTTCCGACCAGCGCTTCATGCAGGCTGTCTGCAGATGATCTCGGTCCATAAACGGAGTAGTCGTCTCCGGCGGTCTCACAACGGATAAAGCAGCCGATATGGTGAATAGCTGACCGCACAACCGTCCCCGATTGCATCATTTGGACGTCGATTGCCGTCAACTTCTCAAACATGGAAATTACATCAGGCCCGCTTATGTCATACCGGACCCATCCATCACTCTGATCAACAACAGAGCCCAACTTGCCGATCACTTGTGCGACCCGACCGGTAAGTGCCAATTTGATGTCCCAACGGGCCTCAATCATCCATTGGTCAGGTCCAGTCCACCAAGCACTGACATCAGTTCCGGTGACTGATCCCCCGACCTTGGGAAGGCGCACTCCCAACTCTTTTTCTACATAGTCTTGTAACGTCTCTGTCTGACCCCGACGTGCGGCCAGAGACACGAGCTCTATGCCACAATGTTCGGCGATACAGGTGCTACCATAGTGTTCCACAGTGGGCGTTGTATTACCCATTGGCGTCATCATTTGCAAATCAGTCACGGAGCCGTTCTCCTTCTGGATCAATAAAATGAGGGGAGAGAACTTCGACGGCAACTTCACCTGCCTCCAAGGGGTTTACGGCCCGTAACGTTTCGCCCAGCCGACCGTGACCATTCTTCAGAAAACCTAGTCCAATGGAGTGCCCCAGATTTGGTGAATGGATGGCTGAGGTAAGATAACCTTGGCTATTACTAGCGTTGACCGAAGCGTTGCTGGTCATCAGGTGCATGCCAGAAACAAGAACTTCGCCCTTAGACACCGGCCGAAACCCCACCAAGATCAACTGATCATCTCCATTCAAACCATCGCGCCTGCTCAGCGTTGCACCGATGAAGTCTTTTTTCTTCGACACCATGCGACCAAGGCCCAGGTTCAAGGCCGTGGTGGTGCCATTCAGCTCCGCTCCGGCAGCGTGGCCTTTTTCTACCCGCAACACGCCGAGCGCCTCTGTGCCATAAGGTACCACACCAAATTCGGCGCCTGCTTCCATTAGTCTGCGGATCAACGCTTCCCCAAACCGGGTCGGGACCGCCAACTCGTAGGCAAGTTCACCTGAAAACGAGATCCGAAACAGGCGCGCCCGCAGCCCCCCGCAGATCGTGATTTCCCTGCACGCCATGAAGGGAAAGGCCTCGTTAGAAATATCGTGCTCGGGGTCGATTACTTTTTTCAACAACTTGCGTGACTTAGGACCTGCGACTGCATATTGCGCCCAGGCTTCGGTTGTAGAAATCAGTTGTACATCCAGGTCAGGCCACAGGCATTGTCTGGCGAATTCCATGTTGCGATAGACCAGTACCGCATTTGCTGTGGTGGTTGTGACCACAAAGTGGTCTTCGGCAAAACGTGCGGCGGTACCGTCGTCATAAGCGATGCCATCTTCGCGCAGCATGATCCCGTACCGTACTTTCCCCACCGGCAGTTTGGCAAAGCCGTTGGCGTAAATCTTGTTCAGAAAAGTTGCAGCATCACTGCCTTGGACATCAATTTTGCCCAAGGTCGTCACATCGCAGACACCCACAGATTTACGAACCGCTAGGGCTTCGCGATCAACTGATTGCCGCCAGTGGGCTTCTCCCGGCTGTGGAAACCACTGTGCCCGCAACCAATTCCCAGTTTCGACGAAGACAGCGCCTTGCTCTTCAGCCCATTTATGGCTCGGTGTTTTACGAGTGGGATGAAAATCTTTGCCGACTGATCGTCCTGCCAATGCCCCAAGGGCAACGGGTGTATAGGGTGGCCGAAACATGGTAGTTCCGGTTTCGGGTATGGCTTTACCGGTCAACTCTGCCATCACAGCCAACCCTCCCATATTAGAGGTCTTTCCCTGATCCGTGGCCATGCCCAATGTCGTGTAGCGCTTCAGATGTTCGACCGACCGGAAACCTTCTTGATGGGCCAATGTCACGTCTTTGACGGTCACATCATTTTGCAGGTCAATCCAAGCCCGGCCTTTGGCACCGTTGACGTGCCAGAATGGCGTCAGGGATAGGTCAACATCCTCGGCCTTGGGGAGCTCAATTTCCCGCCCGGTCAGACCAATGTTTTTCAACGCCTTCAGTGCTGCATTCACGCCCCCTTGCAACGCCAGTGAAGTTGAAAAATCACCTCTAGCAGCCCCTGCAACCAGTTGACCGGGCGGCAAGTCCCGCCCTGGGACAAAGCTGGCAATGTCCTCACGCCATTCTGGACGAGACCGTTGGTGACAGGTGAGGCTAAGGTTAGGGTTCCAACCACCGCTGACGGCCAATGCCCCGCAGGCGAAACTGCGGATCTCACCATTTGCCAAACGGGCCTTGATCGATTTCAAACCGCTGCGTCCACTGCTGTCGATCACCTGGGCTCCGGCCAAGACCTCCGCACCGGAAATGTTTGGCGCGTCTTGGCGTATATCAATGACCGCTGGAACTGAAATACCTTTGCTTTGCAGGACCTTAGCTGTGCGGTGACCATCATCGTTGTTTGTAAAGACCACGACCGATTGCGCAGGGGTCACCGCCCACCTGTTAGCGTATGCACGCACTGCGCCGCCCAACATGACACCAGGGCGATCATTGTTTTTAAACGCAATGGGACGTTCAATGGCACCGGTGCAAACCAGAGCCTGTTTGGAATAGATCCGCCATAGAATCTGGCGCGGTTTCCCCGGTTCAGGCGACGCCATATGGTCCGACACCCGCATTAAGGCGCTGTAGACACCGTGGTCGTAGGCCCCATTCACAGTTGTGCGCAGCAGGATGCGAACATTGTCCATGCCGCTCAACTCAGCTTGGACCTTTGCAACCCAAAGTGCGGCTGGACCATCACCAAGCGCCATATCCTCGGCAATTAGGCGACCACCAAGCAGAAAATCCTCCTCAGCAAGCAGAACGCTCGCTCCAGCGCGCCCTGCTGTCAGCGCAGCCGCCAGCCCGGCTGGGCCTGCGCCAATCACCAACAGATCGCAGTGCAGGAACCCTTTGTCATAAAGGTCGGGGTCGTCCTGCATCGATAAGCTACCCAACCCGGCAGCCCGTCGGATGATCGGCTCGTATAGCTTTTCCCAAAAGGCTGCAGGCCAGGTGAACGTCTTGTAATAGAAACCCGCCGTCAGGAAGTCGGACAACCGGTCGTTCACAGCCAGCAGGTCATATTTCAACGATGGCCAGTGGTTTTGCGACCGTGCTGTCAGCCCGTCAAACAATTCTGCCGTTGTGGCCCGGGTATTAGGGTCCTGCCTCGCGCCACTGCCCAGTTCAACCAAGGCATTTGGTTCTTCCGATCCAGCGGAAAAGATACCCCGTGGGCGGTGATACTTGAACGAACGACCAACCAAACGAACATCATTGGCCAGCAATGCCGAAGCCAGGGTATCTCCCTGATACCCTTTATAAGTTTTACCATTAAACGAGAAAGACAGCGTTTTTTTGCGGTCCAGTCGACCACCGCTCAGCCGGTTCACTTGTGTCATCTGCCGCGCCCCTGTGCGCGGGCAACATCGCTTGCCAGCTCTACCTGTGTGATTTCGTGGGTCACCGTATTGCGGGTGACCACCAACCAGGACCGATCCCCTTGCTCATGAAACCAAAGCTCACGATGCTGGCCCGCCGGGTTTTCACGCAGGTAGAGGTAGTCATGAAATTCTTGCATGGCGTTTTCACTTTGCCAATCCGGGCGATCAATCAGGCTGGCATCACCGAGATAGGTAAACTCCTGCGCATCTCGCGGGCCCAGTAAAGGGTGAGGAATGATCATATAATTTCTCTTCAGTGCAGGTTGGGCTGCGCGCCCTGACCTTTTTCATCAATCATGTGTCCGGTGCGGAACCGGTCGAGACGATAAGCAGTGGCGGTTTTATGCGAGCGGTCTGTGGACATCAGGTGGGCGAAGGCAAAACCTGCAGCAGGCGTTGCCTTGAAGCCGCCGTAACACCAGCCGCCGTTGAAATAGAGACCGTCGATAGGTGTCTTATCGATAAACGGGGATCCATCCATCGACATGTCCATGATGCCGCCCCAACTGCGCAAGAGGCGTATGCGGCCTAAAGCTGGGATCAGGGACATTCCACTTTCTGCGACGTCTTCAACAGTGGGAAGATTGCCACGCTGTGCATAGGAATTGTAGCCGTCGATATCCCCGCCAAAGACAAGACCGCCTTTGTTCGACTGACTGCAATAGAAATGGCCTGCGCCATAGGTGATGACACCGGGCAATGTGGGCTTCAGCCCTTCGCTGACAAAGGCCTGCAAGACATGGCTTTCGATGGGCAACCGCATCCCTGCCATGGCCATCACCCGGCTGGACGAGCCAGCAACGGACACACCAAGTTTGGTCGCACCTATAAATCCTTTTGTGGTTTCAACCCCCAGGCAGCGCCCGTTTTTGATGCGAAACCCGGTGACTTCACAGTTTTGGATGATGTCGACACCCTGTCGGTCGGCCCCGCGGGCATAGCCCCAGGCCACCGCATCATGACGCACGGTGCCACCGCGTCGATGCAGCAATCCACCCTTGATCGGGAACCGGGCATTTTCGAAATTCAGGAAGGGATAGAGTTTGCGAACTCCAGCAATGTCCAGCAATTCAGCATCTGATCCGTTCAGGATCATCGCGTTCCCCCGCCGACGTGCCGCGTCGCGCTGGGCGTCGCTGTGTAATAGATTCAGGATGCCACGCTGGCTGACCATGGCGTTGTAGTTCAGCTCCTGCTCTAACCCTTCCCAGAGCTTCAGCGAAAACTCATAGAATGGTTCATTTGCATCCAGCAGGTAGTTCGATCGGATGATCGTCGTGTTGCGCCCGACATTGCCACCACCAATCCAGCCCTTTTCAACAACCGCTATGTTTGCTTCACCAAACTCACGGGCAAGGTAATAGGCTGTTGCTAAGCCATGACCGCCACCGCCAATGACGACAAAATCATAATGAGGCTTTGGATGGGCATCGCGCCAGACAGACCGCCACCCTTTATGGCCAGTCAACGCTTCGCGAATGACCCGAAATCCACTGTAAGTCATGGTATTCTCAACTATCGGAGGAGGCGTTAGCGTCGCTCAGTACAAATGAGGTACGCACTGTTGGAACGAACGGGCCACTACAGCCCGCTCAAGAATTATTGGTTACTCGGCAGGTGCGGCTTCTGCTGCACTATGTTTGTCACGCAGACCATCACGATACAGCGCCTTGGCCAGCGACACACACATCAGCCCCATCACCACCGTGAAAGGCAGTGCGCCGATGATCATCGCGCTCTTTAGCGCTTCCATCGGATCTGCGCCGCCGTTGTTTTTGCCAGCAATCAGCAGCGTTCCAATCACCAAAGTCAGGATCACGCCCCAGACGATACGGTGTTTGATACCTGTTTCCTGCTCGCCACCGGACATGATGGTGTTCATCACCAAAATACCCGAGTCAGCCGAGGTTACCAGGAAGGTCAGGATCAGCACCACGCACATCACAGTGATCGCTGTCAGGAAACCACCGGAGAGCATTTCCCCCAAAGTCACAAACAGTTTGGCAGTATTAGAGGCTCCGATGATCACGCCATTGGCATCCCCGGTCAGTTCCAGATCAATGGCTGTACCACCAAGGATTGTCATCCAGGCAAAGCAGACCAACGTAGGCGCAAAGACACAGCCTACAATGAATTCCCGGACCGAACGACCTCTGGAGATACGGGCAAGGAACAGGCCAACGAAGGGCGAGAATGCGATCCACCAAGCCCAGTAGAACGTGGTCCACCCGGCCTGCCAGCCAAACTGACGCCCTGCATTACCGGCATCGTACACAGCAGCAAGAGTTTCCTCTGGCAGTGCTGCAGCCGCACCATCCAGACCTGATTTGAACCCATCAAAGGATCCCCAGGCATTGGTTGCCCCTGCCATCAGATCTCCGGCAAGAGGTTTGGCTGCTTCCGGCAAGGCCGCCGCAAATACCTCTGGGGATTGCGGGGTGTAAGGGCCAAAACTAAGCGCGGCAAAGTGCAGGATGTAGTCCATCAGCGCGGTGGCATAGGTGGTCATTGCAAACATGAAGGATCCAAAAATCACAAAGGTCAGCAACAAAACGATCGACAACACCAGGTTGAGGTTCGAGAGATACTTTACCCCACGTCCCACACCTGACACGGCTGAAATGATCGACAGCCCCATGATAATGACCAGACCTGAAACAAGACCCACTGTGCCTGGGGCCGGAGCATCACCGGTCATATCCATCATCCATTCCATGCCTGTGATCGCATAGAGCCCATCAACGAACTGGCTGACACCAAAACCGATTGTTACCGACACACCTAGAATTGTGGCAACAACACCCAGAACATCGACGATATGACCAAAGACACCATTCACATATTTGCCAAACAATGGCGTCAGGGCCGATCGGATCGTCAGCGGCATATCACGCGTGTAAGCGTAGTATGCCAGCGACAGGCCGGTCACCACATAGATGGCCCAGGCGTGGATACCATAGTGCAGGAATGTATAGCGATATCCAGATTGCAGCGCTGCTTCGGTATTGCCGACAACCTCGCCGGACACAACCACCGGATTCGACCCCCAAAGCCCCATAGGTTCTGCAGTGGCAAAAACCATCAGTCCAACGCCCAAACCGGCACCGAACATCATTGAAAACCATGAAAAGTTTGAGAACTCTGGTGCTTCGCCCGGGCGCCCCATGACCCGTTTGCCGGTTTGCGGTAGCGCTGCCACAACAAACAGGAAGAACGCGAATGCCCCAACAATCACGATGTAAAACGCGTTGAAATCCCCCAGAATTTTCCAGTTCAGGCTTCCCAATGCACTGTTGGCATTGGCGGGCCAAACCAGGGCCCAAATAACCAGTAAGGCCATTGTGATCTTACTGATCAGCGCAATCGGCAGACTGTATCCTTCATAGAATCCAGACCCCGCCTTCTTGATTTCCAGCTCCGTAAATGGAGGCTTGATTGACATTGGAACTCTCCCTTCCACTGTTGGCTCATTTATGAGCATTTGGAACGGGTTACTCTGTAACCCCTCCAATTGGCCTGCCTTCCCCTGACAGGCATTTCCCCTAACCGAGGAGTGCCTCGATCCGGGCAAGAGTTGCGGTGTTGACCGCAACGCCTTGTGTCTGCGCCAAGGCGCGTTTTTTCGTGCGTCCGTCCCCTGGAAGATGCGCGCCGTCCTGCGCATGAACCGCGTTTGCAAGGTCTGCGATACGGGCGGCAAACAGATCTCCGGATGTTGCTGCAGGATCGATTGCCAGGAAAAATTGCCCCGTTTTAGGCGGTCCACCAGCGGTGCCAGAAAACGGCGAAGCATTGATGCCCAACGTGGCCCCGGTAAGGGCGGCCGCCATCATCTCGACCAGCAATGCAACTCCGACACCCTTGTAGCCACCAGAGGGCGCCATCGAGCCCTTTAGGCCGACATTTGGATCAGTGGTTGGGTTGCCGTCCCCGTCCAGAGCCCAGCCAACAGGTATCGGTTTGCCTTCGCGCGCATATTTCATCACTTCACTCTTGGCGATGGTACTGGCGCTTTGGTCGATCAATACCGCCGGTTTTCCATCCAATCCCGGCGCGGCAATCGAAAATGGGTTAGTGCCGACAACGGGTTTGTATCCCCCCGATGGTGCGATTGACGCCGGTGCATTTGTAAAGCCAAGCCCAACCAGACCTGCTTCGGCCAAGCGATTGGTGTGGTACCCCAGTACGCCGCAATTATAGGAATTGTGAATTGACAGCGCGGCAACACCCTGTTGACGGGCAAGCGGGATCAGCTGTTCAAACCCCTTATCGATGGCCGAATGCGCAAACCCTGTAGCCGCATCCACTGTGATCACGCCCGGGCGCGTCACATCCAGTTTGGGTACAGCCTGGCCATCAACTTTTCCACATTGAACGTGCTCGGCATAAATCGGGATATAGGCCAATCCGTGGCTGGCGACGCCGTCGGCCTCGGTCGCGGCCGTTGCAATCGCCAGAGGGCGCGCGTTTTCCGCAGAGGTTCCAGCCGCCACTAGCGCCTCAAAGGACAGCTCTTCGATTTCAGCAAGACTTAAAGTTCGTGTTTCAGTCATAAGACCTCCGGATTAGTCATTGTCAGTTTGCCCGCCCCCTGCCCCAAGGCGCCGCGACGTTTCCGTTGCGGGCGCATAGGTCAGCGCGGCAAGTGAGTTGAGTTCTTCCCAGTTCTGGCTGCTGGGGTTGGCGCGACAGGGCGATTTCGCGGCCTTGGTCAGCGGTGCAGTTTGGGCAATCACCAATCGATCAGCATGTTCGACATAGGGCGTGGTCTCAGCGGAAAATCGTAGATCGACGGTGTTTCCATCTGTTGTGATGGATGCGCCTTCCCAGGTCACCAGCAGACAGGTTTTGGTTACACGGGCGACCGCTGCAACAAATGGGAGAATGAACAACGGATTGGACAGATCGCGGATCTCAACCCCATCGGAAGCAACCTGCGCTGCACAATCCGATAGAGACGCCCCTGTTTGCACTGGGCAAAGCGTCTCTATTGGGGTGTGCCATTCTCCAGTTAGAGTTAGCGGCGCGTGTAAGTGGCGCCCGTTGTCCTGATAGGCGTCCAAAATGCTGGACAGCAACCGGCAACCGTCAAGGTCCTGCGCGCAAAGCCACCGTGTTGCTTTGGACGCCTCTTCTGCGAAGCCCCAATCCAGTCCCGCCCCACGGGCCGCCCGTTTGCTGAGGGCCTCAACTTCGTTCAAAGAGTAGCTCATTCGCCTCCCTCCGACCCGGGATAGATCCAAAAATCGGCGTTATTCTTAGTCAGCTCGTTGGGGTATGGCGCTCCTTGGAACATGCAAATCCGCACCCAACGATCTGAACGTGGGTCAAAATGTGTGGCGCCAAAGAAGGACAGCTTGGCCCGCAGCATATCAATCGGGAGGACACCTTCGCTGATGGTATTATCCTGGATCTCGCTATAGGGCGCGCTGGCGCTGATCTGGGCACGCCTGACCGTGTGGCGATGTTCCGGGTGGAGCAACAGGAACTCCGCGACCGTATTGTTCTGATCCCATTCACCAAGCGTGACAAAGGCCCGTGCCGCATCCCGTGCTGGCGCCAAAGGCTGTTCATAATCCGCAATCGGTTCCTCAAACCGTGACCCGATGCGAGGCTCAAGCTTCTCGGCTGATACATACCACGCGCGCGCGCAGTTTTCCGGGCTGGACCAGTCCAACTTCAACGCCCAGCCAAAACAGGATTGGATCAGGTTTTTCAAGGTGCTGATCGGCATGCTACCGTCGATCAAAAATGCATCTGAATTGCCATCTGACAAACAGGTCGACAGACCGTCCACAAGATGCCCATAGGGTTCCAACAGCAATGAAACCGTTAGTTCCTGGCCTTCCTCGCTCAGGTTTACCTCAGACCATCGAACCAGGTGATCCCAAGGGTGCTTTTTTGTCAGATCTTGTTCCGCGAGATACCGGAACAACGCATCCAAGTCCGCTCGAAGAGCGTCAAGTCTTGCGATTTGCACCGGATGTTCAGAATGCCATTGGGCAATCGAACGAGCGCTACGCATCAGCATCTCTTCGAACAGAAACATTTCGTTTTCTAATGCGAAATGTACCTGCCGGACCCGCAACAGTGCCTCTTCGCGCGCCTTAATCCAATTGTTAAACAACATGGGATGGTTCACGATGAATGGCGCCATGCCAAGCCCAGTTGAATTTCCGATCCCAAGCTGTCTTGCAACTTTGGGATCTAGCCGCACGGCCGTATCGCCACCTTTGCTTTGGGCAGCGTGTTCTACCAGATCCAGTACAAAAGCGCGGGTCAGGAACACCGAAAGCATCTCAGCCTGGAACGGCGCGGCAAACTCCGGCCTATCCGCGATCAACTCGCGGTCAGCCGCACCGAATTTACCAGAGCCATAAACGGCGGTGGTACGCATCAGATAGCCGACGCTCGCCAGTTGTTCCGGGTCAGGTTGCCGTCCGCCTGCTAGAGCTTCGACAACATGCTTCCACAAACGAACCGAGCGATTTGCTCGTGAGAGGGAGAGCTCGCTTTCACTAACGCGGCCAGCTTCCTGTAAGGGAACGTTTTGCGACAGTCGCGCAATATCACTGGCATCAGGGATACCATCAACCAACGTGAACGTAGCATCCCATGCCTCTGCAATTACCCGGTCCGACCGCATTTCCGGCGCCAGATCATGAGCAAAAGCGACTAGAGAATAGGTGCGGTCTGGACCTTTGGCACAATAGACCGCGTGGCCTGTACCATCCGCTCCAATGTTGAAAACAGGACAGGTAAACTCCCAAGATTCCTCTGCCATACGTCGGGTCAAAACCCGCATAAAGCTAAGGCGGCATTGGTGTAATGACCCGAGTCTTTTGAGCCGCATAACGCGTTTAGGATCGCGGCGAGAGACTGTGAAAGGGGCGCTGCCAGTCATATCGTCAGACTTGCGGTATGAAATTTGCGGCATAGAAGCGATGCCAGTTGCCGCCAAGAACTGCGGTAACCTCAGCGTCGGACATCCCAACCCCACGCAGTCCATTTTCTAGGTTGCCAAAATCACGGTTATCGCGGAACCACGCAGGCATGTCCGGGAAACCCGGCTTGTCCGCCGACCCTTCGCCGTAATCGATGTCCTTTGTCCACCGACCAACGCGCATCCACTCGACGATTGTATCAGGCTGGTCCTGGCAAAGGTCGCTGCCGATGCCCAAGTGCTCGATGCCAAACCTGTCGGCACAACGGGCGATCATTTCGCAGAACTCTTGCAGAGTGCAGTCTGATTTGTTTTTCAGATGATGCGGGTAGATCGAGAACCCAAACATGCCACCGTTTTCGGTCACAGCCCGGATCACATCGTTTTTCTTGTTCCGCAGCGCTGGTGCCCAATCAAACGGATTGGCGTGAGTGACGGCGATTGGGCGCCCGGATAGATCTGCGGCCTGAATTGTTGACCGGTCCGCAGAATGGCTCATGTCAATGACAAGGCCGACGCGGTTCATCTCTTTGATGACCTGGCGACCCATTCGGGTAATTCCAGTGTCTTCGCTCTCATAGCATCCAGACGCCAGCAATGACTGATTGTTATAGGTCAGCTGCATGAAACGGGCACCCAGCGTGTGCAGTATTTCGATCAGCCCAATGTCGTCTTCCATCGGGCTTGGGTTTTGGAAGCCAAAGAATATAGCTGTGCGCCCGGTTTCACGGGCCTTGTTGATGTCGCTGGCCCACTGGCCTTTCATGATCAGATCTGGGAATTGTTCGAACCAGCGGTTCCACTTTTCGAAATTCAGAACCGTTTCGCGAAACGTCTCGTGATACGCGATGGTGACGTGGACGGCATCCACGCCGCCCTCCCGCAACTGCCGAAAGATCTTTTCGGACCAATTGGCATATTGCAGGCCGTCGATACGCATTAGACCGGTGTCCCCGCGCTGATATATGCGGTTTTGACGGTGGTATAGAATTCTGCAGCTGATTTACCCTGTTCTCGTGGCCCGTACGAGCTGTCACCGCGTCCGCCAAAGGGCACGTGGTAATCAGTACCAGCGGTTGGCAAGTTAACCGTCACCACCCCAGTGCGCGCATTGCGGCGGAAATGAGTGGCGCGGGCAAGGCTCTGCGTCACGATACCCGATGTCAGGCCAAATTTGGTGTCATTGACCACGCTTAGGGCCTCGTCATAGCTGCCCACTTTGATCACAGAGGTGAGAGGGGCAAACATTTCCTCGCGATTGATGCGCATATCATTGGTGGTGTTTAGGAACACTCCGGGCGACATGTAAAAACCGTCATGCGGCATATCCAACCGGGCGCCGCCACAAGCCAGCTCAGCTCCCTCGGATAGCCCCAGATCAACGTAGGCCAGGTTTTCATCAAGCTGCTGCTGGCTGACGACCGGCCCCATCTGGGTTCCAACCTCCAGCGCGTGGCCCACTTTCATCGCCTTGGTGCCAGCAACCAGTTTTTCTACAAAACTGTCGTGCACCGCACTATGGATCACCAGCCGTGAGGAGGCCGTGCATTTTTGACCCGTGCTGCCAAACGCACCACCCAAGGCCAGCGTTACCGCTAGATCCAGATCGGCGTCATCCATCACAGCCAAGGCATTTTTGGATCCCATTTCCATCTGAACCTTGGTCAGGTTTTGAATGGCGGCAGTGGCAATCCCTTTGCCCACAGGCAAAGATCCAGTAAACGAAATTGCGTTCACCTTGGGGCTTTCCACCAGTTGTTGACCAATGGAACGGCCAGATCCCATCACAAGGCTGAACAGCCCTTTGGGAATATCCTGTTTGGCAATAATTTCCGCAAGCGCCACAGCCGTAGCCGGAGTGATGTTGGCGGGTTTCCAAACCACGGCATTGCCATAGCAAAGAGCCGGAGCAATTTTCCACGAAGCGGTGGCGGCGGGAAAGTTCCATGGGGAGATGATGGCAACAACCCCCACCGCTTCTCGGCGCACGTCGATTTCGACACCAGCGCGCACCGAATCCGCATTTTCACCCAGTTGACGAAGGCATTCAGCGGCGTAATAGGTAAAGAATTGCCCGGCACGATAAACTTCGCCTTTGCCTTCGGCCAGAGGTTTACCCTCTTCCCGGCTCAGCAAAGTACCCAACTCCTCGGCCCGCGCCATCATCTCGTTGCCGATATTCATCAACACCGACTGTTTGCGCTCTATGCCGTACGCAGCCCATTCCGCCTGCGCGAATTGTGCCTGGTTCAGAGTCTCTTCCAATTGGTGCGTGCTCGCTTGGGCGAACATGCCAATCATATCGCTCAGATCCGACGGGTTGCGATTTTCGGTTTCGCTTGCTCCCGCAGCCCAGTTTCCAGCAATCAGGTTCAGTTTGGTCTCAGACATCAGTTTTCCCACGCATTGAGTTGGGAAAAGAATGGACACGACACCCAACATCAGTCAAATTTAAATAACTTAATCAAATTTCAGAGTTTTTGAAGTCATGGCTATCAAAATAGAAATGTTACGTTGTTTCAGCGCGGTAGCTGAAGCCGGAAATCTGGGTGATGCGGCGACAAGGTTGGGTCGGACGCAATCCGCAGTCTCAATGACACTCAAACAGTTGGAGGATCACCTTAGCCAGCGCCTGTTTGTCAGTGATCGGAAAAACCAACTAACACCGGTTGGGCTGCAAATTTTTGAACTAGCCCAGATTGAATTGCACCAGTTTGACGACACCATAAAGGCCATTCAGGCCGCAGCGGTTGCCCCACAGGGCATTGTACGCGTTGCCTCTGTGCCGTCGGTTGCTGGCCTTATGTTCCCCTCGATGGTGCAAAGGTTCCGCGATGTCTGCCCCGGAACCAAAATTGAGCTGCGCGACACGGATTCCCAACAAGTGGTCGACGCTCTGAGCAGGGGCAAAGCAGATATTGGCATCGCCTCCAGTCACCACACCCTGAATGGAATTCAACAGACACCGCTGTTCTCAGATCGCTTTGGGCTCATTTGCTCGCCACGTCATCCACTTGCACATAGAACGGGTCCAATACTCCTGACTGATGTGGTTTCCGAAGCGTTCATCAAAAACGATTTGTGCCTCTCAATTGAGTCAAAGAGTTTTCAAGAGATGACCTCTCATGCGGATCTCTCTGCCCGCAACACCTTATCGCTTATTGCAATGGTTCGATCAGACAAGTGGGTTACGATATTACCCAAGGCAGTGCTACATATAGCGCCGTCAGATCTGGTCTTTCGGGAAATTTCAGACTTAACATCTCGACGTCAGGTCAACTTATTGTTGCGGGAAAAGTCGCCATTTCAGGACTATGCTGAAAAGTTGAAGGACGTCATTCTTTCTACAAATTGGGAAACGATCCTGAGTGCAGGTTAGTCAGCAAGGCACTGCAAATCGTGATGAGCGCTCTCTTCCCGGCGCGGCCGAAGCGATGTCAACGTATTCTTTGACCATGTGTTTCAGTGCGACCCTATTCTACGCTCGTGTGAGCACTGCAGAGCAAACTCTAGAGCTTCAGCACACTCACGCCTTAGCAGCAGGGTTTCACATCGATGAAGTCATTGTTGACCATGGAGTATCAGGTGTTTCCACCAAGCTGTCATAGCGTCCTGAGGGTAAACGCCTCTATGACAAGCTACGTCGAGGGGATGTGCTCGTAGTCATGTGGGTTGACCGTCTAGAGCGTGACTACCAAGACGTGACCGACACCACTCACCCATTACCCACCCGTCTTCGAATGTTGCCAAACGACCACACAACGACTTCGCTCCGCTTGCTTCCGCAGTGCTTCCAGTCCAGGGTGGGTAACGAAAACAACCCCGCAGAATCAGGGCGTAATAAGCTGATATATAACGATAATTTTGATTATCACAGTAGGATTTGAACCTACGGCCTTCAGGTTATGAGCCTGATGCGCTTCCGGTTGTCCGACCATTGCTTACTAACAGCGTTACAAAAGCCGGTGCCATTCAACCTTCAATCATTGCCGTTGCCGGTTACGCGTCAGCAAATAGTTACGCCCAGTTCCCGAGGAGATCACACTTGGAACGTCTCGATTATCCGGGAGCGATTGAGGTGCG